>DATFQZ010000324.1:0-24763 GCA_035263765.1 Candidatus Angelobacter sp. | reverse complement strand
GATCTCGTCCGAACCGAAACCGAAAGCTTGTCTCCCCTTGGTCTGTCCGTGTCGGCATCGAAGGGCAACCAGCAGCTGGTGATCAGCCTGGTGAACCCGCGCGGTGACGCCGACCTCCAGGTGGAGTGCACGCTGGCAGGCAGCAGCGCCAAAACCGGGAGCGCCCAGATTCTTCACGACCAGGACTTGAATGCTTACAACAGCTTCGAGCAGCCGGATCGCGTTGTGCCGCGACCGTATCCGGTGCAGGTCAATGGATCGAAAGTGCAGATCGATATGCCGAGGTTGTCGGTAGCCACGGTCATCCTGCAGACGGCGTAAGAATCGCCGACATCGCCGTCATCGCGCGAGATCGCCGAAATCGTCTAAAACATCCTTTGCCGTAGAAGGATGTAAAGGAAAACCGAAAATGTCAGACGTAGAGACGTGGCATTGCCACGTCTCAATGTTCGTACCCTTTCCACAACGTGGAGGGTACCCGAGATAATGTCGTCGATTCGAGAGTGAGACGCGGCAATGCCGCGTCTCTACGGTCGGGATTTCGGACGAAGGCCAAGCCTGCGGCCGATCACGGTGATGTCGCGCGATGACTGCGATTTCGGCGATTCCCTCCATTTCCCTTGACAAAGCAGGGCTGATCCCGTATTTTGCCTGTGCAAGCGTTTACATTATTCGCTCATAAACAGCTTTTGGCGCGATAGCCGGTTGCCCCGGCCGGCTTCTCCATTGCAGAGAGTGCACACATGCCATTTCCCCTCGCTCTTTGGGTCCAACCGTCAAACGGCCAGCTATTGTCTCTTCACTGGGTCGATGGCCTCATCATCCTCATCTACTTTCTTCTCGTTCTAGGGATCGGCTTTTATCTAAAGAAGTTTGCGAAAACGGGCGACGATTTCTTTCTCGCCGGGCGCCAGATGACCGCCTGGATCGCCGGGTTGAGTTTCCTGGCCGCCAACCTCGGCTCGCTCGAACTCTTGGGATGGGCTGCCTCGGCCTACCAATACGGGATTCTGGCCACGCACTGGTATTGGATCGGAGCCATCCCCGCGATGTTGTTCCTCGGCGTCGTCATGATGCCCTTTTATTACATCTCGAAGACTCATTCCGTTCCCGGCTACCTGAAGTTGCGTTTCGGGGAATCATCGCGCGCGCTGTCAGCGATCACCTTCGGCGTCATGACCGTGTTGATGAGCGGCGTGAACATTTACGCCATGGCCTTGGTGATGAAAGCCGTGCTGGGTTGGAACATTAACTTCAGCATATGGGTGTCGTCCCTGACGGTGGCCGTGTACGTGGTTTTGGGCGGGCTTTTGTCCGCGATCTTCAATGAAGTTTTGCAGTTCGTTCTCATCTGGGCGGGCGCCCTGATCGTCCCCATTCTCGGACTGATCGAGGCCGGAGGATGGAAGGGCATGACCGACCGCATCGCCCAGTCCTTTCCGTCGCATGATCACACGCACTTGTGGAGCACCATGGGCGGCTTCAACAACAACCCGATGGGCGTCCATTGGACGGGAATCGTGTTTGGACTCGGCTTCGTGATCTCGTTCGGCTATTGGACCACCGACTTTCTTGTCGTACAGCGAGTCTTGAGCGCGCGCGACTTGCGGTCCGCAAGAATGGCGCCGGTCATCGGCGCCGGCTTCAAAATGATGGTGCCCTTTATCGTCATCCTGCCCGGCCTGCTTGGGCTGGCGGTACTTCCGGAAAAACTTGTCGGCGAATCCCAGGCCGTGATCACTGGGGGACACAGTTACAACGAGGTGCTGCCGCTGATGCTGGCGCGGTACTGCGGTCCCGGCCTGCTGGGTCTGGGCATCACTGCCCTGATGGCAGGTTTCATGTCAGGCATGGCCGGCAACGTTAGCGCCTTCGCCACTGTCTGGACTTACGATATCTATCGTCCTCTCGTTCGCAAGACGGCCGAGGACGCGCATTATGTAAAGGTGGGCCGATGGTGTACGGTTTTGGGTGTCCTAATCAGCATCGCCACAGCCTATCTCGTCATGAACTTCGCGAGCATTATGGACTACGTGCAGGCCTTGTTCAGCTTCTTTATCGCACCACTTTTCGGCACTATTCTCTTGGGAATGTTCTGGAAGCGGGCGACACCTGCCGGCGGGTTCTGGGGGTTGCTGGCGGGGACTCTCTCGTCAATCGGCATGTGGGCGTGGGTGAAGGTCGACCCCGCAGCCCTCTCTTTCATCGCCTTGTCATCCAGCGCCAAGAGCATGGCGGAGAACATGTACCGCGGGCTTTGGTCTTGGCTGATTTGCGTGGCCGTGACCGTTGTTGTAAGTCTTGCATCGCAGCCCAAGCCGGTGGCTGAGCTTGCGGGCCTGGTTTATGGTACCGCTCCGTTGCCGAGTGAAGACGATGTGCCTCTCTACAAACGGCCTCTGTTCTGGGCTATTGTTGTCGGGTCGGTGTTCGTGATCCTGAACATCATCTTTTGGTAGGAGCAAATGCGCGTGGAAACCGCCACCAGTAAGAGCACGGATTCTGAAGTTAGGATTGAGAAATCGCATTCGCAAGAAGGGCGCATCTCGATATGGTTCTTCATCGGGATGCTGTTGCTGGTCTACGGTCTTCTGATTCTTGGCGCAGGGATTTACGATCTGTTTGTGCCGCCGGCGCAGCAACCGGTCTTGGCCAATTTGCACGCCGGCATCTGGTGGGGAGCCCTGCTCGTAGTCCTCGGCGGTTTCTACACCTATCGGTTTTCCCCCAGGAAGGAACGGTGATGAGCCAGACGGCGGAACGAAAGATGACACTCGGGTTGATCGTCGGGAATCGGGGATTTTTCCCTGACCACTTGGCGCGCAGCGGCCGCGAGGAGATGATAACCGCGCTGGAAGCGGCCGGCGTCAATGTCATCGTGTTGTGCGAGAGCCAATCCAAATTCGGGGCCGTCGAGACGCGCCAGGAAGCTATGTGCTGCGCGGATCTCTTTAAGCAGCACCGTGATTCGATCGATGGCATTGTCATAACGCTGCCGAATTTCGGCGACGAGCGCGCCATCGCCGACACTCTGCGCATGGCCGATCTCCGCGTACCGGTGCTGGTGCAGGCAAGCCCGGATACTCCTTCGAAGATGTCGATCCGCGACCGTCGCGACAGCTTCTGCGGAAAGATGTCGGTTTGCAACAATCTGACACAGTACGGAATTCCTTACTCGCTCACCACTCTGCATACCGAACTGCCCCAGTCCGACATGTTTCGCCAGGATCTCAATGCGTTTCTCGGTGTTTGCCGGGTGGTGAAAGGTTTACGACGACTGCGCATCGGCGCCATTGGGGCGCGCCCCGCGGCGTTCAACACTGTTCGTTACAGCGAAAAGATCTTGGAAGCCAATGGCATCTCGGTTGAGACCATCGATCTTTCCGAGATTTTGGGACGCATCAACCGGATGAAAGACGACGCTCCCGAGGCAAAAGCCAAGCTCGCGAGCATTAGCAAATACGTGTCCACAGAAAACATTCCACCTGCCGCCCTGCTGAAGATGGCCAAGCTGGGAGCGGTCATCGACGGCTGGATGCGGGACACCGACGTAACCATCAGCGCAGTCCAGTGCTGGACATCGTTGGAAGAGTACTTCGGCGTTGTCCCCTGCACCGTGATGAGCATGATGAGCAATGACGGCCTGTCAAGCGCGTGCGAGGTCGATATCAGCGGTGTGATCGGCATGCATGCTCTTCACCTGGCCTCGGGCACCCCCAGCGCCCTGCTCGACTGGAACAATAACTACGGAGACAATCCCAACAAAGCTGTTTGCTTCCATTGCAGCAACCTGCCCAAACACTTCTTCACAGAAGTGAAAATGGATTTCCAGCAGATCATTTCAGCGACTGTAGGAAAGGAGAACACCTTCGGGACGTGCGTGGGGCGCGTGAAGCCTGAGCCAATGAGCTATGCCCGGTTCTCTACCGATGACCGTACAGGCGCGATCCGCGGCTATCTGGGCCAGGGCCGGTTCACCAATGATCCGCTGGAGACTTTCGGTGGCGCCGGAGTCGTGGAAATCCCAGAGTTGCAACGACTGCTGCGTTTCATTTGCGAACGCGGCTTCGAACATCATGTGGCCGCGAACCTGTCCTCGGTCAGCGCGGTGGTTCACGAAGCCACAAAGCGCTACCTGAACTGGGATGTTTATCAGCACCAGCCATGAGTACCGTCGTTGCAGGAGTGGATTTCGGGACGCTAAGCGTCCGTGTCTCCCTGTTTGACAGCGAGCGGGGGCGTCTTGGTTTTGCCACGGCAGACTTCCCGCTCCATCGCCGCAAAGAGGATCCCGACCACGCCACCCAGAGCCACGATGATCACATGCGCGCGCTGGCTGCGGCCATGGCTCAGGTTTTGCATTCCTCGGGCGTGAATGGCAGTCAGGTTGCGGCACTGGCCATCGACACCACCGGTTCCAGCGTTATTCCGGTTGGAGATGGGTTGGTCCCTCTCGATGATTACTACCTCTGGTGCGATCATCGGGCATGGAAAGAAGCCGCCCGCATCACCGAGGTTGCGCGGGCCACGGGCTTGCAAGCCATCGAATGGTGTGGCGGCATCTACTCTTCCGAGTGGGGCTTTGCCAAGCTGCTGCACTGGCTCGGCCACAATCCCGACAAACGCGCGCGATTTGTAACCGCGCTCGAGCACTGTGATATGGCGGCGGCGGTCCTCTGCGGCATTACCGAGCCTTCCTGCCTTCCGCGAAGCGTCTGCGCCATGGGACACAAGTGGATGTGGAACAAAGCGCTGGGCGGGTTTCCTTCTGACGAATTCTTCACCGAAGTGGATCCTCTTCTTGCCGGCGTGAGCGCCAAACTGCAAGGGCGCTATGCTACCTCAGACACCATTGCCGGGCGCCTATCACCGCAATGGGCCGAGAAGCTGGGCTTGCGAAGCGACATCCCCATTCCTGTGGGAGCGTTCGATGCTCACTGGGATACGGTAGGAGCCGGCGGGCGATTGCACGACCTGGTGAACGTAATTGGGACCTCCACATGTATCGTGGGAATCGCGGAGGCCGTCGGCCTGGTACCTGGCGTATGCGGTGTTGTGCCGGGTTCTGTTGATCCGCGTTACACGGGAATCGAAGCCGGTCTTTCAGCCACCGGTGATATTTTTGACGCCATCGCCCGCCGCGCCGCGCAATCTCTTGCGGAAATGTCACGCTCTCTCGAAGCCTATCGGCCCGGCGAGACGGGCTTGCTCCGTCTCACCTGGGACAACGGTGATCGAACGGTGCTGGTGAACCCGGAGTTAGGCGGGATGACGCTCGGTTGGAACCTTACCCACACGGCGCTCGATGAGCTCTTTGCCGCCATTGAGGGCACGGCCTTCCACACCCGAATCATCCTGGAACGTATGGAACAGCACGGCGTCCGCATCGATCGCGTGATCAACGGCGGAGGCATTCCCAAGAAAAATGCCAAGCTGAATCAGATCTACGCTGATGTCCTCAACAAGCCGGTGCTGGTTCCGGAGGGCGACGTCACCAGCCTGGGATCAGCCATCTTCGCCTTCCTTGCCGCGGGCGCTTTCAAGACGCTCGAACAGGCTCAAGACGCACTGTGCCCTGAGTTCAGGATCTTTGAGCCGAACCCAAAAAACGCTGCTGTTTATAGCGAACTCTACCCGCTCTATCGCAAGCTGTACTTTGCGTTTGGCGACAAGATCTCCAAGCCGGCTGATGTCGGCGATGTATTGCCGCGGCTCAGGGGGATCGCCGCTGCGGCCAGGAGCGTTCAGTGAAATTGCAATCGCTCCGCGAAGAGGTCCTCGAAGCCAACTTGGAATTGGTGCGTCGTGGCCTGGTGATTGACACCTTCGGCAACGCTAGCGGCATTTCTCGTGAACAGGGTCTGGTTGTGATCAAGCCCAGCGGCGTTAGCTATGACCGGATGACACCTTCGGACTTGGTGATTACCGACCTTGAAGGGCGCATCGTGGAAGGCTCTTTGCGGCCGTCTTCCGATCTGCCCACGCATCTCGCTCTATATCGCGGGTTTGAAACCATCGGCGGCGTTGCCCATACGCATTCTCGCAGCGCTACGGCATGGGCCCAAGCAGGATGTCAGATTCCGTGCCTGGGAACTACCCACGCTGACTATTTTCACGGTCCTATTCCCGTCACCTCTTCCTTGCGCCCGGCGGAGATCGCAACTGACTACGAATTGAATACGGGTCGCGCAATCTTACGCACCTTGGACGGGCAGGATCCGCTCTCGATGCCGGCAGTACTAGTCGCCGGCCATGCACCTTTCTGCTGGGGAAGTTCCGCGAGCCGGGCAGCGCATATCGCCTGGATTCTTGAAGAAGTTGCGCATATGGCATACGCCAGCCTGGTCATTAATTCCAACGTCGCACCGCTCGCCGATGAACTGCGCGAGAAACATTTCCAGCGGAAGCACGGCCCAGCTGCCTATTACGGACAAAAAGCTGGCCGTTAAAGCGGTTGCTGCGGAGGCCGGAGCCATGAGCAAGCGTTATGATCGCCGCGACGTCTTAAAAGGGGCTGCTGTGGCCGGCGCTTCCTTGCTTCTTCCAGCGGGAGGGTGGTCCCGCTCGGCGGGATCAGGCCTGCGTCCAGAGCTCCACCAAGTGCCGGCTTTAGCCGCTGATGTCGAAGTCCAGGTCGCCTCTGTCAGCGCGCATACCTTGCGGCTTACAGTCCTCCCGATAAGCAATGGCCAGACAGCAGAAGTTCCGTCCAACGGTTCGCTGGTACAGCTGTCCTGGGGCGATCCCTTACTCAGGCTGAGAGGAGACGCGCCAGGCCGCATCATCAAAGCCGGGAACCTGCGCGTAAATCTTTCAACTACGCCGCTGTCTTTCACCACGACCACGGAGAGCGGGGAAGTCGTCCAGCGGCTCGAAGTTAACCGGGAGACGGGAATCGTCTCTTTCATTACCGGAGACGCACCCCTGTTTGGCTTAGGCGAGGGAGGGCCGCAGTTCGATCGCCGAGGCTCAGTCGATGCCATGCGCAGCGGCCAAGGTGGTTATCAGCTTGGGACGCACGGCGGCCGTGTTCCCATTCCTTGGCTGATTGGAACCGGGGGATGGGCGATGTATATCCACCATCCTTTTGGAACATTCGACTTCACCGGACCGGTAAGCAAGTTCACACCCGCCAACGCGGACCTTGGCTTGCCGCTCGATATCTTCCTGGTCGTTTCCCGGGACCCCAAAGTCATCATGTCCGAATATGCCAGGCTCACCGGACACGCGGAGATGCCGCCGCGCTGGAGTCTTGGCTACCAGCAGTCGCATCGCACGCTCGGGGGACGCGAGGAAATACTTGCTGAGGCCAAGACTTTTCGCGAAAAGAAACTGCCTTGCGATGCCTTGATCTATTTGGGCACAGGGTTCTGTCCCAACGGATGGAACACGCAAAACGGATCTTTCGTCTGGAATTCAAGAGCCTTCCCCGATCCCCCGGCCATAATCGATCAGCTTCACAAAGACAATTTCCGTGTCGTGCTCCACGCCGTGATCCTCTCGAACAGGCTGAAGGGGACAGTCCACGACGCTTGTGAGACAGCCCGATTTGACGAGCTGGAAGCAAGTTGCTATTGGGATGTACACCGCAAGGATTTCGCGATGGGAGTGGACGGCTGGTGGCCCGACGAAGGCGATCCGTTGGATATCGCGTCGCGATTGGCGCGGCACCGGATGTACTGGGAAGGCCCACAACTCGACCGTCCCAACGAGCGCCCTTATGCGCTCCACCGTAACGGCTACGCTGGCATGCAGCGCTACGCCGCGTTCCTCTGGTCGGGCGATGTCTACTCCACGTGGGACACTCTCAAGGTCCACGTTCCCATCGCCGTCAATACCGCGCTGACCGGCATCCCTTACTGGGGGACAGACATCGGCGGTTTCGTCCCCACAAAGGAATTCACAGCGGAGCTTTACCTGCGCTGGTTTCAGTTCGGCGCCTTCTGCACGCTCTTTCGCTGCCATGGCCGCACTTGGAAACTGCGCCTCCCCTGGGGATGGAACACCGGCGATCCTGGTCCGGTGGAGATCAGCAACTACCGGGGTGCGGCGATTCCTGACCCCAGTGAATTGCATAACGAGCAAGTCGAACCGATCTGCCGCAAGTATCTGGAACTCCGCTACCGGCTCCTACCTTATATATACAGCGCAGTTCGCGAGTGCGCGACGAACGCCATGCCCATCATGCGTGCGCTGTGGTTGCACTATCCCGACGACCCGGTAGCTGTAGCTCGCGGCGATGAGTATTTGTGGGGACCGAACCTTCTGGTTGCGCCGGTAGTCGAGTCCGGCGCAACCTCCCGCAAGGTCTACTTGCCGCGTGGCGCCTGGTTCGATTTCTGGACAGGCGAGCAGATCGAGGGCGGTCGCGAGATCAGCCGCAAAGTCGACCTGGAGACCATGCCCCTCTACGTGCGTGCAGGAACCATCCTGCCTCTGGGCCCAGTGAAACAATACGCAGAAGAGAAAGTCGACCAGCCGCTGTCCATTACCGTTTACCCGGGCCGTGACGCTTCTTTTCTCATGTATGAAGACGACGGTGCCTCGTTCAATTACCGTAAGGGAGAATGGATGGGGCTTCAGTTGGACTGGAATGATAGCCGGCGAATCCTGACGATGAATCTGGCAACGGGTTCGCGCATGCTGTCGCCACGGATGCGCAAAATCGAGGTGACGTTCAATGGAACCATGCGAGCAGTCGTTTTTGATGGCCATCCCGTGAATGTTTCGTTCTAACTCACTCTGGCGCAAGCTGTTCGCTAATGGCACGCTCGGTGCTCCATGATTGCCTTAGCCTCCGGTACTACAGTGTTTCCCCGACATCAATTCTCAATACTGTCACGGATTGTTTGCCGTGCGCCGGTTTTCTAAAATTCGCAACAACGTTTGAGGAAGTGGGCGGAAGAACCTCATGCGACAAGGAAGCTCACTTCGCCAAAGCCCCCAAATCCATGTTCACAGGAGCTAAGAGATGAAAAGCTTTTGGATGTTGGTTGCAATGACGGGTTTGCTCAGCTTTGCGTCATCGGCGCAGACGGCAAGTGGATCTGCTTCGGGAAATACCTCGGTGACTCCCGGCCAGGTTGGCGCCAGCGCCAATGCAAGCCAGAACACGCAAGCCGCAGGCGCGTCAGCGAATACCAATGCCTCGGCCCATGCTCAGGCTAACACCGAGCACAAGGAAAAACAGGAGAACTCCAAAGCGGGAGCGCGCAGCAGTACGGCCGGAAGCGCAAATGCTAGCAGCGCCGGCAGCTCTGCGGTACTTGCCAGTGGCAGCACGTTGAACGCTGAACTGACCCACTCGCTAGACGCCAGGAGCGCCAAGCCTGGCGACCAAGTGACGGCCAAGGTCACGGAAGATGTGAAGTCTAATGGCAAAGTAGTTATCCACAAGGGTTCAAAGCTCGTGGGTCACGTCACGGAAGCCCAGGCACGCAGCAAAGAAAGCGCCGATTCAAGGCTGGGGATCGTCTTTGACAAGGCCGTTCTCAAAGGCGGCGAGGAAATGTCGCTGAACGGAGCGGTCCAGGCGCTGGCGCCCCCGGTCAATGCCGGGCTTTCAGCCGCTGCCGACGAGAGCAGCAGCATCAGCGCTCCGAGCCCAGGTGGAGGAGGCGCACGCCGCTCTGGCGGAGGCGGACTTCTGGGCGGAGCAACGTCCACCGTGAGTGGAGCAACCTCGACTGCTACCGGCGCGGTCGGCGGCGCGACCAGCACAGTAGGCGGTACGGCTACCGGAGCCGTGAACGGGACCACGTCACTCGCGGGAGGCCTCACGGCGCAGGGCAGGCTAACCAGCGCCAGCCAGGGAGCGATTGGCCTGCAAGGCTTGACGCTCAACTCTGTTACCACAGGCAGCGCCCAAGGGTCGGTCATCAGCTCCACGAGTCGGAATGTGAAGCTGGAGAGCGGCACACAGGTGCTCTTGAAAGTTGCCGGCTCCGCTCAATGATTTGTCCTGAGATGCGGCCCGGACCAGGTCCTGGCCGCATTTTTTTCTGTATTGGTCGTTGGCTAACTTCTCTGGTCTCTCCACTCACTTGCATGGCAATTCTCCTCAAGCACTCTGGGTGCAGAAACGCGGGTTGCTGGTTTGCGCTTGATCGGATAGATTGCTTCACGCCTGAATCAGAGCCGGGTCGCAATGTCGGTTAAGCACGTCATTGATGAAAAAGTCCTGGACCGTCTGGCGGTCCTTCCTGACGACGCCAGCCGCGTGAAGTTTTTCAGCCGTCACTCCCGGCTACTTTCCTCCGCGTTCGTCGCCCAACTGGTCGAAGCTGTCCGCACCCTGACCAAGGTGGATCTCAAAAAAGCGTGTGCTTTGGCAGACGCGGCGGTGGTTCTTGCCGGCCAGCTTGGCGATAAGGAATCTCGGGCTTTCGCATTGCGTGCCAAGGCGAACGCCCTCTGGTCCCTGGGCCAAAACAAACCGGCATCGGAGCTTCATACGCAATCCATCCAGCTCTTTGAGGAAATAGGGAAGCCGGTTGAAGCCGCGCGCACTCTCAGCATTTCCATTCAGCCGTTGATACTCCTGGGAGAGTATGAGCGCGCTCACGCCGCCGCGGCACGCGCGCGAAAGTTCTTCACGGCGGCGCAAGACACGGTTCGGCTGGCGCGCCTGGAGATCAATGTCGGCAACATTCTTCATCGTCAAGACCGGTTCATCGAAGCTCTGGATTGCTACGAGCGCGCCTATTCCCAATTGCTGCCCGACAAAGATGCAGAAGGGATCATCGCCGCGCTTCACAATTCCGCGATGTGCCTGGTGATGTTGAATGAGTATGAGAGAGCCGAGGAAACGTACAAGCGGGTTGCCGGCCTGTGCCGGGAACAGAAGCTGCCGCTGGCGTTGGTTCAGGCGGAGTACAACACTGCGTACCTGCATTACTTGCGCGGAGCGTACGGGCAAGCCATTGAGAATCTACGAACTGCCCGCGAGACCGCACAAGCAGCGGGCGACCCTTACTATTTCGGCCTTTGCCAGCTTGACCTCTCCGAAATCTACCTCGAACTCAATACAAATCAGGGCGCAGCGGAACTGGCGAAGGAAGCGTTCACGAGCTTCAAGCAGCTCGGACTGGGATATGAAAGCGCCAAGGCCTTATGCAATTCGGCGATCGCTTTGAGCCAGCAAGGTGAAGGATTTCGCGCCCTCGAGATTTTTGCGCAGGCGCGAGACCTGTTTGTTCAAGAAAAGAACCATGTCTGGCCGTCATTAATCGACCTCTACCGGGCCGTGGTGTACTTCAACGAAGGACGTTTTCCTGAAAGCCGTCAATACTGTCTCGGTGCGCTGGAATTTTTCCGTAGCTCACCGTTGCCGGGGCGGGCCATTCTGTGCCGCCTGCTGCTGGCGCGGCTATCCCTGAAGACAGGTGAAATCGAAACCGCGCGCCAGGAATGCCAGACAGCTCTGGAAAGCCTGAGCGGAAAGGAGATGCCAATCCTCGCGTTTCAGGCGCATCTGGTGATGGGCCAGGTCGAAGAGGCTTCGCACAGCCTGCAAGAGGCGCAGCGCCATTATCGGATCGCAAAAGAAGTGCTGGAAGCTCTTCGCGGCGAGGTCCACGGCGAAGAGCTGAAAATCTCGTTCGTAAAGAACAGGCTGGAAGTGTACGAGAACCTGGTCGAGCTCTGTCTGGCATCGGGCAGCCGCGATGCCCAACGAGAAGCGTGGACCTACATGGAAGCGGCAAAGTCGCGGGGCCTGCTGGAATTGATCGTTCAGCGGATGAATCCGGTGGCGACTGGGGACCTCGAGGAAGGCGGAGTGCCCAGTAAACTCCGCCATCTGCGTGAACAGCTGAATTGGTACTATCACCGCATCGAAGTGGAGCAGCTGGGTGCGGTCCCCGTGTCCGATGAACGTTTGCTCGCTCTCCGCGAAATCGCAAAACAACGCGAGGGCGAACTGCTTCGCGCCGTGCGGGAACTTTCACCGGCAGAAGCGCAAGCCGCCGGTGTCGAGCCCGCGGCGCCGGTATCTCTCGATTCCGTTTGCCAGGAGCTAGGCCCGAAGACGACGCTGCTCGAATACTTTCGGGTGCAAGACCGCATCTTGGCCGCCATCGTGACCGAAGGTGGCGCAGAGATCGTCACGGTCACGCTGGCTCCGCGCATTGCCCAGGTCCTGCGCATGCTGCAGTTTCAGTTCTCAAAATTCCGATTGGGCGCCGATTATTTGCGCGAGTTTCACGGCCCGCTCCTGGAGGCAACACGCTCCCACCTGAAAGAGCTGTACACCGAACTGCTGGGTCCCATCCGGGCTAAATTGAAGGGGCAGCGCTTGATCGTGGTCCCCCACGAGTTGCTTCATTACGTCCCTTTCCACGCCCTGTTTGACGGCGAAAGGTACTTGATCGACACCTTCACGATTTCCTACGCGCCGAGCGCCAGCATCCACGTCCAGCATCGCCGCAAGCAGACCAACAAAACAGGGAACTCTTTGATCTTGGGTGTACCGGACCGTCAAGCGCCATCCATCTACGAAGAGCTTCAGGCAGTAGCAGAGATCGCTCCACAAGCGAAGGTCTTTCTCGGTCCTAAAGCGACCGAAAATGTTTTGAAGGAACAAGGAGCCCACAGCCGGCTGATTCACATCGCCACCCATGGGTTCTTTCGACAGGACAATCCCATGTTCTCCGGAATCCGCCTCGGGGAAAGCTTCCTGACGCTGTACGATCTCTACCGGTTGAAGCTGCCGGCGGAGCTGATTACGTTGAGCGGCTGCTCCACGGGATTGAACGTGATTGCCGCAGGGGACGAACTCATCGGTTTGGTGCGAGGGCTCTTTTCTGCCGGGGCGCAAAGCCTGCTGCTGACTTTGTGGGACGTGAACGACAGCAGCACAGCATACTTCATGAAAGCGTTTTACAGTCGTTTATTCAATCGCTCGGACCGTGCTTTGGCGCTGCGTGAGGCCATGGTGGAGCTGAAAGAACGCAATCCCCATCCTTATTATTGGGCTCCCTTTATCCTCGTGGGCTGAGCAACTGTGAGCTAACCCCGTTTGTTTTCCTTGGCTTACGCGCTACAGGGTTTTCCTGACACAAAAAGACAATTTTCTCTGCATTTACTCCAGCACTGATTTCAACGAAGGTGACAAGCGGCCAGAGGCAACTCTGGTCACCGGGGGAAATACAGCAAAGGTCAGTCCATGGAAATGGTGCAAGAGAAGAGAGTTGAGGTTTCCTGGGTCCAGCGACGCAAGGTCCTGCTTGTTGGAGCTGAGCCCTCCGTTCAAGGTCTGATATCCACATTCTTGCTGACGATGGGGTTGTCGTGCACTTCGATTCCAGACAAGGAAGCGACGCCCGCCGTTCTGCAGCGAGAGACGTTTGATGCCGTAGTGATCGATCTGGGTTCTTCTGAGGCAGATGCGGAGCAGACCATTCTGAGAATCAAGCAGATCCGTCCCAGTTTAGGGGACCGAATCCTTGCCATCAGCAGGACCGGTGGTAACCGCAAAATGCTTGAGCTTATGGAACGTCACGACGTGACCCAGTTGTCGCAAGAAGGTCTGCTGCCACAGCTCTGGGCCACCCTTGAAGAATTTCTCGGCGGTCCCCGCCCGCGCGAAACGGCTTTGCACAGCGTGCAAGCAGCGCGGCTGATATTCGATAGCTTCCGGCGCCCGATGCCGGTGGGCGTGCGCGGCTCGTCTCCGTCGACCCGGCACCTTGCCTACCAACACAAGAAGATAGTCATCGACCTCTCGATCCAGATGCAGGAAAAATCCGGGCAAACTTTTCTCGCCGGACAGATCCTGGATGGCGAGGCGAGAGGCAAGCTCGACGGACTTTCCGTGCTCCTGGTCAGTGGGACGGGAACTTTAGCGCGGACCGCGACCAATCAATTTGGGGAGTTCCATATCGAAGGTGAGCTTCCGGAGGACGTGAGCCTTGAAATCCGTTTGGGCGAACGGTCCTGGGTCACGCTTCCGGTGGGGCAGATGGGTTCGGCAAGAAAGCGGTGATCGAACTTGCAGTCAGAAACCCGAGTCTTTTATAGGCACGACGATTCCGCCCATAACGAAAATGTAGCAATAGCAAGAGAGGAAGAAGAGGAAAGAAATGAAACTTCGCATGATATTTTGCGCACTCATTGGGCTCCTGCTTTTGGCAACTCCAAGCACACGGGCAGCGGCGCAGAATAGTAATAATAATGTTATCGTCAGGGACTCACTTGGACTAAGCAATCTCCAGGTTATTTGCTCGGCGCCTTTGTTAGGGTTGGGCTGCACGGTGCTTGAGACCTTGGATGGAACTATCGTCCCGAACAATCTCTTTCTGGTGTCCCCACCGGCTGGTGTTTCTGCGGCGACCTTGATTCATAAGTTGCTGAACTTGAACGTGCTGGGTTTGCACCTATTGGGAATCGTGGACGGTATCGTGGATGCGGAGCCTGACTTGCTCTTGCATGTTATGCAGTCGCAGACCGCTCCCGCCGGCCTCTACGACACGAATCCCGTCAACTACTACGGTACGTCGGTTTGGGATGGCTATGCGAATCAACCGGCTGTGCAGAAGATCAATCTCCAGTCCGCGCATTCGAATACAGCTTTCACCGCCACAGGAGCGGGAATTGTCGCCGTGATTGACACGGGGGTGGATACCACGCATCCGGTGCTTCAGGGCGTGCTGCAGCAGGGGCATGATTTCACCAGGAACCAAAATGGCGGGTCCGAGCTCGGGGATGTGACTCAGTGGAGCATGGCGGTGGTTGACGGCGCTTCTCCCCCCCAGGTCAATCAGTGGGCCATGGCGGTGGTGGATAGCGAGAACGCTTCGACGCTTTCGCAGTCGCAATATGCCGCGTTTGGGCACGGGACGATGGTTTCAGGAATCATTCATCTGGTTGCCCCCACAGCCCAGATCATGCCGCTCAAGGCTTTTCATGCCGATGGGACAGGAAACCTTTCGGACGTATTGCGTGCGATCTACTACGCAACGGCTCGCGGCGCGAACGTCTTGAACATGAGTTTCGATTTTACGACATATTCCTCAGAGCTCGAGCAAGCGTTGGACTACGCCAACAGCAACGGGGTCATTAGCGTGGCATCGGCGGGTAACGATGGTCAGCAGGTTGTGGTTTATCCCGCAGGATTGAGCAACGTGGTAATGGGTGTTGCTTCCACTACAAACGACGACGCCCTCTCCTCATTTTCCAATTACGGGCAGCCTCCGGTCTGGGTCGGCGCTCCGGGAGAGGGAATTGTTACGATCTACCCTCATGGGACTTACGCTGCGGGCTGGGGCACCTCCTTCAGTGCTCCGTTTGTGTCGGGCACGGTAGCGCTCATGGAAGGGATGAGTCCAGGACTGAACCAGGCACAGGCTGCGCAAGCGATATCGAATGCGATGTATATTTCCCCAGCGTTGGGCAACGGCCGGCTTGATGCGTATCAAGCAATGACTGCTTGGTGCAAGGCGATAGGAAAATGTTGATTTGGTGAAATTGGAACTCCGAGTGGAACGATTGCGGGAGCCGGCAAGATCGGCATGGATAGAGCTCGCCTGCTCCCAACGCTCCGAAGGATCTTGATGCAACCCGTGCTCCAAGTGTGCGACCTCACCGTCGTCTATGGCTCGGACCGCCAATTGGCCCCTGCGGTTGATGGCGTGACGTTTGACATTGCGGCCGGTGGGGCAGTGGGCCTGCTTGGGGAGTCGGGGTGCGGGAAAACAACGTTGGGATTGAGTTTGCTGCGATTGCTGCCCGCAGCAGTGCGCGTTACGGGAGGTTCGGTTACCTTCAACGGAACCGATCTGTTGACCCTGCCGGAGCGCGAACTCGAAAGTATCCGCGGTGCTCAAATCTCGATGATCTACCAAGAGCCTGGAGTGGCGCTCAATCCGGTGATCCGGGTGGGCGAGCAAATTGCTTGTGTGCTTCGTGCCCACAAGCGGCAGAGCGCGGCGCGTTCAAGAGAAGAGGCCAAAGGCCTGTTGCGTCAGGTTGGATTTTCAGACGATAGCCACATTGATCAGGCCTACCCTCATCAGCTGAGCGGCGGACAAAAACAGAGAGTGGTAATTGCTCAAGCAATCGCGTGCTGTCCTAAGCTCGTCATCGCGGACGAACCAACCTCATCGCTCGATGCAGTGACGCAAACGGAGATCCGCACTTTGTTGAAGAGCCTGCAGGCAAAACTCAAACTGGCACTGCTGCTGATAAGTCACGACCCTGGCGAGCTTGAGCAGATGGTTGATCGCATCCTGGTCATGTACGCCGGTCGCCTGGTTGAGGCAGGCCGGACCCAAGAGGTCCTTGAAAGACCTTTGCACCCTTACACACAGGGCCTCTTGCGTGCCCGGCTGGCTAGCCTTCCAAGCGACAATCACAAGAAGCCCTTGCCGGTAATTCCAGGCGAGCCGCCGGACCTTGCTTGTTTGCCCATGGGCTGTGCCTTCGAACCGCGTTGTCCGGACACTGAAAGACTTTGCGGAATACGCAAGCCACCGGAGTTCCAGCCGGAAGCATCCCGGCGCGTCGCATGCTTCAACTATGCTCCCTGATACTGCGTTACAAACCGGCGGCACGGAACCCCTGCTGCAGGCGGTCGGCCTGGGCAAGACCTACACCCGCGGCGGTTGGCTGTCGAGGAGGCGGACGCGCGTCGAGGTGTTGCGGGATGTCGACCTCAAGATTCGGACCGGTTCGACAGTAGCTCTGATCGGGGCGTCGGGATCAGGAAAATCTACGTTGGCTCGTTGCCTGGCAAGTCTCGAGGAACCGGATTCTGGACAAATCTGGTTTGCGAATAAAAACCTCGCCGGATTGAGCCGGCATGAGCTGGCCCCGTTCCGGAAGCAGATCCAATTGATCTTTCAAGAACCCAGCGCTGCGCTCAACCCAAGGCTCAAGGCCGTTGACCTCGTCTCTGAACCTCTGGTGATTGCCGGCGTGGGAACAAAGAGAGAGCGCCGCGATCACGCCCTCGAACGAATGGAGCTGGTCGGATTACTGGCCAGTTTGGGGAAGCGTTTACTGTCAGAACTCAGCGGAGGTCAGCGACGGCGTCTGGCAATCGCCCGCGCCTTGATGCTTGAGCCCAAGCTGCTCATTCTCGACGAGGCGCTAACCGGGCTCGATCTTTCCACGCGTGCCCAGATTTCCAATTTACTGCTGAAGCTTCAGGAGGTTTGTTCACTTACCTATCTGCTGATTGCCCACGATTTCGGTCTGATCACTCACCTTGCGGACGAAGTCGTTGTTCTGGATCAAGGACGAATTGTCGAGTGCGGGGCGCCGGAGTTGGTTGAGGGCTCCAAGCGTCAGCAACCACGTGACGCGGCGGCTGAGCTACTCAACCTTTCGAGAGTTGCGGCGGGTGGGCAATGATCCGCTTCCTGGCCCATAGACTCATGCGCGCGGGGTTTGTGCTTCTGGGTGTCTCTGTGCTCGCGTTCATACTCCTCGACTTGGCTCCGGGAGAATATTTTCAAGAGATGCGCTTGAACCCGCAGATTGGCCGCGAGACTGTTGCCGCCCTTCGTGTCGAATACGGCCTCGATCAACCGCTGCCACTTCGCTACCTGCGTTGGGTGAGATCAGTTTCACGCGGAGAGTTGGGATATTCCTTTGCATACAACCGTCCTGTCTGGCCGCTGCTGGAAACGCGGATTGGTAACACACTGATCTTGACTGTTACCGCTCTTGTCTGCTCTTGGCTGATCGCTATCCCGTTGGGGGTCTGGATGGCGTCGCGTGCTGGGCGATGGGAAGACCGCGTGTTGGGTGCGAGCAATACTTTCCTGCTCGCTACACCTGACGTTCTGGTCGCGTTGGGTCTCCTGGCTTTCGCGCTCCGTGTGGGCTGGTTGCCCACTGGCGGCATGCATGCGCCCGTAAGCAACGGAGACATGAAAGACCTTGTGCTCCATCTTATTCTGCCCGTCCTTGCGTTGGTAGCCGCGACGCTTCCTATCTTGGTACGGCATGTGCGGTCGGCAATGCTTGAGGTCCTGTACGCACCATTCATCGCCGCGGCGCGTGGCCACGGCATTCCCCGCCTGCGTTTGCTGTTTGGGCATGCTCTTCCCGCGGCGGCGAATCCTTTGCTCTCGCTTTTCGGAATATCGGTGGGAATGTTGCTAGGCGTCTCTTTGCTGGTCGAAGTAGTGATGGGCTGGCCGGGGGTTGGTCCTTTGCTGCTGCAGGCGATCCTGGAGCGCGATCCCCACATTGTGGTTGCTGCTGCTCTTTTCTCGACGCTGTTTTTGATGGCAGGAAGTGTGCTCGCGGATACTCTTCTCTACATTGCCGATCCGCGTATCCGGGTGGACTCGTGACGACGAACAAGAAGCTCTGGTTTTTGGCGCTGTCCTTGGCCTTCGTCCACGTTGTAGTGGTCGGCGCAGCTTTCTTTGCTCCTTATGATGCTGCCGAGCAGCATCGCGACGCTCCCTTCGCGCCGCCGGCCCGCCTGCATTTTGTCGACGCCCAGGGCAAATTGCACGTTCGTCCGTATGTTTGCTCTTGGACCAACCAGACTCAGGGCATTGGTCCTGCACGATACGCGGAAGATTGCAGCCGCACCGCATCGCTGCAGTTTTTAGTGCGAAACGACCCGGGGGGCGCTCAGGTCGGTCCGGGAATGACATGGCATTTGTTTGGTACGAATGGACCGGCAAAGATTTTTCTTCTTGGAACAGATGATTATGGGCGCGACCAGTTGTCGCGCCTGCTCTACGGAGGGCAGGTTTCTCTGTTCGCTGGACTGCTCGCGACCGCTTTGTCGTTGGGGTTGGGGCTCGTCATGGGAGGTATTGCAGGATATTTTGGCTTCTGGCTTGACGATGCCATCATGCGTTGCGCCGAAGTCTTCATGGCCCTGCCATGGATCTACTTGTTGTTTGCGGTGCGTGCCTTTCTGCCTCTGCACGTCGGTCCCCGGCAGTCGTTCTTTCTTCTTGTTGGTGTCATGGGGCTCACGGGATGGGCGCGTCCTTCGCGCTTGGTTCGCGGCGTCATTCTGAGCGCCAAAGAGCGCGACTTTATTCGCGCGGCGCGCGGTTTTGGCGCTTCCAACGCTTATATTCTTCGGCGGCATCTCCTGCCTGAGACCTCCGGTGTCATGCTGACGCAGGCAGTGCTGCTGATTCCGCAATGCATCCTCGCCGAAGTCACGCTCTCGTTTCTTGGATTGGGCGTAGGTGAGCCGGTGTCAAGCTGGGGAAATATGCTTGCCAGCCTTCAGAAGTTTTATGTCCTTCAGAGTTATTGGTGGATGCTCATCCCCGGCATCGCTTTGATCCCGATCTTCCTGCTCTACAATGCGCTCGCCGATGCTCTGCTGAGGCGTTCCAAGATCAAAGAATCTTCTGATAGGAGCAACTTAATGGGCGAGCGGAAGCTTCAGGAGGCGCTATGAACTTTCGGCTGGTACGCGCGGTGCTTGCGATTTCCTATCTGGCTTCGACAGCCGCCCAGGCCATGAAGTCAGGCGAAGATGTTCTAGTCACGTCCGGTGAGATCGGAACGCGCGGCGGACGCCTGGTATCGTCGCTGCGTTCAGATCCGAAAACACTGAACCCCGTCACGGTGGTGGATCTCCCTTCGAAGGGGCTGATCGCGCTTCTATCTGCAGACTTGATCCACATCAACCTCTACACGCAGCGCACCGAAGCAGCGCTGGCGAAGTCCTGGAAGGTTTCTGCGGACGGAAAGCGCTACACGATGGAACTGCGGCGCGGGATCTCATTTTCCGACGGCCACCCCTTCGATGCCGATGACGTATTGTTCAGTTTTAAGGTCTACCTGGATGAGAAGGTCCACTCGCCGCAACGCGAGCTCCTCCAAGTGGGAGGAAAGCCCATCCAGGTGCGAAAGCTCGGCCCGTATCAAGTTGCGTTTGACTTGCCTCAGCCGTACGCGGCCGCGGAACGCATTTTTGATAGCGTGTCTATTCTCCCCCGGCATCTCCTGGAACACGCTTATGAGGAAGGAACGATCTCCAAGGCCTGGAGCGCGGCGGCTAATCCGTCCGTGATTGCAGGGCTGGGCCCATTCCGCCTGAAGCAATACGTTCCTGGGCAACAAATCGTATTGGAACGAAACCCCTATTACTGGAAGGTGGACCTCAAGCAGAAGCGGCTGCCTTACCTGGACGAAATTGCGTTTCTCATTGTCCCCACCGAAGATGCCCAGGTCATCCGTTTCAAGGCCGGCGACGTGGATGTGCTCGAGAAGATCAGCGCAGAGAATTACGCGGCCCTGGAGCCAGACCAGAACTCGCGAGGCTACAGGCTCCATGATCTGGGCGCCGGCTTCGAATACGATTTCCTTTTCTTCAATCTCAACGATCTGAGCGCCAAGCAGCTGCCTGAGATCAAGCGCAAACAAGAATGGTTTCGCCGCGACGCATTCCGGCAAGCGGTCTCCCTGGCCATTGATCGTGAGGCGATCGTGCGTTTGGTTTATCAGGGCCGGGCCACGCCGCTGTGGGACCAGGTTACTCCGGGAAACAAACTCTGGATTGACGAGGCGGTCCCCCATCCTCCAAGGTCTCTCGAAAAGGCCACGACCTTGCTGCGTTCCGCGGGCTTTTCACGGCAAAGCGACGGAACTCTTGTGGATTCCGGTGGCCAGCCGGTGGAGTTCACGATTCTTACGAATTCCAGCAACGCCCAGCGGATAAAAATCGCCACTATCATTCAGGACGACCTGGGACAGCTCGGGATGAAAGTCCGGGTGGTGCCGCTCGAGTTCCAGACGATCATGACGCGAGTCTTTGACTCGCTCGATTACGAGGCTTCCATCCAGGGGCTGGTCAGCGGCGACGCGGACCCAAATCCTGAAATCAATGTCTGGACCTCCACGGGAGGGACGCACGTCTGGGCGCAGAACGAAATCAAGCCGGTTGCGCCATGGCAGGCTGAACTCGATACCCTCATGCAGCGCCAGACGGCTATTCTGGATTACAAAAAGAGAAAGCAAGCTTACGATCGAGTGCAGGAAATCGTCGCAACGTATGATCCCGTGATCTGCATGGTCAGCCCCAACGTTCTCGTGGGCGCGAAAGCGTCTTTAGCGGGAGTCAAGCCCTCGGTAATGAGAAATTACCTGCTTTGGGACGCGGAGCATCTCTTCTGGAGCGGCAAAAAGCAAGAGGAGAGGAGGCAAGCGGTTGGACCTTCCTCTCATTAAATCAGCGAGACCACGACTTGAGTGTTGCCGCGTTCCGGTATCGGCAGTCGTGGTGGCTTGGCTTTCTCTGGTCGCGGCACTGCCTGGCTGCTCGGGTTGTGCCCGCGGCTCGTCCCAAGCGCAGGTCCCGGCGATCCGCCATGGTTCGCCGCCGAGCGGCTTTTGCGGGACAAGCGACGATGGTCTTGCCCACCTCCCGCCCCGCTTCAACGACTTCATCCCTCCACCGAAAGGCACAAGCTACGCTGACCCTCAGTTCGGCTGCTCGGTTTTTCGACTCACCGACGCCAAGGCGGAGTTTGAACTCGCGGTCCACCATCAATATTCGACCATCAGCGCGGTCAATCAGGACGACACGAGGGTGATGCTGCTCACGGAGTGGGGTCAGGGCGCAGTCGTGGACATGGCCGGCAACCTCGTGGTCGCGCCCCGCGAATTCCCAGGCATCAATGCCGGTAATGTGCCTTGGACCAGCAATTCGCAGGCGTTCTATTACGCCAATGGGAACACCCTTTACCGCGGCACGATCTCCGGCCATGCAGTGAAGAGCACTGCGCTGCGCGTTTTCGCAGCTTATCCCAGTGTCATGATCCCCGACGAGGAAGACCTGTCAGAGGACGCAGACCATCTGTGGATCGTAGCCGGAAGCCAGGCATTCCTCTACACCATCAGCACCGGCGCTGTCGGTGCTAACGTGGACGTCGGCGTGAAGGATGCGGGCTGTAGCTGGCACAAGATTCAGATTACTCCCTCGAACCGGATGCTCGTGACGTGGTCTTGTAGCGGCGCCGAAAGCGGTCGCGGCCAGGAAATCTACAACACCGACGGGACACTGTACTGGCACATGTTCAACAACAGTGTCCACACCGATGCAGGCAGGGATTTGAGCCGGAACGAGATTGCTGTTGTGGGCCGAATCCCCGACACTTACAAAGACGCTTGCCCCAGCCGCGGGGGAGTCGACGTCATCAGGTTCGATCCGCCGCACGCGGTTTCCTGCCTCGTGGACCTGAATTGGGCGCCGTCGCACATCAGCTACCGGGATAGTTCCCAGGGGTGGGTGGCAGTCTCGCTCTTTGATCAGGGCTCCTGTCCGCACTATTCCTGCTTTGCGCCAAGGGACCTCGCATCAAACTGGCAGTCAAGCTGGCGACATTTTTATGAAGAGGTGATTCTGGTCAAGATCGACGGCTCGGCTGTTCTTCGACTGGCTCATCATCGTTCCCGTTCAGCCGAGTATTATTGGGCGCAGAGCCGGGCCGCGATCAGCCGCGACGGCCGCTATGTGGTCTTTGACAGCAACATGGACCTTGAAAACACGGGCTTGAACAACTACACCGACGTGTATATGATCAAGGTCCGCCAGTGATGCGATAAGCTTCTGAAATGAAAGGAGTTACTTCGATGTTGCGAGGCATTTCAATCTCGGAGGTGGCCAGTGACAACGGCTAGTGCGCAAGCGAGAAACACATCGACTACACATACGATCTCAGAGCTGTTGCGCCAACTCGTGGCGCACCTTCGCCAGAACCGCACCCAGCTGCGCGAGGAATGGGCGCGCCGCATCACAGAAGCGAAATTACTGACCGTGATGGGCCAGGAAGAGATCTTCGCGGAAGCGACCGCTGTCTATGACAACTACGTTGAGGCGCTGGAGAGCGGTACCTTCGAAGCCTTGCAGGCATATGCCCGCAACCTGTCGGAACGCATCATCCCGCGGGGCGTAGAGACCGACGAAGTCATTGGTATCGTGCTGCTTCTGCGCGACGTGCTGGCGCGCTCATTGTTCGCGAAGTACCAGACTGATTTTGCTTTGCTCAATCGGATCCTCGACGCGTACGAGCCCGCCGCGAACCGTATTGCCAACACCGTGGCGGTGGGCTTCGTGCAGGAACGCGAACGCGTCATTCGCGAGAACAGGAAGCGATCCGTGTGTTGTCGACACCGGTGCTGCAAGTCCGCGAGCGATTGCTCATTTTGCCGATCATCGGAGTCATTGATCCGCAACGGGCCCGCCAGCTCACCGAACAACTGCTGCAGGGCATCCGCACCAACCGCGCCAAAGTGGTGGTGATTGATATCACCGGCGTGCCGGTCATGGATGCGACTGTGGCCAATCACCTGGTGCAAACCGTGGAAGCTGCCCGGCTGCTGGGCGCAACGGTCATCATCACGGGCTTGTCACCGGAGATCGCGCAGACCCTGGTCACGATCGGTGTGGACCTGGGCAAGATGAACACCGTAGGCGATCTTCAGGGCGGTATCGAAGAAGCCGAGCGCGCGCTGGGGTATCGGGTCGTCCAATTAACCGATGCTGCTGCGTCCTAGGAGTGAAACTTGCAGGTACCGATTCTCAAACAGGGCCAATACCTCATTGCCACCATTCAGTCCGCGCTCAGCGACGCGGATCTGGTGCAGCTGAGGGATGGCATTGTTCAGCAAGTCGGCAAGTTGCGTTCGCGAGGCGTAATCATCGACGTCACCGCGCTTGACGTGATGGATTCATTCGCCACCCGGACATTGCGCGACATTGCACAGATGATCCGCCTGCGCGGAGCAGAGACGGTTATCGTAGGAATTCAGCCGGAAGTTGCATTCTCCCTGGTCCAACTTGGGCTCAACCTGGCCGGTGTAGCCACTGCGCTGGACTTGGAGGAGGGTCTTGCATTCCTGGACCGTCAGATCAAAGGAGCCGCAGGAGAAGTTCGTTCGCGGGGAGCAAGGGGTTTGCAGAGAGAGTAATTGCGTGAGCCCTGATCGGAAGCGTATGAGCGCCACTGCTAGTCAGAGTCTAAAGGGCGATAGGTCGAAGTTTGACCTTGAGGAGACGTGCATCCCAATCGCGTCCGACTTGGATATTATCCGGGCGCGGCAAACGGGACGCACGGAAGCTACTAAGCTTGGATTCTCTTCGACCGACCTCACCTTGATCGCCACTGCGATTTCCGAATTGGCCCGCAATATCGTCATGTACGCCAAGGAGGGCGAGATGATTGTTCGCCTTGTCCGCTGTTCGGACAAGCAGGGAATCGTGGTGATCGCGCGCGACAAAGGTCCGGGTATTGCCGACGTCCGGCAGACCCTCCAGGATGGGTACAGCACATCACGAAGTTTGGGGCTGGGCCTGCCCGGCGTGCGGCGCCTAATGGATGAATTCGAGATTGAATCTCAACTGGGGCAGGGAACCGTCGTGACTGTCAAGAAGTGGACGGCATGTCGCTGATTGAGTGGAGTGTCGCTGAAGAAGTGCTGCCAGGACAGAAACAATCCGGAGATCGCTATGTTGTAAAAAGTCTGCCTCAAGGTGCGTTGCTGGCGGTGGTGGACGGCATCGGTCACGGCGAAGATGCGGCGCATTCCGCCGAATTGGCTGTCAACGCGCTCGACGGCTCGGAGGTGCTCTCGCCGATCTCTCTGCTCCGTCGCTGTCAGCAGTGCCTTCAGGGTACTCGCGGCGCTGTGTTGAGCATGGCCTGGTTCAGCTCGGCCGATGACACCATGACATGGCTCGGAGTCGGCAATGTTGCCGGCATCCTTCTGCGACGGGAGGCATATGGTGTCGCCCGGCAAGAGTCATTGCTTCTTCGAGCAGGTACAGTCGGCG
>DATFQZ010000323.1:0-3487 GCA_035263765.1 Candidatus Angelobacter sp. | reverse complement strand
GCGCGCGGTCTGGTACACGGCCATGGGCGCAGGATTCGTAACGCCGCTCAGATCAATGGTATTGGCGTGGTTGATGGTACTGCCGCCCGTGAAGTCTACATCCGCGACGAAGGGACTCACCGCCGGACCGCCGGCGTTGATCTGGACCACAGTAGGCGGACCGTTCTGCGTGGTTGCGCTGGCCTGGTTCGAGGCCGCCGATGTGCCTCCGGCATTCGCCGCCTCGACTACGTAGAAATAAGTGGTCGATGGCGCTAGCCCGGTATCCGCGAACGAAGTGCCGCTCACGCCGCTCGAAACCTGATTGGCACTCGAGGGAGTAAATCCCGAAGTCGTGCTGCGGAAGATGTCGTAGGTGACTCCGCTGGTTGGTGACGCCGTCCAGGTCAAGTTGATCGACGAACTGGAAGCGGCGATCGCCGCAAGGTTCGAGGGCGGTTGCGGCGGCGGTGGATTCACGATCAGGGAGACAGTCGCCGTGTGCGACAGGCTGCCGCTCGTGCCGGTGATAGTAACCGTGCTGTTTCCGCTGGGTGTTGCGCCGGTCGTCGTAACGGTGAGTGTCGAAGAACCTGACGCGTTGATCGACGTGGGGTTAAAGCTCGAGGTCGCCCCTGCAGGCAGGCCGCTCGCGCCTAGCCCCACCGTACCCGTGAATCCGTTCTGCGCGGTGATCGTCACCGTGTAAGCGGCGCTATTCCCCGATACAACGGTCTGTGTGCCTGGCGTTGCGGCTATAGTGAAGTCGGGGTTGCCGCCCGAGGTGCCGAGGGTGAGTGTGCCCTGGAAATCATGTAGCCGGTTAGCGCTGAAAGCTGTGATCAATGGAAAGTAAGTCTTGGCTGTGGCTGAAGTCGATGTATTGAGGGTCAGCGTCGCCGTCTGGGCCTGGGATGTTCCGGAAAAAGCGAGCTGGGCTGGACTGAACGTGGCCGTGCCCGCAGGAGTGCCGAAAGACTTGAGCGTTACCGTTCCGCTGAAGCCGTTGCTCGGCGTCACCGTGAGGTCATAAACAACGGAGCCGCCCGGCTTGATGGTTTGCGCTGCGGTTGGAGAGACTTGAAACGAGAAATCCGCCGCGGAGGCATTCGCCACGGTCAACGCGCCTTCGAAAACATTCTCGAGCGCGCCGCTCTGTCCGATAACTTCGATCGCGGCCGTGCCCAATATCGGCGCGGGGCTGGAGGTAGTTTGGATGGTCATGACGACCGGCACGGTAGAGCCGGGCGTCAGCGCGACCGAAGGCCGGTCGAAGGTTGCCTTGGACGCGGCCCCGCTACAGCTCGGCTTGCCGGTTGCGTCCCAGGTGCAACTCTGCGGCAGGTGGGCGGCACTGAGCGTCACCGTCCCGGTGAAGTTGCTGCTCGCGGTGACATTGAGGTGATAAGAAACCGAGGCGCCGGGCGCTACCATCTGATTGTTATCGGTCGCCGTAATCGTGAACGTCGGACTGACGTTGGGGTCAGCGTTAGGCACGCTCGAGGCCGGGCAGAACGTTATGATGTACCCGGGCTGGCCGGGGGGATGACAGTTGAAGTCGCTCGATGCATCGTCATACGCATAACCGTACACGGAAGGACAGCGATTCTTGACTTGCGTGCCGCGGAAATTCAAGTTCCAAGCAACGTTGTTACAAGATCCGGGCACGCCATACGGACCCCCGCAGCAATAGTTGGGCGTGCTGAATTTTCCGCACAGGCTTTTGCACCCGACCACGTTGCCGGCGGCATCCTTGTTTTGCATGTCCGCCGGACAGAAGTTACGAAGGTCGGCCTGGCACGCGGAATTGACGCAGTGGTTGGGCGACGGATCATCCAACTGTATCGATACCGGGAAATCGAAAGCGTCAACCAGGCTGATATCGTAGTTGTCGCTGCCGGTTGTAGAACCGGTCAAAGTGAACTCAGCCAGCGTGGTTGTTCCCGCGCCGCTGTGCGTGCATTGCAATTGGCCGCAGTCGCCGGTCGCGCAGGATCCATGACCGGAGCTGTCGAAGGTGCAGTTGCGGCGTCCCCAGAACCTGCCCGCAACCCACGGCACCGGCACAGTCGTGGTCACTGTTGTGCCGGGCGCCATCTCCAGACCGCCGGGGGACCCGTTGAAGACGGGAGTCGGCGAGCCCGCGCCGGCCAGCCACACCGTCTCTGAGCAGTTGTTCTTGATGGTGAACTGGCGTTGAGCTGGGGCTGAGATAGCCAGAACCAGGACTACCAAGCCCCTTGCGATCAACCATCTCGGCTCCACACGGTGTGCCTTCATTCTTTTTCTCCTCGATCCGTTTCTGGCATACTCGCCCCTACTGGATCTCGATCCCGCTGACCAGGGAGTTGTTGATGACCGAAGTAAACGTAATGACGTAGTTGCCGGTGGAGCTCGCATTTTCCGTGAACTGCTCGATGACTGCCTTGTTCTTCGCTCCTGCCGCCGCAAAGACGTCAAAGTTGGTCAGCACCTGTGTGCCGTTAATACTTACATTGAAGGTCCGTGAACCGGCCGCTGAGAAGTAGGTCTCGGCGAAGTGCAGCCGCATCGTGTGGCTTGACCCGGCCGTGAAACCGGAGAAGGTGTAGCTGAAGTTTCCGGTACGTGCGGTCTGGTAGACGGCCATCGGCGCCGGATTGGTCACGGCGCTCAGGTCGATGGTGTTGGCGTGGTTGATCGTACCGCCGCCCGAAAAATCCGCGTCGGCCAGGAATGGACTCACCGCCGGACCGCCGCTGTTTATCTGCACGCCGCTAGTCGTGGGGCAGGCGCCGGTTGTAGCGCTGGCTTGAGCCGAAGGTGCTGACGCGCCGTCGGAATCCAACGCCTCAACAACGTAGTAATACGTGGTGTTGCACACTGCCGTCGTGTCATCGAAGGTGGTCGCGGTGACTCCGCTCATGATCTGGTTGCTGCTCGAAGGCGTGAAGCCGGAGGTTGTGCTGCGAAACACGCTGTAAGAACTGACGGTACATCCTGAAGGCGCCGTGCTTGCCGTCCAGCTCAGATTGATTTGAGTACTGGATGCCGCCAGCGCACTCAGGCCACCTGGCGCGCCGGGAACCCCGCCGCAACTTGTGCTTCCCCCAGCCGTGATAGTCAGGGCATCGGCGCGGGAAATACTGGCGCTGGCGATATTGAACATCTGGACCGTATTCTTGCCGGCATTCAGCGGAACCGTGATGCTCGAGTTCTCAAAGGTCTCGAAATTGCCGGTGATAGGGAAATGCATGTCGTTCGTGATGACCACGCCGTTCACGCTGATCCCCTCGGGCCGGTCCGTCACTCCCGGAAAGAGTCCTGAGGCATAAGCGTAGCGAACCGTCAACGTGTAATTGCCTGTGGTTGGAACCACAACATTGAACCACGTTGCCGTTGCCTGCGCGGCATACGCCATATCCACGACTTGATGGTTGGGACTGATGGAGTTGGATGAAGTGAAATACGAGGGGAACCAGGAGCTCAGTTGCTCGAAGCAATCGAAATTGGCAAGCAGCGCGTCTTT
>DATFQZ010000322.1:0-6741 GCA_035263765.1 Candidatus Angelobacter sp. | reverse complement strand
AAAATTGAATGATTACGTTTTAGGGAGCGGCTTCATTGGCCAGAGAGACGTGCGTCGCCTGACAGCAACACGGACACATCTTCTGGCACAGAATTCGCATTGGGTTAAGGTAAATGTCGCAGACCAGCAGTGTCAAGAGGCGCGGGCCGTGGGTAGTGTCTCAGTTTTGAATTTCTGAGCGCAGTCCGTCGGGGGAGTCGCGCGATTAAGCGGGAACGTACGTCAACCGAATCAAGTCATCCACGATTAGATCGCTGGCCACTAGGTGGAGCGGCGGCCGGGGGCCGGCGAAGAATGGCTTGCCCCCACCAAGCACGACGGGGCGGAGGTAGAGTCGATACTCATCCATAAGACCGGCTTCGGTCAGGCTTTGCGCCAGGGCTGGTCCGCCAACTTGAATCTCGCCAGCCAGCTCGGCCTTCAGCCCGCGTATCACCTTCTCGAAGTCATCCGCGACAAGCGTGGCGTTGGGGCCAACTGACTTGAGGGAATGCGACACGACCCACTTCGGCTGGCTCCGCCAAGCCACCGCGAACTCGCGATCCTCCGCGTCCCAATCAGGAGAATCTTCGTCCCAATAACGCATGATCTCGTACATGCGGGCACCGTAGATGAGGCCCGTCACGCCACGCACCTGCTCGACGAAGTGACGGAATGCGGCGGGCGCAGGCGGACCAAGCTTCTTGTGATCGACGTAGCCGTCGAGGGACTGGCTCAATCCATAGACAAGTTTTGCCATGCTCAAATCTCCCTCAGAAGCTCTTCAGTATAGCTTGAGCCGGGTGGCGCGGAGTTCAGGCTGATGTCGGTGTGACCAATAACTAGAGGTTCGCTTCCCCAATCCGAGATTCAAATTGCGGCACTGCCGCGTCTGGCGCTTACACCAGAGCCGATTCTTGTGATTTTTGGGCGTCGAGGCCCCTGGAAACGCCAGGAGCCGGGTTATTCGCGGCGCCAGTATTAGAGACGTGGCGGTGCCGCGTCTCTACGTTCAGGCCTAGGTTGTTGCGACGGCCCGGCAGCGGCTCGCGACGATAGAGCCGAAGAGTATTTGTCACCACGGAGATCAGCAGGACGAGCAGCATGCCGGCAATCCCGATTGTCCCAGCGACGTCAAAGAGCCGGTAGACGCGTCCGGCGATATGTGACATCGACTTCCAAAACAAGACCAGGTTGCCGATGGAAAGCAGAATGCGCAGCTCGGTTGGTCCCATCTTGAAGTAGGAGATTTTGAAGTCGCCGAGCGTGTAGCTAGCCAGGCAGACCTCAACCAACATCACCAGGTAAGTGATGAGCAGCCCGAAAGCGACCCAGGGAGACATGTATCCGGAAAGCGCCAAGCCGCCGAGCAAAAAGACCGTACTGAAGGCATCGACCACGTGGTCCACGTAAAAGCCGTACCGCGGGCGCGGACAGTTGCGGAAGCGCGCCAGGGTGCCGTCCAGACTGTCACCCAGCCAGTTGAGCGCCAGGAAGACGATCACCACGATCAGCCCAGCACGGTTGGTGCGCGACCACCAGTATCCGGCGCCGGCGCCAGCCATGGCCACCAGCCCCAAGACTGTCAGATGGTCGGAGTTGATCCAGGCTGGTGTGCGGGCGGCCAGCCACAGCAGGGTTTTCTTCTCGGCGGCGGCCAGAAAGCTCTGTTGAGTACGTTTGGCTTCGCGAAAGGGAAGCGCTTGGGTCTTGTGCATGGTTTGGTTCCTCCGTGCGCCCAACCATGCGGGACTATCCGAGAACCGGCAATGCACAGGGCAACCATTCGAGGTAAAAGAAAGCTCAAGAGATAAACTGTTGATACAAATGGAAATAACTCGACGTGAGCGAGCCCCTCATCAAGGGATATTCTGCCCAGAAGGCGGATTTTAAATTTTCAAATTTTAAATTTCAAATTTGAAGTCCATTAAAACCCCGGTGGCCGTTCGTCGGCGACGGCGAACGCGCGCTCGAGAGCGAGGCCGGCGCGTCCCACGGTGCCTTCGTCAAACAGCCTGCCAATCAGCGTAACCCCATGGGGCACGCGTCGGGGTGGCGAGAACCTGGGTAGCGGGTGGGCGGGGTCCGGCGCCCAGTCGCTACGCGCTTCCGATACCTGAACGAAGCCAGCGCGCAGCGTGAGTGACGGATGTCCGGTGAAGTTGGTGATGGTGAGCATCTCGTCACGTAGCGAAGGCACCAACAGCAGGTCTACTTCTTTGAAGACCCGGGCCATTTCGCGGGCGACTTTGCGGCGCAAACGGTCGCACTGCACGAAATCGACGGCAGACAAGAAACGTGACTGGCGAAAGACGTTGGGCCAAGCATCCGGGACCTGAACTTTGAGCTGGTCGACCTGATGATCCAGGGTAATCTCTTCGAACGCGGCGGCGGCCTCCGCAAAAAGGATGATGTCCAGCGAATCGTAAGGCCAGGCTGGGATAGAGACTTCGACTGGAAGCATCCCTATTTTCTTCACCGTCTCGAGAGCAGCACGGTCAACGTCAGTAGCCGGATTCTTTTCCATCCAGGCTGGGATATAGCCGACGCGCAGGCCCTTCACCGGCGCGCTGGCGTCATAGTCCAGTTTGCTGGGGACGCTGTTGACGTCTCCGGGATCCGGACCGGAAATGGAGTGCAACACCAGCATGGCATCTTCAACATGGCGCGTCATGGGCCCGAGCTTGTCGAGGGACCAGCAGAGGGTCATGGCGCCGCTGCGCGGCACGCGGCCATACGTGGGCCGCAGACCAGTGACGCCGCAACGCATGCTGGGGCCCACAATGCTGCCTCCGGTCTCGCTGCCGATGGCAAAGCCAACCAGCCCCGCGGCCGTCGCTGCTCCGGGGCCGGCGCTTGAACCGGAGGAGCCTTCTTCCAGCAACCACGGATTCACAGTCTGGCCGCCGAACCAGATGTCGTTGAGCGCCAGCGCGCCCAGGCTCAGCTTGGCCACAAGCACCGCGCCGGCTTCGTTCAAGCGCTTGACCACGGCTGCATCAGCGGTCGGCACGCGGTCCTTGAACGGCTCTGCGCCGTACGTGGTGAGAATGCCGGCTGTGTCGAGAAGATCTTTGGCGCCCCATGGAATCCCGTGCAGCGGCCCGCGATACTTGCCCGCAGCGATCTCCTGGTCGGCCTTCTTGGCTTGGGCCAAAGCGTGGTCACGGGTGAGCGTGATGACGCAGCGCAACGTAGGATTGAAGCGTTCCAGCCGGTCCAGGTAAATCTGGGTGAGCCGGGTAGACGTGATGTCGCGTCGCTCAATCCAGCGCGCCAGTTGGGTAACAGCCGCGAAGGCAATGTCCTGGTCGCTCTTGGGGAGCGGGCCGGGATCGCGCCGGGTCCATATGAACTGATCGCGCAGCGGCAGTTTCTTTTCACCCGGCAAGATGGGGTCCCACTGCGAATACGGTGCGATGGCGGATTCGATCGCAACTTTGTGCGGCCCGGTTCGTCGCTCGTAAAGCGGAGCCATGGCGCTGCGCCAATTGCCGGCAGCCTGAGCGCGTTCGGCGGCAGTCAATTCCACTTGAACAAGTCGTTCCGCCTCAGCAAAGGTGCCCGGCGTAACCTGGGGCCCAACCGGCGTCGCGGTGCCGAACGCAGGCGGGGTTCCCGGTGGCGGCTCGGAGGGCTGTTGCTGCGGTGTCTCCGTAGGTCTCTGCACACCGCCAGCCGACACGACCGCTGCCCCCAACACCATTGATGCCTGGGTCAGGAATTGTCTGCGCGATTTCGACATTGGGTTTCCTCCGCCCGCAGATTATATCTGTGCGGCTGGACTTATCGCCGTCATCGCCGTGATCGCCCGTCATCGCGCGTGATCGGACCAAGTGGCCACGACCACGAAGACCTTTCTGTCCGAGGACCGACCGATCAACGATCGTCCGTTCCATAGCATTTCCCTGTTGCGCGATTCTGGCCGATGTCGCGATGACGGGCGATGACGGCGATCTCATGCGATGTTAGCGATCTACTTCCTGGGCGTGATGTCTGTGACAGGCAGGTCCCAGTGGCCGTCCAGGATTTCGAAGCGCCGTTGCTCTTCCCGCTTGAAGGCCTCTTGATCCGGCCAGAGTTGCTTGGTGAGAGCATCCTCTTCAGGATTGGGAGTTGTGGCCACCGTCGAGTTCTTGAACTGAATGGTTACGCGATAATCCCATCGCGCGTCCTCCGTCATATGGTTCGCCGGAGTCTCAATCTTTACGGAAAGCATCCGTCCACTCTCCACGTTCTTCTTGAGCAGCGGATAGTGGTTCCTCAAAAATAGTTGCAGAAACTCCTGTTGGTGGCCCCATTGCACTTTGTAGTAGTACTCCATGGTGTAGGGCTGGCCAGCCGTCGCTTGCGGCGGGGCGCCCTGAGCCAGCACCGCGGCCGGCAGCAAGAAAAGCAGCGTTGCACATAGCACATTCTTCATGGAACCTCGCTTGGCGTTGCGGTACTGGATTGTAGTGGCTACAACTCGAGTCAAGCAATCTTGCCATGCAGGGATCATTGATTACGGGCCCTGTTGGCTCGTACTATCCGGATGCCAGCCCGGGTACCAAGTTTCGATTTTCGAACTATCAACAATCAAAAGCAGCTTTAGAAGCTAACGGTATTGGAGATAGATCAGTCCAGTGCACTGCAGAAGATGCAAACCTTTGCACCTCCGCGCTTTGGACTGACGCAAACTGTGGAAATCCTGTTGGAAGAACCGCAGCGGAACGCGAATCTCTCCTTGACAGATGTCGCACCACATCAGAGAATTCCTCACCCGGCCGAACCCATGGGATGTAGCAAGGCAGGTAATCTCTATTTCAGCATTTCAGCAAGGCAGTGAATCTCTTTTCAGATGGAGATCGGATCGTCATGGCGCCACGTGACGCCGACCCGGCGGGCAAGGCAAATTCCGGCACAGCTGCAGCAACCGGCCACCAGAGACAGTGGGTGGACCGGGCGGAGCGCCGTCAACTGTGTCTTCCCTTGCGCTATCGTGTCGAAGGCCGGGAAGAGTGGCAGCCGGGCGAAACCATCAATGTGAGTGAAAGCGGACTGCTGTTTACTTCCAACGAAATGCTGGAAGTGGACGCCCAGCTGGAGATCACATTTCAAACTTCCGGTGCTCCTCTGTTGCAATCCAGTACGCGCCAGGTGCTGGTCGTGCGGCGTATGCTCAGCAACTGGCCGGAGACGCGCTTGATCTTCGGCGCCCGCTACCGCGCTTAACTCTTTCCTAATCTCTTTACGTCCTCTTTACGTCGTACTCACATCTAACCATTTGTGCCGACGAATGTGGTGCCGTGCGGTTACCATTCGATGATCAGATTTCGAATTGGATTGACCGGCTGTTGCGCGGCCCTCCATAATCAACTCTCGGGCCTGCGATACAAACCGTGATGGCGAAAGAGAAGGAACATGAGTCCACAAAGCGAAGCGGAGCGAAAAGCGTCTCTCGACGAACTGGGACGCAAGATCGGCAAGAACCTGGGCGAAGCCAAACGCAGCCTGGAAGAAGAGAGCGACAGAGTGATCGCCTACCTCAACGACGAGGTGGTGCCTGCGATTCGTCAGGGCTCCAGCCGGGCCTTGCGCACGGCGGCGGAACAACTCAGCCGCTTGGCCGAATACATGGAGCAAAACCGCTCCAAATAGCAGCGCTTTTGAGCTGCTTGGCGATCGCCGGTTGCGGGGGACATCACAAGCCGGTGGTGGCCAGTCCTCCACCTGCGCCGCCACCAGAGGCTCCGGCAAAGTCGCCGCCGCCCGCGCCGGCACGCGACGCGGACATTCCCAAGCGACCTCTGCCGGTTCCTTCGCCAGCTCCGCCGCGCGAGCCGGAAGACGAAATCATCGTCCCCGAAGGCGCCAAGGTTCTATACCGCGAAGTAGGCTGGGCCAGTTGGTACGGCCCAGGCTTTCAGAACCGGCAAGCCGCCAACGGCGAAGTGTTCAACACCGAGCGCATGACGGCTGCGCATCGCACCTTACCATTGAATTCCATTGCCCGCGTGACCAACGTGAAGACCGGCGAGTCAGTTCTGGTGCGCATTACTGACCGCGGGCCGTTCGTCAGCGACCGCATTCTTGATCTGTCTCGGGCAGCTGCGCGGCGGCTGAGCGTCTATCAGCGGGGTACCGCGCTGGTACGGGTTGAAGTCCTGGCCGCGCCTGCGCCCATCTTGACCGGTGGCCGCTGGTGCGTGCAGATTGGCGCGTTTACCGATGCGAAAGATGCCAGCGATCTCAAAGCCCGCCTGTCCCGCCGCTATCAAACCGCCAAAATCCTGCAGTTCGCAAGCCCCACAGGGGAGTCGTGGCTGCGCGTCCGCGTGGCCGACGATGATAAGCGCCGCGCCCAGGAGCTCATGCGGGAAACACATACGGATGCCAGGATGTATCTGGTGAGGCTGGATTAATCGCCGTCATCGCCGGGATCGCCGACATCGCCGTCATCGGAACACCTACCACGGAGGCACGGAGACACGGAGGTTCAAGAGGGTGTTAGTCCTGGCCGATGACGCGCGATGACGGCGATGGCGTGCGATGGCGGCGATCTGAGAATCCTCACGGCCGGCGAAAGGGCACGCGCCTTATTTCAGGACACTCGAGAAGATAAAATCATGCTGCCAGTCCTGCTTGTAGCCTTTCTGGCGGAGAAACGTGGCTAACTGCGCCCAGTGGCGTATTCCATGCATCAGGGCGTGGACAAAAATCTTGCGGCGGCTAGCGGTCAGCGTGCCGGCGCTGCGCGTGGGGAAAGTCAGCGTGCCGTCC
>DATFQZ010000321.1:0-23582 GCA_035263765.1 Candidatus Angelobacter sp. | reverse complement strand
GACGACTTCCGGGGCGCCGTCGGCCTGGGTCTGGCGGATCTTCTCCAGCGTGTCGAGTCCATCGATGCCGGGAAGCCAGATATCAAGCAACACCACGTCGCAGCCGCGCTTCCGCAATTGTTCCAGGCAGGCCTCGCCGCTCTCCGCGAGCAAAACGCTGTAGCCTTCTTCCTCCAAAACACCGCGCAGCGAATCGCGAATGTCACGCTCGTCATCCACGACCAGGATGCTAGGCATACCGCGCCTCCGCCGGGGCCATGCGACCCGCAAGAGGAAGCTCCACGACAAATTTGGCGCCGGAAGGCTTGTTCTCCTCCACGCGAATGGAGCCGTGATGGTCTTCCACGATGCGCCGCACGATCGCTAAGCCAAGGCCGGTGCCGCGCTTCTTGGTGGAAAAATAGGGAAGAAAGAGCTTTTCTTTGACCTCGCGCCCGATGCCGTGCCCGGTGTCGGCCACGGTGATCTCCAGGGCGTCTTTGCTTTCGACGAGCGCGGTGTGAATGTGAATCTCGCGCACCAGCGAGTGTTGTGTCGCCTCGGCGGCATTGTCGATCAAGTTGGCGAGAGCGCGCTTGATGGCTTCCGGATCAGCCATAGCCGGCGGCAATCCCTGTTCCAGCTGCTTCTGCACGTCGATGCCGGCCAGGCGGCCGTCAAACATGGCCAGGGCCCGCTCCACGATCTCATTGATGTCCGCGGCGCGCGGCTGAGCCGCCGGGAACCGAGCTAACGACGAGAATTCGTCCACCAGAGACCGCAGGGTTTGCACCGCGCCGGTGATGGTCTCGGCACAACCGTGAATCACGGAGAGCGAAACTTCATCGGGCGGCATACCCCGCTCCAAGTGACGGCGGATGCGCTCGGCGGAGAGGGCAATCGGCGTGAGCGGGTTCTTGATCTCGTGGGCCACGCGTCGCGCTACCTCACGCCACGCGGCTTCCTGCTGCGCCTTCAGCAGATCGCTGAAGTCCTCGAACACGATGACGTATCCCAGTCTCTGCTCACCGTGCTGCACACTGGCCACGGTGACGCTGGCGTTGATTTTTTCCTGATCCGTAGGAATCTCAAACTGCGCCGCTACAACTCCCATGCGGTCAGCGCTCCGCAGCAGGTGTTCCAAGTCCGCCGCCACTTCCTGAGAAAAGATGGCGTGAAGACTCGATCCGGCCATGGGCGCCAGGTGCGGACGAAACATGCGATTGAACGCCATATTCCCGTGAGTGACGCGTTTTTCCGGGTCCAACGAAAGCACGCCCGTGGGAATGCTCTCCAGGATGGTTTCGATGTGGCGGCGGCGCTGCTCGAGTTCGGTGTTGGTTTCCGTCAAGGCGTGGGCGGACTCCCTGATCTTGCGCTGGCTGGATTCCAGGTCCACGGTCATGCGGTTGAAGGATGCCACCAGTTCGCCCAGTTCATCGGCGGCTGAAACTTCCACGCGGTGTCCAAGATGGCCTTCGGAAATCTCGCGGGTCGCTTCCGCAAGCGCTTCCACAGGACGCGTGACCAGTTTCGCCACGAATAACGAAAGCCAGGTGGCGACAAAAAGCACCAGCACGGCTAGAAGCAGCTGCAGCGTGACATAGAGCACCTTAATGCGCTTGGCTTCGCTCCCGAGCGCCTGTTGATTTTGCTCATGCCGCTTCATCTGGGCCAGCGCCGATGTGTAGTCCGCCGGCAGTGGCAGCCCCACCAGGATCCTTCCCTTGGTTCCTACCGGAGCCACAGCCAGCAGGTACTCGGATTTTCCGAGGTCCCATTTTTGGGGCGCCTCGTCCACCTTGGACAAATCCGGCAACTGGAAGCGCAGCATAGGCCAGGGCTGGGGCGTGTTCCAGGTAGCCACGGCGTCGCCATCCAGCAGCGCGATCGCAAAACCGCCTTGCAGCGTAGGCTGGTGCCGCCGAAATTCGTGCAATATGCCGGAGTAGTTGCCGGTCTCGAACGCGGACTGCGTTTCCGGCGAGGCGGCCATCTCCACGGCTTCCTGGCGGACGTTGTCCCGCACGTAGACGGAAAACATGGAGCCCACACGGTCGGAATCCTGCTGCAAATCACGCGCCGGACCCGAGAACCACTTATCGATGGAGCGATTCATGAGCCCGTAGGAAAACAAGAACATCACCAGAGTTGGGACAAACGAGAGCACGAGGGCGCCGATCACCATACGGGTGCGAAAACGCGACCCCAGGACGCCTAATCGCCGCTCCGCGTACAGCTTGAGGAGGTTGCGCAGCAGGACAAAAGTCAAGGCTACCAGCAGCAGAAAAACGATCGCGGAGAGCGCCACCAACAGCAGGGTCTGTTGCGGCGATTCCGGAATCAAGTGCAGGTTGAAAGCCTGCTGCGCAATGACCGTGACCAAGAGCAGAAGAATGCCTACCGCCAGCGGCGCCAACAGGGCGCGGCGCTGGTTCGGCGAAAGCGAACGGCGGCTTTTCTCCGGCTTGGATGGAGGCACAAAACCCTCTGCATCAACTCTGTGCTACGGACATTATATGTTGAGCGGAATTGGGGAAGTTAGCACCGCAGGAAACATGCATGGACCGGCCCCTCAGTGCCAAAAAACAATGCCTAAAGCAGCTTCATTGTGTTTGGATCCGCAAATTGCGATTTTGTGGCGCAGGCACTCTTGCCTGCGCTTACTTACCGGAAGGGACGCCGGCACAGGCAGGAGTGCCTGTGACACACACAGCAGGTGTTCACAACAACGCCATAACTTCCTTAGCCGGGCGTTTCTGACTTTCCGCCACGGCGGCATAAGTCACGTGCCCTCGGAAAGTGTTGACGCCTTCCCGGATACCCTCGTCAGCCTTGATGGCGTTCGCCGGGCCCATCTGCGCCAGTCTCATCACGTAAGGGAAAGTGGCGTTGGTGAGCGCCAGAGTCGAAGTGTGCGGTACCGCAGCCGGCATGTTGGTCACGCAGTAGTGCACCACCCCTTCGACAACGTAGGCGGGATTGCTGTGCGTGGTAGGATGCGCGGTCTCGATGCAGCCGCCCTGGTCGATGGCCACGTCCACGATCACCGCGCCTCTCTTCATTTTGGCGACCATGGGAGCGGTAACCAGCTTGGGCGCGGAGGCCCCAGGGATCAGCACGCCTCCGATGACAAGATCGGCATGCTGCGCCGATTTGGCGATGTGGAAGGAGTTCGAAGCCAGCGTATAAACGCGGCCGTTGAAGATGTCGTCAATTTCCCGCAAACGGTTCAGGTTCACGTCAATCATGGTGACGATGGCGCCCATGCCCAGCGCGATCTTGGCCGCGTTGGTGCCGACAATGCCGCCGCCGATGACTGTCACTTGTGCGGGCGGGACTCCGGGCACGCCCCCCAGTAGCACGCCGCGTCCGCCGCGCTCCTTTTCCAGGTACGACGCTCCCACTTGCACTGACATGCGTCCTGCCACTTCCGACATCGGCGTCAGCAGAGGCAAAGCGTGGTTGCGGTCGCGGATAGTTTCGTAGGCAATGCCGGTCACTTTCTTCTTGAGCAAAGCTTCCGTCAACTCCGGCAGCGGGGCCAGATGCAGGTAGGTGAACAGCACCAGGTCTTCGCGGAAATATTGGTACTCTCCGGCAACAGGTTCTTTGACCTTCACCACCATGTCGGCGCGGCGCCAGACATCGGCGGCGGAGGCGACGAGTTCCGCGCCCGCGGATCTGTAGTCTTCGTCGGGCATGGAGGAGAGCGTGCCGGCGTTGGTCTCCACCACCACTTTGTGGCCTGCGTCCACCAGGGCTTTCACGCCGGAAGGAACGATACCAACGCGAGTCTCGTGGTCTTTTACCTCTTTGGGTACACCAATCAGCATGGATTGCGCCTCTATTCGCCGCCTATTCCGGAGCGTCAATCTGAGCGCGTTGCAGGCGGTCAGAGTAATCAATGTAAACGGACTTCCATTGCGTGTAGAAATCGATCGCGCCCAAGCCGCCTTCGCGGTGGCCGTTGCCGGTGGCTTTGGTGCCGCCGAATGGCAAGTGCACCTCAGCGCCGATGGTTGGCGCGTTCACGTAAGTGATCCCAGCATCGATGTCGCGCATGGCTCGGAATGCCTTATTCACATCGCGCGTGTATATGGCGGAAGAAAGTCCGTAGGTGACGCCGTTGGCGATGTTAATGGCCTGATCGAAGTTCTCGCAGGGAATGACGCTCACCACGGGACCAAAGATCTCTTCCTGGGCGATGCGCATTTTAGGATCGACTTCGGTAAACACGGTGGGTTCAAAAAACCATCCGTGAGCCATCTCCGGCTGGTTCAAAGCCTTGCCGCCGGCCTCCAGTTTGGCGCCTTCGTTCTTGCCGATCCCAACGTACTTTTCGGTAGTCGCGACCTGTTGCTCATTGATCTGCGGACCTACGTCCACGCTCTCGTCCAAGCCGTTGCCGACTTTCAGCTTCTGCGCACGGTAGACCAGGCGGTCGCAGAATTGGCGGTACACGCCTTTCTGCACGATCACGCGGCTGGCGGCCGTGCATCGCTGTCCGGTGGTGCCGAACGCACCCCACAATACGCCGTCGATGGCTAGATCGAGGTTGGCGTCGTCCAGAATGATGATCGCGTTCTTGCCCCCCATTTCCAGCGAACACGCCTTGAAGCTGCGCGCCGCGGCTTCACCCACCAGGCGCCCGACTTCACTCGATCCGGTGAACGATACTGCTCGCACCCCAGCGTGCTCCACGATCGGCGCGCCTGCATCCGGACCGAAGCCGGTAACAATGTTCACCACGCCTTTGGGCAAACCGGCATCGGTGAGGGCCTTTACCAGATTAAACGTGGAGAGCGGCGTATCTTCGGCGGGCTTGATCACGCAGGTGTTGCCGCACACCAGAGCCGGCAACAGCTTCCACGAAGGAATGGCCATGGGAAAATTCCACGGCGCGATCATGCCGCAAACGCCAATGGGTGCGCGAACAGCCATCGCGAATTTGTTGGGCAACTCCGACGGCACCGTAGCGCCAAACAGGCGGCGACCTTCTCCGGCCATGTAGTAGGCGGTGTCCACGGCTTCCTGGACGTCACCGCGGGTTTCTTTGAGCACCTTGCCCATCTCGCGCGTCATCAGTCGCGCGTACTCTTCTTTGCGCTCGAGAAGAATTCCGCCGGCGCGATAGATGATCTCCGCGCGCCGCGGGGCCGGTACCAACCGCCATCGTTCGAAGGCATGCCGCGCCGCGGCCACGGCATCGTCGACGTCGCGCTTGTCCGAACGCTGAAAGACACCGATCACGTCACGGGTGTCGGCGGGGTTCAAGTTTTCATAGGTCTGGCCGCTGCGGGATGCAACCCACTCGCCGCCGATCAGGTTTTTGAAGGTTTTCGCAGGCATTCCTGGTGGTTTCTGCCTTTCATGACCAAACTCTTTATCGTACCAAGAGTTGCCGGGTAGAGAAAGAACGGGTAGAGCACAGGGAGTGCGTTAGTCCAGATCCGTGTGGCACCGGCGCCCTCGCCGGTGGCAAATTAGACGACAAATAATCACAGCCGGGGCGGCTGTGCCACATGCGTGTTGAAGTCTAAACCAGACTGCAACCACTACCTATGGCCAGGCGGTTGTTTCCGTCCACCTGCCAGATAGCCACGCGCCGGTTTATAAGTGTGTCAAAAGGGAACGCCGGAAGTTTAAGAAATAAATAAAGAACGATCTTAAGCGACCTTAGATTAAGATTAAGGTGAGTTCCTGGATGGAATTCGCGTCTCGAGTGTCTTAAGGTTCCCTGACCGAAATCAATCAAGTCTGCCGCGTAGAGAGAAACATTGATTCGGTGGTGTATGACGCGGCGCGAAGGTCGGTGCCCTATGTCGATCCTCCTGGCTGATGACGATGTACAGTTAGCTACTTTCTTGTCGAAGTCGCTGGAGTCCGAAGGCTACTCAGTCCGTACTGCCCTGGATGAAGACACCGTGTTGTCTGAAGTTGCGCGCCAGAGCTTCCGGCTGATCATCCTGGACTTGAACTTTGGCCGCACGGACGGTTTGCGCCTGCTGGAGAAACTGCGGGACTCTGGCGTGACCACGCCGGTCATGGTATTGAGCGCGCGCAACCGCGTTACCGACCGGATCGAATCCCTCAACCTCGGGGCCGACGACTACATCACCAAGCCATTCTCGTTTCAGGAGCTGGCTGCCAGAGCCAACGCCATTCTGCGCCGCAAAGCCGATCCGCTCGCCAGCTTGCTCCGCGTGGAAGACCTGGAATTGGATCCTGTGCTGCGAAAAGTGCGTCGCGGCAAACGCGAAATCAAGCTGAGTCCAAAAGAATTCGGCCTGCTGCAACTGCTGATGCGCCGCGCCGGAGAGACCATCAGCCGCAGCGAGTTGCTGCAAGAATCCTGGGGGACCCAGGAGACGGACAGCAATCTGGTCGATGTTTATGTGAACTACTTGCGGAAGAAGATCGATGTACCCAACACGCAGAAGTTGATTCACACGGTCCGCGGCAGCGGATACCGGCTGGGCAGGCCCGCCCCCTTGGGCGGCCGCGGTCCATCCTCAACGAAGCAGTCAGGAATCGACCGGCCTCCTGTGAGTCGGCGATATCCGGCAGCGACCTACGAGTCGGCTCCCTCACCGGACATGCCGATACGAGCGCTGGTCAACTCGGTAGTTCATGATCTGGCCCAGCCTCTCACCAGCGTGCGCTGTTTCCTGGAAGTCGTGGCCATGCGCGGTGCGGGGGTCAGCATCAATCCGGCGGAGTTACGAAGCATTGAACAGCAAGCGGATCGAGCTATCGCGCTCAGCAAAGGCATCGCCGCATTGGTGCGTGAAGGGCCTGAGCCGGCAGGACCGTGGATCTCCCTCGAACTGCTGCTCAACGAGATCTTCAACGACTTTACCCTGGTGATGAACTCTGGCCTGCTCGTCCTCAACCGCCAGTGGGACACCACAATTCAGGTTCCCAGCAACCTCGTCCTGCGCCAACTGCTGGTGTTGTTCGTGAGCAAGCTGGTGGGGAGCGTGACCCGCCCCGTAGTGCTCACCATTGCCGCCGTCGCTCATGATGGACGCTGCCGTATCGAACTTCATTGGCGGGCGGCCGACAACTCGGCTGTTTATGATTCCAGGACGGTCCTGGCTAAGGATCTGCCCAAAGTGCAGGAGCTTGCGTATGCGCTGGGATTGGATTTTGTCCTGCCGGAAGGCCAAGCCGCTATCTTGATGCAATTGCCCGCTGCCCCCCTGGCTGCTGCGGCTCCCCAAGCAGTGAGCTTCTAGTTAGCGGCTATTGGCTCTTGGCTTTTGACGGTTGATGTTTGGTATCCGGCACTTAGGATGGTGCTGAGATACTCGCTTCTCGGCTCAAGTATTTCCGACGCGCAGCATCCCGGTTTTTATTATTGTTTTTTCGATCGCCCGATCACCCGATGAACCGATCACCCGATTTCCGATAGCGAAGCAGCTTCAATTTGCGCGCTCAGTATTTCCGGCGCAATCATTCTCCCATCACCGCGACCACGACCCGTTTCGAACGCTGGCCGTCAAACTCAGCGTAGAAGACACGCTGCCATGTGCCCAGCAACAGCCGTCCGCTTGTTATTGGCAGAATCACCTGATGGTGTACGAGGATCGCCTTCAGATGGGAGTCGCCGTTGTCTTCCCCGGTCTGGTGGTGAAGATAGTGCTCGTTGAACGGCGCCAGTTGTTCCAGCCATTTGTCAATGTCCTGGATCAAGCCTTCTTCGTTGTCGTTCACGTACACGCCGGCGGTGATGTGCATGGCGGACACCAGCACCAGGCCTTTCTCGACGCCGCTGGCGCGCACGATCTTCTCCACCTGCGGCGTGATGTGAATGTACTCGCGGTGCTTCCTGGTGTTGAACGTCAGGTAGTCAGTGTGGAATTTCATGTGTCGTCCTCGTGGGAGTTGAGGTTCGTATCGTCGGTCGCAACAAGTGTCCATTATGCAACGGCGTTGGGCTCTTGCTCCTTTGCCGTGAGCCGTGACAGGCCTCAGCGCCGTTAGGCGCGAAGACAAGGTAGCCCACCATGGAAGCGTGCCGTGGCGAAGCCGGAAGGGTGGGTTCGTGGTCAAAAAGATTCCAGCCCCGGAGGGGCGGCACAGCGGAAGGTTGTTTCCCAATTTTCACAAGCCGAAGAAACAACTGCTGCATGGCGACTCTTGTGTCGCCCCGCTGGGGCTCGACATCATGCTGCCGTTACCCACCCTTCCGGCTTCGCGGCTTTCGCCGCTGCGCCTCCAGGGTGGGCTAACCTCTAGTCGCGCCTACGGCGCTTGGATTTCCGGAGCGCAACAGTCATTGCCGACTTGAGAATATCGCAGGCTATCAGGCGTAGTGTACGGTCTGTTGCTGCCTTCCCATCCTAGGGCACCACCTCAGATTCGTTGCCTTCAGGGGTAGCTTCCATCTCCGTGAGGGGCGTCTCGTCGCGCTTCCTGGCCAGCAGAGGGAGAACGAAAAGTATCGCCAGAGAAGTGGTCAGCATACCTCCAACGACAACGCGCGCGAGCGGCTGCTGCGCCTGGGCACCGATTCGGTTGGTGAGCGCGGCCGGCAGCAATCCGAGACCGGCGGCCAGACAGGCCATCAGCACCGGGCGCATCTGCCGCAAGCTACCCGCCGCCAGCCCCGGCGAGTTTCCACCTTCACGCTGCGCCCGGCGTACTCCGGTCAGAAACACGACCGCGCCTAACGTCGCCACGCCGGTGAGAGAAGTGAAGCCCACGGCCGCTGAAATGCTGAATGCCGTTCCCGAAACCAGCAGGGCCCATACGCCTCCGGTTGCAGCAAAGGGAAGAATCGCCAATACGATAAGACCATCGCGCCAGCTATGAAACTGGACGAACAAAAGCACAAGGATGACAGCGAGACTCACAGGGATCACCACGCTTAAACGGCGCTGCTCTCTGCGCAGGCTGTCGAATTCGCCAGCCCACTCGTAAGAATAGCCCGCGGGAAGATGCACGCCCTGCCGGATTCGTTCTTGCAGGTCTTGCATGGTCGTGGCCAGATCGCGGCCGCGCACGCTGAACTTCACGGGAATATAGCGGCGGTCATTCTCGCGGTAGATCATGAAGGCGCCCTCGCGCATCGTGACGTCCGCCACTTGCCCCAGCGGGACGCGGCTCCCATCCGGCGTGGCCAGCAGCAACGCACGGAGCGCCTCCGGTGTCTCCCGAAATTCCGGCTTAAAGCGCACTGTCAGGTCGAAACGCCGGTCTCCCTCCAATACCTGGGTGACCGGATTTCCGCCCACAGCGGTCTGCACCACGGCATTCACATCGTTCGGCATGATTCCGTAGCGCGAGGCGCGAGCACGGTCAATGGAGATGACGAGATTCGGCTGGCCGCCCACCCGGAACACGCCCACGTCTTCTACGCCGGGCGTTTTCTGCATGGTTGCGGCAATGGCTTCCGCGCTTTTGGTCAGCTCGTCGAAATCATCGCCGAACAACTTGAGCGAGTTTTCACCCTTGACCCCGGACATTGCCTCCTCCACGTTATCTTGAATGTTCTGGGAGAAGTTAAAGCTGATGCCGGGATATTTGTCGAATCTGTGCTGCATCTGGGCGATCAACTCTTCCTTGCCGATGTTGCCCGGCCATTGGCCGGCAGGCTTCAGTTCCACCAACATCTCTACGTTATTGAACGTGGTCACGTCGGTGCCGTCATCCGGCCTTCCTGTCTGGGAGACCACTTGTACCACTTCGGGGAAAGAGCGCAAGTCAGCGCGAAACTGGTCGGCCAGGGCGGTGGAAGCTTCAAACGAAATATCCTGGGGAAGCGTAGCCCTTATCCACAGATTGCCCTCTTCGAGCGGAGGCATAAACTCGCCGCCCACAAAGTGGAACGCAATCAGCGTTGCGGCCAGCACCAACGCGGCGCAAACCCAAATCACCTTGGAATTACGCAACGTGAAGCCGAGACTCGACTCGTAACCTTGGCGAAGCACGCGGCTGAGCCAGGTTTCGCCTTCCGACACCTTGTGCGCGCCGAACGAGGCCAGTACGGGAGCAAAGCCCAGCGAGAAGATCAAAGCACCGGTCAGCGCGAAGCAATAGGTCATGGACATGGGCGCAAAAATCTTCCCGGGCACGCCACGCATCGTGAACAGGGGGATGAAAGCCACCAGAATGATGGCGGTGGCAAAAAGCACGGGCCGCGCTGCCAGCGCCGTCGCGCCGGCAATCACCGACGGGATGGGTTCGCCCATAATGCGATTGGCCAGCTCCCGGTAGATCGCTTCCAGCACCACTATGGCGGCGTCCACGAGTATGCCGAAGTCAATTGCGCCGATCGAAATGAGGTTGGCGGAGTGCCCGGTCAGCACCATCAAGGCAAAGGCAAACAACACTGCAAAGGGCATGGTGAGGGCCGTGACCAGCGTAAGCCGCCAGTCACCGAGCATGGCCAGGAGCAACAGCGTGACCAGAAACAGCCCCATGAAAATCACATGGCGTACAGTTTCGGTGGTGATGTTGATAAGTTCCTTGCGGTCGTAAATGGTACTGATCTTCATGCCCGGCGGCAGAAGAGTCTGATTCAGCACAGCGATTTTCTTGCGCAACGCTTGCAAAGCAGGTAGAGACTGGCCGCCGCGATTCAGCAGTACGATGCCTTCTACCACGTCGCTCTGCTGGTCGCGGCCGACTTTTCCCAGCCGCTGCTGGAAGCCCTCGCGGACCGTCCCCAGTTCTTTCAGCAGGATGGGCACGCCTTTGTTCGCAGCTACCACCACGTTGCCGATGTCGTCGATGCTGTGCAGAAGTCCCAGGCCGCGCAGGTTCACGCTTTGGCTGCCCATGGTGAGATAGTTTCCGCCGGTATTGGCGTTACTGGCGGCCACGGCGGCGAGCACCTGTGGCACGGAAACGTTGTACTGAAGCAGTTTTTGCTGATCCAGCTCCACCTGATATTGCCTGGTCGTCCCGCCAAACGTGACGATGTCGATCACGCCCGGCACTTGCTTCAGTTCCCTTCGCACCAGCCAATCCTGAGCTGCTTTTACTTCGTTCAATGACTGTGGTCCATCCAGGCGGTAACGGTAGATCTCGCCGATGGGTGACCAGGGCGAAAGCTGGGGCTGAAGGTTCTGGGGAAGGGACAGGCTCTGCAGGCGGTTGAGAACTTCCTGGCGATCGCGAAAGTAGTCGCTGTTGAAATCGAAATACAGCTTGACGTCGCTCAAGCCAAAGATGCTGATGGAGCGGATATAGTCCAGTTCCGGTGTCCCGTTCAACGTGGTCTCCAGCGGCACCGTTACCTGCTGTTCCATCTCTTCAGCGGACCACGATGGATTCTGGGTAATGATCTCGACCAGCGGTGGCGAAGGGTCGGGGTAAGCTTCGATGTCCAGCTTGAGGAACGCAAAGACCCCTGCGCTCAGCAAGGCGAGCAAGGCGATCACCACCAGCACACGATAGCGCAGCAGCGCTAGAACCAGCGCTTTCACTTCGCAGCCTCCTCACGCAGCAGAGCGGCGCCGGAACTCACGACAACGTCGCCGGAGTGCAGGCCGGAGCGTATGAACGTTTCCTGGGGACCGGCTTCCCGCACCTCCACTGGGCGCTTTTCGAACTTGTCCTTTTGTGCAGCAGACTGCACCATCACGTACGCGACATTGCCTTCATGCAGCACCGCGGCCGAGGGCACCACGGCCACGTTCGAGGCCGGGCGCATCACGTGGATGGTGGCGAACATGTCCGGCTTGAGCTTGCGCTGGCGGTTCTCGAGAACTACACGCAATTTCAGGGTGCGCGTCGCCGGGTCCACGACGTCAGATACGTTCGAAATCTTTCCTTGCCACGTTTCCGAAGGATAAGCGTCGAGGGTGATGCGTACCGCAAGACCGCGTGGCACGTTCACCAGATCCCGCTCAAAGACGCTGCCTACCACCCAGACCGAACTCAAATCCGCCAAGGTCAGCAACGAACTGGAAGCGTCCAAAGACTTGGCCATCTCGCCCGGCGCGGAGGTAGTCTCAGTCACCACTCCGGAGCGCGGCGCCAGGACGTTCGCCCGGTCTGTTGCGTGATCTTCGGTGAGTCCAAGCAATTGCATCCGCTCTTTGGCGCGCTCGAGTTCGCTTGCGTCAAGGGCAGCCTGGGCACTGGCATCTTCCATGTCTTTTTGGGCAATAGCCTCATGCTGAAACAAAACCGTAGCGCGCCGCAGAGCGCTCTGCGAATGCTCTGCTTGCGCCTTGGCTTTCTGATAATCGCTGCGCGCGGAGGCCACGTCGCTGCTTTGTACAACTGCTACCGCCTGCCCTGCGCTGACCGCATCGCCCGGCTTGACGCGAAGTTCAAGCAACCGTCCACTGACGGGCGCGAACACGTGCACCACCCGCGCCGGGTCCGGCTGGATCGTCGCGGGAATGGCAAGCTCAGTGGAGACCGTGCGAAATTCGACCGGTGCGGTCTGGATCGCCTTTTGTGGCGCTTCCGACTCGGCAGCTTCCGGTTTCTTGCCGCTGCACCCCGCCAGGAAGCAGACGGCCACCCAGACGACCAGGAGTTGACTCTGCCCCAACATTTTGTAGCTCGTGTGTTTCATGGGATCACCTCGCGTCCTGCCGCAAGATTCAATTGGTTGGCTGCATTCAGATAGGAGGCAACCAGGTTTAGGTAGCTCACTTGGACGCTGCGATAGTCGGCTTGCGCGTTCAGAAAATCGAGCAGAGACGCGCCTCCCTGTTGGTACGAGAAAGCAATCACGTCCCGGACTCTCAAGGCTTGCTGCAAATACCGGTCCTTGTAGGGCTGAAGGAGGGTTACGGTGCTGTTCACCGTAGCGTAGGCGGAATCGACATCGCTGAAGACCTGCGCTCGCGCGGCCTCCATGAGCTTCTGGTTGCGATCGATATCTAACTGCGTGCGTAGTTTTTCGCCCTGATTGCGGTCGGAGATGCGCAGGGGAATGCTCACACTTGCTCCAAGCGTCTGGTGGGCGAAGGGATTGCTAAAAGACGGGTTGTAGGTGTACCACGCGCTCAGCGTCGGGTCGGTCGAGCCATTGGCAGCTGCCAGCCGATGGTCGGTCTTGGCCTTGTCAACGGCTTCAAGAGCAGCTTTAAGGTCAGGGCGCGTATCGAGGGCTGTCTGGCGAACGTCATCCAGCGGCGGGATCTGTGTCGAGAAATCGAACAGACCTATGACATCGAATTGCTCCACTGGCGTGGGGTCATTCAACAGCCTGAGAAGTTGAATCTTTGCCGTGCGTAAATTTACTTCTGCAGTTTGCAAGTCAGATTCATAGGTCACGCGCTGGAGCTCCAGCCGGTCGAGATCGACCCTGGAAATCGCTCCGGCCTTGTAGCGCTCACGGTTCGTCTCCAGGAGACGGTCGTAGTACGCCAGGTTTTCCTTGGCCAGGTCACGGATGGCTTTTTCTTGAAGCGTCTGCACGAAAGCCGCCCGCAAGGTGAAAAGCAGATTTCTTTCCAAGTCTGACCGCCCCGCGCTGGCGACCTCCGTGGCGTATTGAGCGCTCTCACGTCGCAGTTCTCGCTTGTGTTGTCGCTCGTGCAAGTAACTAAGGCTGGACCCGATAGTGCTGCCCGCGGTCGGCTTCCAGACCCCCTCGAAGGGAGCGATTTGTGTTCCATCACTCGAGAGCGTTAACGTCGGATTGGGACGGAGATACGCCGTGATCTCCGCGGCCCGGGACTCATCAATGCCGATCTGCCCCGCCTGCAGGGAGGGATTGGCCGCTTGGAATTTGTCTCGGACCTCCTGCCACGTCAGGGCCTTTTGAGCGTAGCCAAGCTGCGCGACGAACACAGCGAGAGACAAGCAAATCCGCAGATGCTTTAACAATACCCCCATGTCTTTTCCTTGTATCGTTCTCGGATCAGGCATTGCGCGCAGCAAGCAAATCCGCCAAGCGTCGACAGATAGACTTGCTGATAGCTTTGTTGACCCGAAGTTAAAAGTTGGTTCTTTCGGGAACTAGCTCAGGACAGAGCAGGACTGCACAGTAGGAGGCGGTCGGCGGTGCAAATGAAAGGGAAGGACTTCCAGCAAGGGCAGTGGGGCGTCTTCAGGACGGCTGAGGGACGCCTGGCGGTTCTCTTGCGGCGGGCGCAGAGCCAGCCAGGGCATTATCGTCAACGCTGCCGGAGAAGACGGGGCGAGCCTTTTCAGCTTGTTTGTCTCCAGCAGTGCTGGTCCGCTGTCGTGGAGATCATCGGTAGCCGAGATAACCGGAAACAGCAGGCAGACAAGGCATACCAGGGCGACGGCCGCAATCGCGCGGCTCCGGTCCGCACCGGCCAGCGAGACGTGCCGGGCGCCGAGCATCAGTAACGCTAGGGAGGCAGCGAGCCAGACGAGATTGAGTGTTAGTTCCAAAGCGCGAGGTTAAGGACTAAGAATAACTGAACACCAAAGCTGGTTCAAATCGCCAGGGATGCGCAGCTTTCGTCATGTGGTTTTGGAAATCTCGTCCGTCCTCAGGTCGCCGAAGCGATTACCGGTAAAGCCCGACGATCCTTACTGTGGCTCAACCTGGTTTGTAGTTATACATATATCATGGTAAAGTAATAGGCATAACTATATGATGTTTTCGGAGGAGCCGCGGAAGAACCTGCTCTTAGTCAGCAGCTCTACGGTTTACGGCCGCGGCTACCTCGACCACGTCGAGAGCGAGATCCGCGGCGCGCTCGCGGGCCTTGAGCGCGTGCTGTTTGTGCCCTTCGCGCTCTACGATCGTGACGCTTACGCGGCAAAAGCCAAACACCGATTTCGCCAAATGGGTTTCGTGCTGGAATCGGTCCACGAGAACCCTGGTCAGCGGCCGGTGAAAGAGGCTCAGGCAATTTTCATCGGCGGTGGAAACACTTTTCGACTTCTGAAGGCACTCTACGACTACGATTTGTTGGAGACGATTCGCAATCGAGTGGAGGCAGGAGTCCCATTCATCGGCTCAAGCGCGGGCTCGATTGTCGCTTGTCCGACACTGAAGACGACGAAGGACATGCCTGTGGTCCAACCGCCCAGCTTCGATGCCCTTCACCTCGTCAATTTCCAGATCAGCCCGCACTACCTCGACCCAGATCCAAATTCGACACACATGGGTGAAACCCAGGAAGAACGAATCATCCAGTACCTGGAAGAAAATGACAGGCCGGTCGTGGGTCTGAGGGAAGGCACAATGCTGCGAGTTCACCAGGGCTCGATTGTCCTGCGGGGAGACTCGAGCGCCCGAGTCTTCCGTCGTGGACATCGGCCGGCTGAAGTCCCACCTGGTACTGACCTGAGTGGTGTTGCCGCCACAATGGGCACGCAATGACCAGGGCCCAGAGTACGCTGTTGCTGGCACGAGACGACGTATCCGCTCTGCTCTCCCTCGACGAATGCATCGCCAAGGTGGAAGAGATCTTCCGGCAGCATGGTGAAGGCAAAGTTGCGCGACCCAAGGTACTGGGCATGCCAGCAGCCGGCGGTGGCTTTCACATCAAAGCAGCCATGATGGAGCAGTCTGTTCCTTATTTTGCGGCCAAGCTCAACGGAAACTTCTTTGGCAACCAGCAACGGTTCGCCATGCCCAACATTCAGGGCCTGCTCCTCCTCTGCGACGCCAGAAACGGCTACCCCCTGGCAGTGATGGATTCCATTGAGATCACGATTCTTCGCACGGGAGCAGCTACGGCAGTTGCCGCCAAGTACCTGGCGCGGCCTGATTCGAAAGATGCGACTGTGTGGGGATGCGGCCGGCAGGGCCGAGTCCAACTGCGCGCATTAAGCAGGGTACTTCCCCTGCGACACGTCTATGCATTTGATGTGAACGAAACCGAAGCTCTGCGGTTTGCTGAGGAATGCTCCCGCGACCTGAAGATTGACATCGAAGCCGTTCGCGAGCCGGCGCATGCCGTGCGCAAGAGCGATGTTTGCGTGACCTGTACTCCGGCGAAGAAATATTTTCTCGACCAGGACTGCGTAGCACCAGGAACATTTGTGGCCGCCGTAGGAGCAGACAATGAAGAAAAGCAGGAATTGGACCCACGGCTCCTGGCGTCAAACAAGGTTGTGGCGGACATCGTAGAGCAATGCGCCGAAATTGGCGATCTGCACCACGCTATTGCGGCTGGCTTGATGAAGAGCGGCGATGTATATGCCGAACTGGGCGAAGTGGTCGCCGGCAGGAAGCCCGGACGGACATCCGAAGATGAAATTACCATCTTTGATAGCACGGGTACGGCCCTCCAAGACGTCGCGGCCGCGGCAGTGGTCTACGAGCGTGCCACAAAGTCCGGGCACGGCATTCAGTTTCGGTTTTGAAGAAGGAGTACCGTTAGCGAGCAGCGGTTTTCGGGAATGCCAATCATGGCTATGAGCACTTCTCAAAAAGATAAGCCTGCCGCCTGGCTTCTGCTGGTTTTCACTTTGCCGACGGCTAAGGCCAGCGAACGCGTTGATGTCTGGCGAAAGCTGCAAAGGTACGGCGCGCTGGCCCTGCCTTCGTCCGGATACGTTCTTCCCAACAATGCCGCCAATCAAGAGCGGTTCGAGTGGCTGGCCACCTCCATTCGCAGCGCTAAAGGACAGGCCGCCGTGGCCCAGGTGTGCTCGTTTGATGAGCTCAGGAACGAGCAAATCGAGCACATGTTCACCGAAGCCCGAACCCGCGAATATCAAGTTCTGGAGAAAGAGTTGCAGAAGGTCGTGAAACTGCAAAAACCCGACAAGGTGGCGGGCAATGTTTTGCGCTTGAAGAAGCGCCTCCAGCAGATTGTGGAGATTGACTTCTTCGGCTCTCCGGCGCGGGCCCGCATCGAAAACCTCCTGCAACAACTCGAAAGCGAAAGCAGTACAGAGAAACCGCGGGAAGGAAAGAGACAACCCAAAGACTTCATCGGGCGAACCTGGATCACGCGTCCTCAGCCGGGCATCGATCGCGTGGCTTCCGCCTGGCTGATCATGCGCTACATCGACCCCCAGGCGAAATTCCTTTTTGCCAAAGACGCTCGCCGCCATCCCGACGCGATTCCTTTCGACATGTTCAACAGCAGCGGCTTTGGCCATGCCGGCAATGACTGCACTTTTGAGACGCTCCTGAGAAGCTTTGCCATTAAGGATTCCCGTTTGCGACTGGTCGCACAAGCCATCCATGACGCCGATCTGGCCGACGAGAAGTTCGGGCGAACCGAGGCGCTGGGAATCGATCGGGTGTTAGAGGGATGGAATACGACCGGCATGACCAATGAAGAGGTGCTGCGCCGCGGTATGGAAATGATCGAAGGCCTTTACCGCGGAATCCGCTGAACGAGGAGGAAGCAGATGAAATGGATCACAAGAAAGAATGTCAAAGTGGATCGAGTGGCCTGCCCATGGCTAATCCGGCGCTTTGTGGACAAGGATGCCGAGTTCATCTTCGTGGAAGAAGACCAACTCCTTCGCCTGTCTGAAAGCATGAAGGCGATTCCCTACGACGCGCCGCGAATCGCAGAGATCAAGCTGAACCATCGCGGCCAGAGATGCACGTTCGAGGCCATCATCGAAGACTACAACCTCGATGATCCCGCTCTCCGACGTGTTGCGTTGATCGTGCGCGCGGCTGATGTCAAGGGACAGGAAGACGCTGCACCCGAAGGGGTCGGACTGCGCTCGATTGCCGAAGGGTTTGCGGCCATGGGACTGCCGGACGAAGAGCGGCTGGCCCGGCAGTTTCCGGTGTACGACGCGTTGTACGAACACGCGCGTCGCTTGGCATCAGCAGCCTGATGCCTCAAGAAGAAGCAACTTCGCTTCCGCCGGCCAATTCGGTTGTTACCTTAGCAAAGAGTTCCGGGATTTCTAAGTTAGGAGAACGTATATGAGAAAGAGACAACATTCGATCATCGTCGTAGCAGTTTTCTCTATGTTGATTGCGGTACCCAATGTTTTCGCCCAGGCTGGTGGCGCCCAGACCGGAGAGTGGAGCGCGGTGGAACAAGCCCTGGGGCGGCCCGGGCAATCGCAAAGCGATGGGGCTTACAAATTCGGACTTCCGCGCGGCGACATGAAAGTCACCGTAGCTGGAGTCGAAGTGAAGCCTGCCTTGGCTCTGGGATCGTGGGTTGCGTTCAGCAAACCGGGAGCGGATGCCATGCTGATGGGCGATCTGGTGCTCGCTGAGGACGAGGTCGCGCCGGTGATGGCTTCCCTTGAAGCCAGCGGACTGCAAGTGACCGCGGTCCACAATCACGTCCTGCATGAGTCGCCGCGGGTGATGTATATGCACATAGGCGGGCACGGAGACGCAGTCAAACTTGCCGCCGCGGTGAAAAAGGCGGTCGATCTCACCAAGACACCCGCAGCCAAACCTGCTGCCGCCGCCCCGCAGGACATCGGAATCGATACCGCTGCGATTGAACAAGCGCTGGGGCGCAAAGGCAAAGTCAATGGAGGCGTCTTCCAAGTAGGCGTGCCGAGGGCGGAAACAGTTACTGAAGGCGGCATGAAGGTTCCAAACTCCATGGGTCTTTCCACTGCGCTGAACTTCCAGCCCACCGGCGGAGGCAAAGCAGCGATCACAGGCGACTTTGTTCTCATCGGCACCGAGGTCAATCCCGTGATCAAAACGCTGCGCAGCAATGGCATTGAAGTGACTGCGTTGCATAGCCATATGCTCGACGAACAACCCAAATTGTTCTTCATGCACTTTTGGGCCAACGATGACGCCGTAAAACTGGCAAAAGGCCTGCGTGCCGCCGTGGACCAGACCAACTCGCAAAAATGAACATGGGCGGGGATTCCACGAAGGGCTAACTAATGTCGACGATGTGGAGGTCAGATGCAACCGAACAGAGAGAACTTGATAGGCCGGTCAACATTGGCTGTCTTGCTGGTGTTTCTCATCAGCGGGGCGGTGTTCCTGGCGGTAGTCGAGGGAGTTGGTAGCGGCGGCAGCTGGCGCGCGACGGCGGCTGCCAGTCCCGCTTCTCAACTTCTAAAGCCAGCCGGTTACATTGACGTACCCGGACCGAAGGGTAAGCGGTTCGACTACCTCACCATCGATGCTTCGCGCAATCTGCTTTTCTCGACCCACCTGGGGGCGGGACTGCTGTATGCGATCGATCTCGGCACCAACAAAGTCGTGAAGACATTTGAGGACCTGCCCGGGATTGAAGGCGTGGAGATCGCTCCCGATGTCAAGAAAGCCTATACGTCGAACTGGCTGGAGAACAAAATCGGCGTGATTGATCTGGCGCAGATGAAGCTCATCAAAAAGATACCGACGGAATCCAAGCCGGACGGCATTGCTTACGCAGCGCCTTTCCACAAAATCTATGTTTCCGACGAACGCGCCAAGGCGGAAGCCGTGGTCGACGTCGTCAAAGACGAGATCATCACCACGTTGCATTTTGCCAGTGAGACCGGCAACCCACGCTATGATCCGATTTCGAAACACGTCTTTCTGAATCTTCAGGACAAGAACGTGGTCAGCGAAATCGATCCCGCTACGGACAAGGAGATCGGCGAGTACCCCGTCGGCAAGTGCCGAGGGAACCACGGCATGGCGCTGGACAGCGACCACCGGCTCGCTTTCCTTTCCTGCGAGGAAAACGATCTCATGACCGTTTTTCGCCTGGACACTCATGAACCCATCGCATACTTCCCCCAGGCGAAAGGCGGCGACGTCATTGCATTCGACTCGGGCTTGAAACGAATCTACGTGGCCTGCTATGACGGCGCCATTTCCGTGTTTCAAGAGGACGATCCAACACACTTTCGCAAGCTGAGCGATGTCCCCGCGCAGAAGAAGGTGCATAGCCTGGCGATCGATGCCAAGACTCACAAAGTGTATGTCCCCGAGCAGGAAGCCGACGGAGTCCCGGCGGCGCGGATCGCGATCTTTGACGCAGTGGCAACCCACTGACACGATGGCGACCCAGTCCCAAACTCCCGGGGCCCAAGGGTCTCTGGCCGAATTTGTACTGTACTTCCTTCGGCTGGGATGCTTAGGTTTCGGCGGCCCCATTGCTCTTGTGGGCTACATGCAGAAAGACCTGGTCGAAGAACGGCGATGGATTTCCCAGGAAGACTACCTGAATGGCCTGGCTTTCTCCCAGTTGGCTCCAGGCCCGCTGGCTGCACAGCTTGCCATGTATCTCGGTTTCGTCCGGGCTGGGTTTTTCGGAGCGACGATCGTCGGCGTGGCTTTTATTCTTCCTTCGTTTCTGATGGTGCTGGCCATCGGCAAAGCGTACGTCTTGTTCGGGGGAACAAAAATCATTGCCGCGCTGTTCTACGGGATTGGAGCCGCGGTCATCGCCATCATTGCGCGCTCCGCACTGAAGCTGGTGAGAACCTCAGTCAAAAAAGACAAGCTTCTGTGGGCGGTTTTTCTGGCGCTGGCTGTTTCCACCGCCATCACAGAGAAAGAAGTCGTCTGGCTGTTTTTGGCCGGCGGACTGGTGGTGATGATTGCTCGCATCGATTTCTCTGCCTGGAAATCGCGCAGCGCTATGTTCTCGTTCATCCCGCCTGGCGTTCTGAGCACAACCGGGCCGATCTTTCTTTTCTTTGTGAAATCGAGCTTGTTCGTCTTTGGCAGCGGGCTGGCAATTGTTCCCTTCCTGCACGGCGGCGTGGTGCAGGAGCGTCACTGGCTCACCGAAGCACAGTTTCTTGATGCCGTCGCAGTGGCCATGATCACGCCGGGTCCGGTAGTGATCACTGTGGCTTTCATCGGATACATCGTCGGTGGGCCCGTTGGAGCATGCGCCGCAGCGCTCGGCGTGTTTCTTCCGGTGTACCTGTTCGTGGTCGTGCTGGGGCCTTTCTACAAGCGGTTTTCACAGAACAAGCAAATCCGGGCCTTCGTTCAGGGCGTAACCGCGGCCGCAACCGGCGCTATCGCCGGAGCGGTCTTTGTGCTGGCCAGGCACTCGATCCGCGATGCCTGGACTGTGGCCATCGCGGTGATAACGTTCCTCATTCTGATGAGATGGAAAGTCCCGGAGCCGGCGATCATCCTGGCTTCCGGTTTGCTGGGGATGGCGATCCGCCTTCGATAACGGCAAAGCCGCCGCTTCATGTGAGATCGCAGGGCGCAGGACGAAAGGTAAACTTTCGTCCTGCGTCGATTCCTTCTTCGTGAGCCTCAGAAATGAAAGCCCAGCTCCAGAGTTTCCGTACGAGGCGTCACAAAATGCGTCCCGCTGAAGGTGGAGAGGAAGTTGTACAACGCCACCTTGTTGGTCAGGTTAATGGCTGTCAGTCGCAAGCTCCATTTGTAGTGGTCGCCATGGAACAGGTTGTCATCGCCGACGCTGGCGTCAAACAGGTTGCGGGCAGTGATGCGCGCCGGATTGTGATCGTCATTCTGTGTTCCCGGCGCGGGGATGTTGATCCGCGTGGAGCCATACAGCGCAGGCGCGCACGTGGTCAGCGGTGACGTCAGGGTGGGAAAGACGTTGCCGCAGAACAACCCGGCTTGCATCTGCTGGTCGGCGGTGAGTCCGGTGAGGCTCACGGGCGTGGTCGTGTCGGTCGCGAAGGGCACAGCGCCCGCGACCAAGCCGCTGTCAAAACGCCAGTTCATCGCCAGCCACGGGCCGCGCTTGCCAATCTGGTATTGCACGTGCGTGGTTTGCTGGAAGCGCTGATCGTGATCAATACGAAAGACTCCGTCGCCGGTGTTAATGCCTGAACCGCCGACCTGCGGCTGGAAGAAGCGCGCTGTGGAACTGCTGAGCATAGAGAAGGCAGTTAATCCGTGGTAGCTAGGCATGCTCACGCGAATGCCGAAGCCGCTGATCTTTGAGTTATGCCAGGCAATGGGGAAGAAGATCGGTGTGTTCAGCAAGTCGCTGAAGTCGTAAGCGTTGTGAGTGTACTTCCAAAGGTAATCCCCGTCGATCACCAGGTGTTTGCCGAACGCCTGCTGGAAGCCGCTATGAAACTCATTGCGCTGGCCAGGAGGAATTGGTCCGGACGTCCCACCGAAAACCGCGTTAATGAATGGATTCTCCACTTGACTGGAGAGAACCAGGTTTTCGTTGAACGGAGTCTCCATAATTCGCGCATAGGAGGCGCGGAGGACGGTGCTGGTGGGTTTGATGTTGTAAGCAAAGCCCAGGCGGGGTTCCAGTTGGGTATTGCTGGTGAAGCCGCGGTAGAAATCGGCGCGCACGCCTGCGTTGATGGTCCAGTTGCCCTTGGTAATGGCGTCCTGGACGAACATCGAAGTCTCCCGGATGTTGCCTTTGCCGTTGAAGCTGAACAAGGTCGCGTTGGGGCCGGTGCAGCCATCGTTGATCGACGGCGTTGGCCGCGTTAGATCGAAGCATCCCAGCAGGGGAGCGAAGGCGGCATTGGTCTGAAAGCCGGCGCCGGCGCACTGGGAAGGGTCCGTGAAACTGGGATCGCCCACAGGAGCGCCGTTTGCATCCACGCAAGGCGAATTCACGCCGGGATCGGTCAAGCCCAGATTGAAGTTCTCATTGAGCCGGGTCTGCTGATACATGACTCCAACCTTGACGTTATTCACGCCTTTTACGTAGGACAGGTCGGAGCGAACGCCGGCGTTGGTCAGCTTGCGCCGTTGCGAAGCGGTCTCGGTCAGGTCGGCGAGAGGGTTGGCGCTGGGATAGTAGTTGAAAGCGTCGTGGCGCAGAAACCCGCCCAGCGTAAACAACGTTGTCTGGGCGAAGAGGTGGGTCCAGGTAGGCGCGATGTTGTAGCTTTCGATCTGGGCGCGCTGGTCTTGAAGAATCGCCTGGGAATCAAACGAGTTCGGCGTCTGGAACCAGGAACGCGTGAAAGCCGTGTTCAGATGAATGGCGTCGTCGGTCGAGAGCTGGAAGTCAGCGCGGTCGAAGAAGTTCTCTTCATTGCCCTTGGCATGCGTCACCTGGAATTCCGGCGGATCCAAAAACCTTCCGGTGTTTAGTCCGGTTACGGAGATAAAGTTGCCGATCTTCTGGTTGCCATATGCGAGGTTGAACCCTCCGGCGGACGAGCCAAAGGATCCATAGGAAGCTGTCACGCTACCCGTGGGCGTGGTCTGGCCCAGGCCGGAGCGAGTGTTGACCTTGATCACCAGGCTGGTCTTGTCTCCATATTCGGCAGGCGGTGCGCCCGAGACCACTTCCAGCGACTGGATGGAATCGATGGGAATCTGGTTGGAGAACACTTTGCTCTGCTGGTCGGTGATGGGCTGGCCATCAACGGAAAACGAATTCTCCGCGTGGTCGCCAATGCCGTGAAACATCCCGTTCGAATCGGCTACGACTCCCGGCGAGGCCAGGGTGACGAGTGAGCTCACAGAAGACGATTGGCTTTCGAGCGGTATCTTGTCGAACAGGCCACGGTCGACGTCGGTATGGAAATTGGGGTCGGTTTCGATCAAGGGGACCGTACCGGCTTCCACCGTGACAGTCGTGGCGGCCTCGATCGTCAAAGCGATGTCCAATGCTACCGGGAGCGCAGACCGTACATCCACATCACGAGCGGCGGGCGCGAATGGGCCAGCGGTCACCACCAGGTGATAGGGATTGAAAGGCACGTTGACGAAACGGAATTCGCCCGCGCTTCCCGTGACGGTCTCGCGGCGATAGCCGCTGACCGGATTTGCAATCTCAACTTTCGCTCCGGCCACGACCGCGCCGGAAGGATCTTTGATCACGCCC
>DATFQZ010000320.1:0-2858 GCA_035263765.1 Candidatus Angelobacter sp. | reverse complement strand
ACCCTGATCTTCGGTCGCAGGAGCCTTCATGATCAGGTCATAGGTGACGATCCCGGCGGAGTCGCTCAGCTCGACTACCTTGATGTTGTAAGGCGTCAGGTCCACGCCTCCGTAGCCGAGTTCGCCGAGGACCTCTTCGCGATCGTGCAGCTGGCCATCCACGCCAACCCAGGAATAGTCATCCGCCAAGGTGCGTTTGAAATATTCCACATTGCCTTTCTTCGCGGCGGCAATGAAGCCTTTCTCGGCGTCGGCGAGCGTCTGCTGAAACGGGGTGAGCGGCTTGGGCTCGACTTTGGTCTGCGCGAGCGCGAGGGACGTAAGGGAGAGAAACAATGCGATGAAAATGGCGCGATGCGAGTTCATGGCAGCTCCGACAGTTCGATCAGTTCCGCTTCGAAACCTTTACCACAGTCGTACATGGGATGAAATCCCACGCAGGAAAGATGAAAATAGGTGGCGGCAACTTGCGCTGGGCCGGAAGCCGTACCTCTGTGGCGCCTGAGATAGAGCCCGTACCACAGTCTGACTCGGACACCGTCTTGAACCCGGAACTGTCGCACGCACGCTGAGCACGCAGGGCAGACTGACTGCTACAACGATGTCCCCCAGCCGCAGGGAGCCGGGAGGAGGCGGTATGGAGATCATAGTTCAGTGCTGCGCGGGACTGGACGTGCACAAGGACTCGGTAGAAGCCTGTGTGCGCCGGATGGAACCTGAGGGCAAGTTGTACCACCAAATCCGACACTGGGGCACGGCTACGCGGGAGTTGATGGCCATGGCCGATTGGTTCAAGGCCGAGGGCGTGACCCAAGTGGCCATGGAATCGACCGGGGTTTACTGGAAACCCATCTTCAATATTCTGGAAGGGGAGTTTGAAGTGCTGCTGGTCAATGCGCAGAAGTGGAAGCACGTTCCCGGACACAAGACCGACGTGCAGGATTGCCAGTGGATCGCGCAGTTGCTGCAGCACGGCTTGTTGAAGGGAAGCTTCATTCCACCGCGCTGGCAACGAGAACTCCGCGACCTGACGCGGCAACGCGCCCAAGTCATTGGCGAGCACAGCCGCATCAGCAATCGCATCCAGAAGGTCTTGGAAGACGCCAATATCAAGCTGGGATCGGTGGCCAGCGATGTGGTGGGCGTCTCCGGGCGACAGATGCTGCAAGCCATCATCGGCGGTGAGAGTGACCCAGCGCAGTTGGCCGACCTGGCCCGGCGGCGTCTGCGGGGAAAGATTCCGCAGTTGCAGGAAGCCTTGTACGGCAAGATCAGCGAGCACCATCGCTGGATGCTGGCCTTGCTGTGGGACCCACTGGCGGCGGCGGAAGCCTTTATTGCCCGGCTGGACGAGAGGATTGCGCAACTGACGCGCCCTCAGCAGCCCGCTCTGGAGAAGCTGGATGCCATCCCAGGAATTGATCGGCGAGTGGCCGAGGTGGTGTTGGCGGAAATCGGACCGGACATGAGTCCGTTTCCCAGCCACGCTCACCTGGCCTCTTGGGCGGGCGTATGCCCGGGCAACAATGAAAGCGCGGGTAAGCGACGGAGCGGCAAAACCACTAAGGGCAGCCGCTGGTTGCGGCAAGCCTTGGTGCAAGCCGCTTGGGCGGCGAGTCACAAGAAAGACAGCTACTTTCACGCGCATGCGCACAACCTGATGCGCCGCCGGGGCCGCAAACGGGGCTTGGTCGGCGTCGCCCATTCGCTGCTGCTGGTGATTTATCACATTCTGCATGACGGCACCGACTACCGCGATTTAGGCCGCGACTTTCTCGATCGCATTCGTGCGACGCATTTGATTCGCTATCACCTGAAACAACTGCAGCAACTCGGTTTCACGGTGACCCTGGCACCAGCCCCGGCATAATTTTCAGGGCAGAGGAAACAGAGTCTCACGGAGGATTACAAAACAAAAGTGGCTCCATTTCTGGAGCCACGATGCAAAGAGGCGATCGGTAGGTGATGTCAGGAAAGGCGATGCAAGACGCCGCTCCGCCAGTGGAAACGGCAGTTCGGGAATTGTCGAGAACAGTGGAAGAGAGTGAAGGTCATTGTGTTTTGAGTTTAAGCGGCCTCTTTTGTTACCGGAGAACGAAGCACTTGCCGAGCCAAAAGGTTCCAAACTCGCGATCCGGTGCGCAGCTATCTCCAAGCTCATGAGCGGCAAAGATTTAATCCCCAGCTGTACAGGAAACTGAACCCGAAAAAGGCCAAAAACGCGCCCCTGGTAGTGCACAAGAATGCACATTGATTGCACGCCGCTACTGCGTGCTGCGGGCTGATCAAATGACAAGCCCCTCAAGGGCTGACTCCCAAGAGGGGCTTGGAGCGGAGTGCTGAATCGTTTGGGAGTTCAGGTGTTTCCGGTCACGGTACGGAGCTTGCCGGGCAGGAAGTGATAAGGAGGCCAGGGACCGCTGACGGTTACTTCGCAGTTCTTCAGCTGCTTGGTGGCGGTGTTGTAGCGGTTCTGGTACTTTTCCACGCTCTTGCTATCGATCAGGTGGGCAATGTCGATCAGCATGCCTTCGGGAGCGACCTTCTTGCAGCTGACTTCTTCTTCCAGCGGGTTAAAGAGTTTGTGGACCTGGACTGACAAGGCGCGGGCCTTGGTCTGGCGCTCGCGTTCGCGGGAGGCCTTGACCCGGAGCTTGGCCAAGTAGTCGCCGCCGACCGTGTCGGGCAGCTCGACGTCCATCATCGCCTCGCGGAGCGAGCCATCCCGGACGACGAGCTTGATGTGCATTTCGGACTTGCCCCGAAGCCGGGCTACGCTCTGGCCAAACGTGCGCCGGTTGACTCGAACGGCCTGGCGCAGTGCTTCATCGCTTTCAAAAATGGTGCCAAAACGGAAA
>DATFQZ010000319.1:0-22819 GCA_035263765.1 Candidatus Angelobacter sp. | reverse complement strand
TTGCGGCAAGGTGTCATTTCCAAAAGGGACAGAACCCCGGGCGGTTACGGTCCGCGCCTTTCCTACGGCTGAGCCTCCATTTCCATTCCTGGGAGAGGATGTCGAAAGCAAATCTGACGGATCTTTTTGTTTCGACTGGATTGAACCGGGTAAATTTATGATCGGTGCGTCGGAGACGGAGCCACGAAGGTCCAACGTCCGCTACGTCGGCTACTACCCGGGAGTTCTCCCGCGTTCGCAGGCCACGCCGATTGAACTCAAGCGCGGCGCAGGTATCGTACGTGCGGATTTCGCTTTAGTCCGTCAGCCGCTCTTTACGGTACGTGGCTATCTTCGTGGCGTTCCCGATTCCATGGTTGAAGCCACCCAAGTGTTCCTGATGAGCGATCAACTTGATGCATTTTATTACGTGGAACCACCGGCTTTGGGCCCTCACGGCACATTTGAGGTCCGCGACGTGCCACCGGGTCATTACACGGCCTTTGCGATGCGTGAAAATGACGAAGAGGAATCCACCACTTTCGTCAGCACGGTAAGCGCTGTGGAAATCCGTGGTAACGTTGAAGATCTCAAGCTGGAGTTTGTCCCTGCGAGATGACGCTCGTTTTTGAGTAAACTGCAAGGACCCTGATTTCGCCCAATCACCGCGCGGACTCCTCTGCGCCCAAGTAAAAGAGCGCACAAACAAAAACCCGGCCAGGCTCCGGGGGAAGACGTCTGCCTAAAGGCCCGTCCCGGCGCCGCCGGGACTAGACGCTGATACCGGTAGGGGTCAGTTCCGATGAAACTGACCCCTACCGGCCGTTCTCACGTCACCGCACTCTTAACTACTGGGGTTTGTTCTCGTTGGTTGGAGTCGCGGGGACGCTGGCCGTGACCGAAGCGGGCGCACCGGGCTTGATCTCAACCGAAGCCATGATGCGCTCCAGGTTGTCGAACAGCTCGAAGTGGTCTACGGCAATCTTGTTATCGGACGACTCGGCTACGGCCAGCACAAACTCGTAGCACGCGCCGTTCTCGAAGTGGTGATAGTACCGGGTATCAGTCTGCTCGGTGCCATTCTCCACACGGGTGAACTCGCGACCGTGCATGCTGACCTTGGTGGGGATGGATTCGTCGCTGGGGTCAACCTTGGAAGTGTCGGCCACATCGGCGGCATCGGGATCGGCGAACTGCTCGCATTGGCTCGCCGTCAGGCTCTTGTTGACGTTCACGCCAAGCAGCGGCGTGACCAGCTTCCCGGGCAGAGCGATGGTAGCAACCTTCTCGCCGCCGGGTTGGACGAAGTTCATCGGCACGCGGTCAAGCAGTTCGCTGTTCAGCTTGGCTTTTTCCGGAGTCATCAGCGTGTACCCGCGCGGATAACGCAAAGAGACCCCGGAGCTGTTGTCCACGTAAGCGACGCTGGCATGCTGCACCGGGCTCTTCTTTTTGGTCGTCACGCTCGCCTTGTCCGTGGTGTTTGCCAGAGACGGAGTCGGAGTCGGGAGCGACTTGCTCACTCCGGTGGAGTTGATGGAAGAACTCACATCGGTCTTCTTGTTGGAGTTTTTGGAACAGCCGTCGATGGCGATGGCGAAAGCCACCGCCATTGTGCCTGACAACACCGCCGTGGCGGGAATGCTGACTGCCCAGAGGCGGCGCATTGCCTGCATCACGCCGCCGGTTTTCTTTGTATCGAATGAAGTAATCTTTGCCATGTTTGTTTCACCTCCGCCCGCTGCGGCGGGCGCGATGGTGAATGGCACGGCAGGAACCATTCCGCAAGTTATTGATTATGAGATAGTTAACGGAGAGACGGCCAAGACTTCTTGTCGCATGGCGGCAACACTGTGGGTGGAGTGACACGGTTTCTTTCCCCTGAAATCCTGATGCGAGCGAGGGATCCATGTCACCGGGTAGAACCTTGTAGCTGATCTTTCTGCCCCAGACCGAGACCGTGCAGGGGCGTCGCGTCGTTGAAAGGAATTGTGATCGTAGACGTTCAGAGTTTCGAAGATTATAGGGATCCTCTCCCGCTCAGCGGGGTCGGGATTGCAGAAGTAGGCCGACTGGCTCATCGCACTCTTAAGTCATGCGCAAGCGATCCGGTTAAGTCATGCGCAAGTGATCGCGGCGGCGGCGGTCGGAGCGCGCCAGATCGACGATGGTGGAAACCATATCGGCATATGAACGCCCTGACTTTTTTGCGGCCATAAAGAATTCGGAGTTGCTGGAGAGCCACGGATTGGGGTTGGCTTCGATCACGTAGATCTCGCCCTTGCTGGTGATCCGCATGTCGATGCGCGCGTAGTCGCGCAGCTTGAGAATGCGGTAGGCTGACAGCGCGATCTCGCCTATGCGCTCCGTGGTCTCTTCATCCAGGTCTTCGACCGGAGCCGACTTGGTAGCTTTATACGCCTCGCTCTCCTTTTCCCACTTCACTTCCGTACCGGCAACCTTCGGCATCCCCGTCGGCAGCTTGGAAAGATCAAGCTCCACCAGCGGCAGCACTTCGGGCGATTGATTGCCCAGAATGCCGGCATAGATTTCTCGCCCCTCGATATATTCCTCTACCAGCGCCGGGGAATCGAACTGCTCCTGGACGTAGTGGATCCGCTCCATCAACTCCTTCACGCTGTTCACCACGGAGTCTTTATCAATGCCGATCGAGGCATCCTCGGCGCTGGGCTTCACGATGAGCGGAAAAGAAATATCATGGCTGTGCTCCAGCGTGCCCTGGTAGCAGATCGCGAAGAACGGTGTACGGATCCCGTGGAACGCGAACAACTTTTTCGCCAGCACTTTGTCCTGGGCGAGGTACAGGCCTTGCGGGCCGGCGCCGGTATAAGGGCGTCCCAGAAGATCGAGATACGCGGCCACGTGCAGCTCTTTCTGATCGTCGCCGGCATAGGACTCCACGAGGTTGAAGAACAAATCATTTTCACAACGTGCCAGGCCAAGTAGAGTCTTGTCGGTGCCGTCCATGATTTCGTAGCTGGGCTCATGGCCGATTTTCTGCAGCGCCTCGAAAATTTCCTCGAAGTCGTGCTTTTCGCGACGTTTCTTCTTTTTGCCGCGGGTACGTCTTTTCTTTTCCGGCTCAGCAGGAACGAGCTCTTCATCGCCCCAGTTTTCGTAAAGAATCGTGACTTTCAGTTTGTTCTCCATGGTCCTTTATGCTCATGCTACACGCCGGGAGAGCGCGCGTCGCTGCGCTCCGCCGAAAAAGTGCCTACTGAGTTGTTGGATGCGTGCGATCTCATGCTTGCACAAACTTTCCCCGGGTTACGTAGTTCATGGCCAGCGCGGTGGCATACACCGTGATCTCGGTGATGTACTCCTTTTCCCGCTTGATGTCGGCTTTCAAACCGAGTTGTTCGGCGCGCGCTTCCATCGCTTCGACGAGTTTTCTGACCAGAGGGCGCTGCACTCCGGTCCAGTACGTGAGTTTGTCCACCAACGCCTTGCGATGTTCGTGCAGCAACGCGGCCGCGGGAAGCACGCCCTGTTTACGACGCCCGATTTTGAAGATGTCTTGCAGGTCGGCATCGAGCGGCAGTTCGCCGGGCGAGGGCTGATCATTCAGGGCCGCCTGATAAAACCCGCCGACGGTGATGTCCATGTCATCGACCGTGATGTCTTTTCGGCCGCTGGCACGCAGCGGCGGAGTGTTGCCAAGCTGCCGGGCGATGCGGTCCACGTAACGAAGTTTTTCGATCGCCGGCCAGTCCTTGTATCGCTTGCGCCAGCCCGACCCGGGCGTAAGCCAGACGGCAAAGGTTTCCGCAAAGTCTTCGTCAGGATGCTTCTGGGCGTACCACCCTTCCATGTGACGCACGTAGCTCCGTGAAAACGCCACCGGACGATAATCTTCTCGGTAGCGCCGCCGGTAGGGCCCGAACAATTGTTTCCATTCCGCGGTTTTGTAAAGGCCGTAAGCGTAATTGATCGCGTGGCCGGCTTCGTGGCGCAGGTACATCATGATCTGGCGCGGATCTTCCAGATCGTTGACCTCTCTTTCCAAACGCGACAGCCGCGGATCCGCAAGATAGAAAGGAATACCGATGATCGGTTCGCCCGAGGGACAACCCCACTCGTCGGTGAGATAGCATGCGGGGCGAAACTTTTTCAGGCCCTTGCGCTCCAGCTCGCGATACAGGCGCTGCACAAGTTTCTCGAGCGCAGAGCCTTCAAGCTTCAATCCCAGCTCACGGATGGGTTTGTCCAGGATCTCCTGGACTTCGCGCGGCGCTTTTTCAAGAAAGGGCAAGATCGTTAGCTCGACTCGAAATCAATCGTTACTGCAGGCGGGCGCAGCTCCAGTCGGATCGGCAGACCCACCTGCCCCGTGCGGATCATTTTTCGCGTGTTGCTTTTTCCGTCTCACTTCTTCGGTGCCGCTCCCGCGGGCGCCTTCGTTGCCTTGCCTTCCATGATCGTCGTCCAGTCGCCGCCCTCTGAAGCCATCTCGAACTTAAAATCGTACGCGGTGGGCGAAACGGTCTTCACGGTGAAGCGGCCGTGCATCACTTTGTCGCCTACCTTGCGTTCGTTGGTCCAGGTCCAAATGTTGCCTTCCAACGAGCCTTGAGCGCTCTCCGCTTCTCCCATACTGTTGTATGCCTGGTAGGTATAGACCTTGGTATTGGTGTCGTATCCGAAGATTGCCAAGCCGGCGGTCTTGCCCGATTGCATGCTCGCGGCATTGTGCGAGACCAGGAAAAAGCCTCCGGGCATCCACTGATTGTTGTCCGTCCCTGTGAACTTTCCCGCAGGACCGAACGGGCTGGCTTTCGCTTCGCCGGACAGATGCCAGGTCCCGGTAAAGTAGTCGAGTTTCTTAACTTCCGGTCCCGGCTGGGGCGGAGCCGGCGCATTTTGCGCAGCGGCGAAAGCATAGAGCAGGGTGATGAACAGAGCACCTGCGAAACGCCTCATCGACGATGATCTCCTTGCCAATTCTTGTTCTAGTCCAGCCTCTCAAGCGCGATGGTACGCCTGTTGCCGAGCCCCAGGCAAGATTACGCGCTTGTGGGTAGTGGGTGCAGTTTGGCAATAACCATGTAGCACAGGCGCCCTCGCCTGTGTCTTTTGGGGCCACACAGCCGCGGCGGCTGTGCCACACAAGCCTCGCGAGTTAAACTGCACCACTACCCGCCGGTGTACAACTGCAGCGACGCCCAGTAGAACGGGCGCCTGTGGAAGTCAGGGGAGTGAAGCATGTTGAGCTTGGCATGACGCAGAGCGCTGGCAACGGACTTACCTTTGCTGAGTTCGCTGTAGAAATCATCCATGAGCTGTGGGCTGGAGGCATCATCGACGTCCCACAGCGCGGCAACAACCTGGTGCGCGCCGGCGCGCATGAAAGACCATGCCAGTCCCACCAGACCTTCGCCGGAATATTGCCGTTTGCCTGCGCCGGAGCAAGCCGAGATGGTGACCAGGTCGGCGTGGAGCTTCACGTCCTTGATGCTGCGAGCGTAAAGCTTGTACGACTTGTTCGGGCCGGGAGAAAGGATAATGGCGGAATCCAGCGGTCTCTCTGTGCTGGCCGTGCCATGGGTCACAAAGTGAATGAGCCGGAAATCGCCAGGATGATTCGAAGCATAGGCTTCCGGCGTGGCATCTCTGCCGGCAATCACGGCCATTCCAGGCGCCGGAAAGCGGGCCGCAAGTTTGTTCATTTCCTCAGAGGCGTGTTCCAGGACGGGGAAGTCTTTGCTGGCTTCCACCGGAGCTCCCATCAGGAGCAAGTCTTTGCGGCTGGCCCGGGGTGGGTCCGGCTTTGCCAGCAGGCCGAGAAAGCTGGCGCTCTCGACGTCGACGTCTTCAATCCAATAGTGCGGCTTATCGTTCGGCTTAGCAGCCGGGACGATCAACGCTTCGAAGCTCAGGTTGTATAAGCTGCGGTGCGGCACAACGATTACGCTGGAGGCTTTGGAGATAAGCTCCTTTGCCGGACCCACCAACATGTCGTACAGCTTCCCGCCGGCCGGAGACTCCTCGATCTCGCGGCGGTCTGCGATCTGGAAGGCATAGTCTTCTACTTGCTTCTTGATTTCCATCTCCGGCCGAAGGTGAAACAGAGTGATCCCGGTAGGTGTGATCGCCCACAGATAAGATTCCTCCTCCGCAAGCCAATAGGCGAGTGCGACTTGGTGCCGCTTTTTCAGCACGGCTTGAAGTGGGGCGAACGCGTGCTTATCATTTTGCATGCTGGGACCGTTGCCCAACGCCTCTGCCAGCGTCGGCGCACGGCCTCGTTCTGCGATGCTAAGCGCTTCTGCGATTTTGTTTTGCGATACCAGGAACTTCACGTACTGATCGTAGAACGGACCTTCATCCAGAAACGAGATCCTTAGCTCTTCCGGATACGTCCGGCGCATCTCGTCAACCATTACGAAGGCTTTCCGGAAAGCCTGTTCGGCATCGCTAAATCGCTTCTGCGCGACGTAAACCGCAGCTAGGTCGGACTGCGCATGCCAGCGGAAGACGAGCCTTACATTCGGGCGGTGCAGAATCTCTTGAAGAAGCTTCTCCGCCGTGACGAAATCCTGCCGCGCGGCAGCGATCTCCGCCTTGTCCTGCAGCAGATCCAGATAACGAGGGCCATCCGCATGCAGCGCTTCATCCTGGCTGGCATAATCCTCAGCCTTTTTCAAGTCGCGCATCTTGAGCGCCAGTTGCGTCAAATGATGCAGAGCTTTGGCTTGACCGTCGCGGTCTTTTGCTGCCTGGGCAATGGACAAGGCTTTTGTATATGAGGCATCGGCTTCCGGAAATTCAAGCTGCGAGAAATGCTCACGACCGACATCGATGAGCCATCTGGCCTGGTCGCTGCTGTATTTAATTTGGCCGGCCAGGTGTTCCGCCTCCTGCGAAAAAGGAAGAGCCCTCGTCCAATCGCCGAGCTGAGAATGACAAAAGCCGATATTGCCGAGCGCCTTTTCCTTTACGAAGCTCGAATCGGTCAGGTTCAATGCTTCGTTGAACTTTGTTATCGCCTCGTCGTAATGATCATCCTGATGCAGCACATAGCCGACGCCCAGAAGGGAGCTCGCCTCGATGAAGCCGTCTCCGCCGTGGGCCATTTCCGCGGCCTGAGTGAAGTATCGCTGCGCGGCGGCTCGGTCGGCCGATAGAGAGCACATGGCACGCGTAAACGCCAACTCGGCAGCCAACCCTCGCTCAGCGGATGGGATGATGTGCTCTGCTTGATTCAAAACTGCCGTCGCGTCTTTATTCGTGTTGTTGATTCCGCACAGCGCCAATCCCTGAACTAGATTCTTGCGAACGGACACGTCAAGAGGAGAATTGGCGGGAGGGTCGGAAGCGAGCAGCAAGACAGCTTCTCGAGGAAGTTGCTGGCGCAAACGCACCTGCGCCGCGAGGATCCGAAATCGCCAACTCCACATAGGAAAGCGCTTCTCAGATCCACGATAGCCCGCGTCCGCCAGCTGCCACGCAGTATCGGTGTACCCCTGCCGAAAAGCCTGCAGGGCTTCGGCATACCTGCCTTGACAATCACGCTCCGAGGCGTACTTACAGCCAGTCAAGCTCAACGCGGCAAGGCACGTGATCGACCAGGCTATAGAGAGGGCGGTGAACCGCCGCTGCCGCCGGTCCCGGTTCCATCCGTGCTGCCGGTACCTGTCGAGCACATCTGGACACGGAACATGGTGAGAGAGCGGCATGATGGGGTCACGTTCATTTCGGCAAGCCGGACGACGCCAAATTTTGGAATGCAAATAATGGAGCCAAAGCCTCGCAGCTCGGTGGCGCCAACGTGCTCCTCGATCTTCAGGTGACTGACCGGCGAGAACGAGTAACTTGTCCGTTCCGGTGGTCTCTCGCCCTCTTTCTTCCATTTCTCTACGATCTCCGACATGCCGGCGAGGGCATGATACTCAACTTCCAATTCCTTCAGGGCGGACTCATCCAGCTCGCTGAATCCGCTTTCCACCAGGCAATACCGCAGCTTCCCGCCCTTGTGGCCGCTAACGAGCTGGGAGTAACTCTCGTGCTCGTGAAAAACGTGGGTGTCCAATTTTACATTGATAGGGTGGCCGGCGATTCGCAGATTTACAAAGTGACTCCCGGTGATGTCGAATGTAGCTTCGCCATTCTTCTGGCCTGGTTTCTTGCCTACTTCCGCGGAATAGATCGCCATACGGGAGACGACCTTGTCCGCAGTAAACACGTCGAGGATGTTCAGCCCCTCGATCACCGCAGTTGCGTAGCTGGTGTGGCGGTTGTGGCACTCGTCGAACCTGCCGCCCACTTCTACATAAGCAGCTTTGAAGTGCACGATGCCATCGAGTTGAAAGTTTTCTACTCGCTGATACGCGCGTCCGCCGCTTGCGCCCAGCACAGCGGACGCCTGCGTGTTGATGGTGTGCCGGAAGGGGCTTTCCACCTGCCCAGCAAGGCCATAGGCGTAAGCATGGTGGACATACTGCGAATGGCGGCGAGCGCACTGGTCGCTCATCTTAGGCGGGTCGGGGGCTTCAGACGGGGCGGTGCCTTTAGACGGATCGGGCGTTTTAGACGGGTCGCTCATTTCAGACTCCAGGTACTTTAATTGATGACGGACTTCAATAATGACGAACTCAGACGGGACAACAACAGACTGTCGTTCAGGAAACGGGGGCCGCTCACCCCGGGCGGATCTGCGGGCAAAATTGTACTACGTCTTTTCGCTATGCAGCCGGCCACAACCGAGGGGGCGGCTGGGAAGTAAATATGATTAGTCCGTGAACTTCAATTCGAAGGCGCCCCGTCTGATTTCCGTCTTGGCGCCGTCTTTGGTCGCGCCCTGGACCACCATGGAGTACGTGCCGGCTTCCAGCGCGTTGGCCGGCAAGCCGATGCTGACGATGTCAGAGTTGGACTCTGTCAGCGGCATTTGGAATCGGGTTTTCCCCGCAGCGTCGATGACTTCCACTTGGTAAGAGGCGAACTGCGGTTGGCGCTGGAACTCCAGGGTCAGGCTCAGGCCAGCCTGGCGGGAAACGCTTATTGGTTTGGCTGCGCCTTCGCCCTTGACTGCCGCGGTCAGGACATAGCGCTCTTGGATGTGAGGCGCACGGGCAGTGGAGATGACCGACTGCTGATGCACGCCGATTGCAATGGCGCACAGCAGCATCGCGGAGACAAAGACTGGAGCGGGACGCCGCAGATCCCCCAGCATTCCTGCCAGCCAGCCGGGCTCCGGCTCGCGGTCCAGGACTTCGCGGGCACGGCCCATGAACTGGGCACCCAGCTCTACCTGTTCGAAACAGACGGCGCAATCAAAGAAGTGTCCCTCAAACGCGTCGCGCTCGCTTGGTGTCAACTCGCCGAGCACGTAACGTTCGGCAGCCTGGCTGCTGACGGCTTGATCATGGCTCATAATGTCTGTATTCATAAATGCCTCTCTGTTTCCGCGGTCAACTCCGGCCTTCCTCCAAACGGTCGAGCCCGCGGGCTTTGTACAGCGCGGCGAAGTCTTCTTTAGCCCGGAAGAGCAGGACGCGCAAATAATCGCCTTTGACTTTGAAACGGGCACACAGCTCGCTACGGTCAAGCTGCTCAAAAAGAAGGGCGCGCAGGATGTTGCGTTTCTTGGCGGGAAGCTGCGCCAGAATGTCGGCCACGATCTTCTTCTTCTCTTTGCGCAACAGCATGGCTTCCAGGTTGGTGCGGCCGTCGGGAACGTCCATGGCATCCACGTCAACATGCTGGTTGCGGACGTTGCTGCGGTACGCCTCCAGGATCACCCGGTCGCACACTGAATTCACGAAGGCGCCGAAACGCTCGGGAAACAGGACTGTGCCATTGCGCAAGGCCGTCAGGACCCGAAAGAAGGTTTCCTGGCTGATGTCTTCGAGAGCGGCCCCGGCAAAGCCGCGGCTGCGCAATTTCACCTGCAATCTTTTCTCGAAATAAGAGACGAAATGGGCTTCCGTGGCCTGATCGTGCTCCTGCAGGCGGCGCAGATACTCCGCATCGAACGAGAAGAAGTCCACTTTTTTTCTGGGCGACCAGTATACTTCACCGGCTGCCGGAGGCGCGGGGCTCTTGGCCGCCGGTTGGGGCGCTCTAAAGGGTGGATGGAGCACCGCAGCCCGATGCGGGCGTCTTTTGGCAAGGGCTTGTTTGTGCATGCTTTTCACGATCTTTCACTATCCTCAAAATGCAGGTAGCCGCTGCGGCACCGGCAGATCAGAGCCGAAGTACAGACCAGGTTGAAACTCGGCCATCGCAAGCGCCGAGACTGCGGTTGCTGTTGCCAGAACTCTTCTGTCCTCAAGTTCGAGCTGGGGCAAGCTGAAGGACCTGGGGCGTTCGCGCATCGGCCATGAGCCGTTTTCCGCCTGCCGGGCACGGAGCTCAGCGGCCAGCGGCCAAGCTTTCTTGAGACGCAAACGTAGCAGGCAATGCAGCAGCAGCGCCTGCTCGGTCGCGCCGGTAGGTACAGCCAGGGCAGCGCATTGCGCCACATGATCGAGTAGAGACGGTGCAGCCAAGCCCCGGCCCCAATTGAGGATCTCAGAGCAAACCAGAAGGCTGATTGCCGGGCGGCTGGAAGCGAGCGCGAGATAAGACGACAGAAACCCTTGACCCGCGGGGTCGGCCTCGCCCAGCGCTCGTAGCGCCAGGGCGGTGATCTCCGGAGTGCTCTTCAGGCAGGAATCGGCATCGAGGCTGTCAGCCGGGCGCGCGGCGAAACCACCGTCCAGCCGGCGGCAGCAGCGCAAGAGCTCCAACGCTCCGCTGGGCGCCGGAGCGCGGCGATGCCCACGCAGCGCAAGCACTGCCCAGGCCGTGGTCTCAGCATCGTCTTCTCCAAACCCGGATCCCCAGCCCCCGTTCGGAAAGCGCGCTTGCAGTAGCCAGTCCAGAGCCTGGTCCATCTGCTGCTGCAGCCGTGGGGTGATGTAGTGCAAAGGTAAATCCGCCAGGCGAGCCAGTACACAGGCAGTAAGCCGGACATCACCTTCTCCTGAAGGCAGGTTCAGGTCTTGCCAGCACCGTCCTTGCTGTCGCGAAAGGATGAAACCCAGACCGGCTCGAATCGCGTCGCCATTGGTCCGGCGCGGCGGCACAGCCTCACTCCAGGTATCCCTTAATTCTGGCAGTTGTTCAGTCACCTGAATGCCTCGTTCAGAATGTTGACTGACAGGTAGTGCGGCTGATGCCCGGAACGTTTCATGAAACTTGCGCAATTTCTGCGTTGCCGGTAGGGACGGCTTTAAGATGAGGAGGTGGCTTATTCCTCAGTGGAGATTTACGTCTTAGCAATCTTTTACTAGGGGAAACGAACGGATTGCCATCTCATTTGAAACAAAGGAGTTAGTTTTTTCGCTCGATGGTGACGTTGAAGGGCAAGCCGAAGGCGAACATGATCAGTTTTCCAAAGGTCATGGGAAGGCCCGATTCGCGGCTGGGATAAGCCGAGTCTGGGGAAGGCCTATTTTGGAAATGGCTCTGCGATCGGCCGGTCATTGGCCGGCTGCAGAGGTCGCGCGGTGTCGTGGTAGTGCTTCTTGTATTCAGCGATCTGCTCCGCCGACATCTCAATGGGGCTCTTGAGCACGTACCAGGTAACGCCCTCTTTGCAGACTGGGGTTGTCAGCGATCCGGGAAGACGGTAGAAATCGCGGTCAGCAGGCAACAGGTCCATAACATTGATCTTCACGCCCGGGACGGTTTCCTCCTTGCCGCTTTCCGGGATATGCTCCCACAAGCTCTTGATCACTGCGTTTTCTTTGCCCACGATGACTGGGATCTCGACCACCAGGTAAGCCGACTCCTGTGACAAATGCACGAGATGTATGACCATCGCCGCCCTCTTGCCATTCACGGCATGTTCCCCAGGCTCATGAAAATGAAACTCGGTCAAGAAATACGGCTTCGTGCCGATTTTCAGCCAGAAATTATTCGGAAAAAGGACTTTGATCTGGTAATGATTGCAATCATTGAAGATCTTCAAATCAACCGGCTGGTAGTTAAAGTTGACTGGGGCCAAGCGCAGTTTTTCCGAATGCGTTATATCGATGGGGGATTGTATGTGTCCGGTATTACATGCTCCCTCCCAATGGCTGGGATCGTGCGGGCCCGGTGTGTACGTGAAATGAGGATCGCACTTCTCCGCTGTGTCAGGGACCTTCGCGTTGTGCGGGCCGGCATGGTGCTGGCTAGGCTGAGTTTTGTCCTCGGGCTGGGCGATCTGACAAGGAGCCGCCGTGGCCACTTGTACGAAGACCAAGAGGCACAAACCGGCAGCAATTGCGTACAACTTCAGTCTTGAATTGTGGGTCATGATTTGCTCTCAACCTCCAGCCCCTGATCATCGCGTGACCAGACAGAATTGCGCACCAAAATCTATCCCACTCGATGCTGGTAAGGACGAAGTTTTATCTAATGTTCTAGAAAAAGGAGCGAGTCGAGGATTCCCACGCTGAGGCATTGTCCCTGGGTGCCCGCGGCGAACTGCGTTCCCGACTTCGGAAATGGACCCGAAGAGGGCGCTTTAATTCATTAATAGAATGCCAATCTTGAACATGGTTTGTTAAAACAAACTTAGCTCTTTTCATTCCATATTCGGCAGTTTCAGCCCTATTCCAGAAACGTGAATTTTTTCTAATAAAGATTGATTTTTACTAACTCTTGCACTAAGCTGCCTCCCCTGCGCAACCAATGATGGTTTCGCTTCCTTTGTAAGAACCGGAGAAAGGCTCGCGCACCACGTTTCTGAAAATGTCGCGAGAGTCAGATCCGTGGAAACGTCCTTTCCCGTTTAGCTTTGGCGCTAACTCTTTGCGCCCAGCCTCGGCCGCAGTACTTTGCTGAGCCCTCGCTCGGTCTTTCTGGCCACAACGACGATCTGTTGATCCATGAACGAACGTTCGTTTTATTTACGACCCATGCATTGTTCTTGCCGGCTTCCCGGTGCTAGATCGATTCTCGAGCGCATGCCTATGAATGCGGATTCCGCATCCCCCCAACGGCCGGTGCGCACTGTTTCGCCAGTTTGCGCTACCGGTTTCAATTCCCCGAAATCGCCACTCAAGTCAATCAAAGGAGCGATCATGAAAGAGACTCGATGTGTTGTGAAGTTTTTCGTACTACTGTTATTCGCCGCTGCGCTCGCATCGCCAGTGTGGCTGTCCGCTACCACTACGGGCGACGACAAGGATGCAGTGTCCAACAAGGACGCGGCGTCCAACAAGGCTACGGCGTCTAATTCGGCTGAGGCGGCAACGCCTGCGGCGAACCCGCATGCCGGCCATGCGATGGATATGGCCGCCCCGCAAAGCCCCTCAAATGTAGGAAGACAACGTAAAGGCATGTCCATGCACGTGCAGCACTGGATGACGCTGCCGACCGGAAGCACCAACCCGACCGTGACGCCTCTGGATCCCAACACGGTTCCGAAGTTCGTGAATCAGTTGACCAGGCCTGCAACGTTCGTTACCAACCAGACGAAATTCGACCCGCAGCTGGGCAGAAACGTCCCGCTCTACGACGTCACGGAGGTAGAAACTACCCAGCAGATCCTGCCGCCGGGATTCCCCAGGACCAAGATCTATGCTTACAGCGGCACGGCGAACGTAGCCGGACCGGGCCAGACGCCCAACATCCAGAACGTCGCCTCAACGCCCGGGCCGACTTTCGAGGCAACAGCGAACCAGCGCATCTTCGTTCACTACAACAACGAAATTGAACATCCGCACATGTTCCCGGTGGATCCCACGATCCATGCCGCTAACCCCAACAACGCGGCGATACCGCAGCCTCCGTTCGTGGACGCCAACGGTAATCTGCTGGTGCCGTTCCCGCCGGGCTACCCACAGTTTCAAAGCCCCGTTGTGACCGTGCCTCACCTGCATGGCGGCTACACACCGTCTGCCTCAGACGGTTTTCCCGAGTCCTGGTTCGCAGATTTTTCAGAACATCCAGGAGTGGTAGGTCCAACATTCACGGGCACCACGTTCGAATACTTCAACAGCCAGTTGCCAACGCTGCTCTGGTATCACGACCACGCTTTGGGAATGACGCGCCTCAACCTGGCCGCAGGCCTGGAAGGCATGTTCATCATCCGTGATCCCCAGCACGACAACATTTCACCGCTCCTTCCCTCGGGGAATTTCGAGTGGCCGCTCATGCTGACGGATAGGGCTTTCAACAGCGACGGCTCCATCCATTTCACCACCGTCGGCGACAACCCTGATTTCCATCCGTATTGGGACCCCGAGTACTTTGGCGATGAGATCATGGTCAACGGCAAGGTGTGGCCGAACCTGAACGTGCAGCGGCGCCAGTACCGGTTCCGCATCGTGGATGGTTCCAACGCACGCTTCTACGGCTTGTCCCTTGTGAATCAGACAACCGGACAAAAGATTCCCTTCATCCAGATCGGCAGCGACGGCGGCTTCTTGCGAGCGCCCGTCACCATGACGCACAAGCTCATTGCCATCTGTGAGCGAATCGACATCCTCGTCGACTTCTCCAATCTTCCGGCAGGAACGAAGGTTGTAATGACGAACGACGCTATCGCGCCCAACCCAGGTGGCGATCCAGCCGATGCCAACACCGGTGTCGTCATGCAGTTCACGGTGCAGAACTCGTTCGCCGTGCATCCGAAACCGCTGCCGGCTACACTGATCACCATTCCCACGCTCGTTGCGACGCCGAACATCGGAAATCCAAAGCTCTTCACGCTGAACGAGCAGGAAAGCCCCGACACCGCTCTTTTCCCTGGTAACCCACTGCATGTTCTCATCGACGGACGGGCTTTCCATGAAGCCGTCACAGAGATCCCCAGGGCGGGCACGACGGAGGAGTGGTACATCCAGAACCTGACCCAGGATGCCCATCCCATCCACATTCACCTGGTCGAGTTCCAGTTGGAGGACCGGCAGGCGATCGATGCTAATCGCATGCTGGCCTACTTTGAGAAGCTGAATGGGCCGAACTCGGCTCTTCCGCTCAATCATCCACCGATCAGGATCAATGTGGAGAATCCGGTGCAATTCTGCGATCCGGCCAATCCCAACAACCCAGACGGTACGCCTACGGACCCGAGCGACCCGACCTGCGTCCTTGGCGCCCGTGACTTCCAGTTTGACACGCAGAACGGCGCGCTGGGTACCACAGACGACTTCACCGAGCCTGGCGTGCCTAGTACGGCGATACCGGCCAGCCAGTTCCCCGGCGAGGACGGATGGAAGGACGTCGTTCTTGCTCCGCCGTTCGTGGTCACTCGAGTGCTGGTCCGCCTGGCATTGCAGAACACGAACGACGCGAACCTGCAGCCCGGGCAAAACGTATTCCCGTTTGACCCGACGGCAGGGCCCGGTTACGTCTGGCACTGCCATATCCTCGATCACGAAGACAACGACATGATGCGCCCGATGGTGATTACGTTTAAGAACCTGCCCAGCCTCAATAGCGCGACACATATCGAGCCTGGAACCCTGCCAGGGACGCAATCAACACCGGCCGTCGCCAGTCAGCCGGCTCAGCACGATCATTCAACCCCGGCCGCTTCTAAGCCGGTCACACCTGCAGCTGAGCAGCCCTCGAGAGGAACGATGCCCCTCGAACAGCAGCAGCCGCAGCAGCAGCAACAGCAACAGCGAATGAAGTAAACGGATGTCTTGAGGAGGTCGAAGGGAAGGGCGCACAGCCTATCCCTTCTGCCTCCTCATTGTTTTATCCGCTGCAGCCAGTCAAGGACAGGCTGACGGCGTCGCGTCTAGAATCAGATTTCTTTCGGCTTGAGGGTTCCATGGAGTTCAAACGTTTCGAAGCCTGCCTTATTGTGCTGTTCCTCTGTATTACTGCCTCGCTATCTTGCGCGCAGGCGCAACCCCAGGATGCAGCCTCGCGAACCAAGCGCCAGCAAGCGCTGCAGCTCTTTGATCAAGGCAAGCGTCTGGAGGCTCTGCCGCTGTTAGACGAGCTCGTGCAGAAGAGCCCGGCAGACGAAGAAGTCGTGGTTGCCTTCGCGGCGTCGCTCGTCACCCACGCCGCGACCATGACCGACCCGCAAGCGGCGGCTAAGGAGCGCCTGCGAGCCAAGGATCTACTGGAAAAATCCGGTAGCACCACAACACTGGCACAAAACCTCTTGCAACTCCTGCGCGCGATGCCGGAGACAGGCAAAATTCAATTCTCTGAGAATCCAGCGGTGGAGCAAGCCCTGCGTGCCGGGGAAGCCGCCTTCTCGCGGCAAGATTTTGACGAAGCGATTGTGGATTATTCCCGGGCGCTCGAGTTGGAGCCTAAGAACTACACTGCCACGCTCTTCATCGGCAACAGCTTTCACCGGAAAAACGACTTTGCTAAGGCCAGAGAGTGGTACGAGAAGGCCATCCAGATCGATCCCAATACCGAGACAGCGTATCGGTATTACGCCCACATGCTGGTCAGAGAGGGCGACCTGGCCAAAGCCCGGACCATGCTCATTCATGCCACTGTAGCCGAACCATATAACCGAATAGTCTGGCGCGATCTGAACGCCTGGGCCGACCTCAATAACACCAATCTTAACTTTGCCTATGCCGCAACCATGCCAGCGCCTAAGAAGGATGAACCGGCAACCGATAAGGGAGACCTCTCAGGGCTCGACTTCCTGCAGCCCAGCATTTTCCCAGATCCTAAACCGGCGCCGAAGAGCCTTTCCGATGCCTGGCAGGCGTATCGTGCGGTTCGCGAGGCGTGGAAACAGGGCGGCAAATTCAAACAGCGCTTTCCCCAAGAAAGCTCTTACAGGCATAGTTTGGCAGAGGAGAGCGAAGCCCTCGCAGCCGCGATCGAAGTCTTAGAGAGGCTGAGACGTAACTTCGACACGGCTGAACTCGTCTCAGAGAACCAGCGTGTCCTCCTCTTATTAAACTTGTCTGAGGCAGGGGTCCTGGAACCCTATGTGCTCTTCCGGTTGGGCGACGAGGGTATCGTCAAGGATTACGCGTCGTACCGCACCAGCCACCGGGACAAGCTGGAAGCATATATGGACAAGTTTGTGGTGCCGCCCGCGCCTGCCAAGGCGGATTCCAGGCTCAAGCCGGCAAAGCCGAGTGCAGACCAGAGGTCTGGTGTAGCTAAACCTCAAAGAGCGCAAGTATCCAAATAACGTCCGCTATTCGCGCCTACCCGCCCGGGAAGCACTACGAAGGGCGCGTGGTTATATCCGTTGTGCCGAGGCCGTTTAACAAGCGGCCGGAATCGGCACTCAGGGTATTCTGTTGCGATGAACTCCGCCGAGTACGAGCAATTCACGGCTACACTATTGCGCAAGCTGGAAGACGATCCAGCCGTATTGTGTCTGGTAGCCTTGGGCACGATGGCCGAGCCGACCTGGCGAGATGCTTGGTCAGATCACGACTTTTGGGTGGTCACCCGACCGGGATGCCAGGACGCGCTGCTTGACGATCTCGGCTGGCTGCCGAACTCGGATACGATTCTCGTTCGCGCACGGCACGGAAGCCGGCACTACAGCGTCTTGTATCGAAGCGGCCACCGTGCCGAGTTTGCAGTATTCGATCCAGAAGAAGCCGCGACTGGCACGGTAACCGTGTACCGTGTCCTCTTCGACAGAGCAGACGTGGCAGAGGCTGTTGGGCGCGCCGTGCAACATGGTCGTCCGCAGCCTTGGAGCGAGGCCAGAGGCGTGTTCATCTTCGATAACTTTCTCATCCTTCTCTGCACAGCACTCGCTCGCTGGCACCGAGGGGAACAGCTGAGCGCCAGGCGATACTTGGATCAGTTTGCCCTGGATTCGCTCCTCGCACTTTCCCTTACTGATAGCGCTGATCGAGACCCTGTCGATCCTAGACGGCATATCGAGCACCGGCGCCCACGCCTGGCCCAAGCGCTTGAGTCGCTGGCGGGCCGCCCGGTGCCGGAAAGGGCCATCGCGATGCTGGATTTGGCTCAACAGACTTTTGGGACGAGTTGGCCGTCATATCCGCAGAGCCGAGCAGCCGAGGTTCGGGCCCTGTTAGCGGCGAGCAAGGCTCAGAAATCGGGATAGCAATTGATTGCGCCGCTGGTTCCTATTAAAACTTCCACAGCCCGAGTCGCTACGGTGCTGCTTCTCGACCCTGGTCCATACGGCGTCACCAGACGTGCGTTTTTCAAACTGACCCGCTACGGTGGGTCTAGTCAAGCCAATCCAAGGAGCGCGTGACGGATTTCTTCCACGATTGGTACAAGCGTTCTCGCTTCGCCGCTGGAAGCTGCGGATGCCAGGTCTTGCCGGCGCGCCAGTGCGAGCGCAGCTCGTCCGTGTTTTTGAAGAAGCCGGTGGCCAGTCCGGCGGCGTAGGCCGCGCCCAGCGCCGTCATCTCCTTGGCCTCGGGCCGCACCACCGGGCGGTCGAGGATGTCGGCCTGAAATTGCATCAGCAGATCGTTTTCGATCATGCCTCCGTCCACGCGCAGCACGTTGAGTTTGATTCCCGAATCCTGCTCCATAGCTTCGGTCACGTCGCGTGTTTGGAACGCTGTCGCTTCCAGCACCGCGCGCGCCAGGTGTCCTTTGTTCGCGAAGCGCGTGAGGCCGGTGATCACACCGCGCGCGGTGTCCTTCCAGTACGGGGCGTAAAGGCCGGAGAACGCAGGCACGAAGTAGACATCACCGTTGTCGTCCACCGTCCGCGCCAGGTCTTCAATCTCCCCGCTGGTCTTGATCAACCCCAGGTTGTCGCGGATCCATTGCACCAGCGCGCCGGAAATGGCTACGCTCCCTTCCAGAGCATATTGTGCAGGCTGGTTTCCCAGCTTGTAGGCCACGGTCGTCAACAGCCCGTGGCGCGATGGCGCCGGACGCTCGCCCGTGTTCATGAGCATGAAGCAGCCGGTACCGTAGGTGTTCTTGGCGTCGCCCGAGCTAAAGCAGACTTGCCCCACCAGAGCCGCCTGCTGATCGCCCAGAATGCCAGCGACGGCAACCCCGCGGAGCGCGGGCAGAGTGGCGCTTCCGTACAACTCGCTGCTGGAGCAAATGCGCGGCAGCATTTGTGTAGGGATACCGAACATCCTCAGGATCTCCGCGTCCCACGCCAGAGTCTTAAGGTCCATGAGCTGGGTGCGGCTGGCATTGGTGACGTCAGTTGCGTGGATGCCGCCACGGGGGCCGCCGGTCAGTTTCCACAAGAGATATGCGTCGATGTTCCCAAACAGGATCTCGCCGGATTCCGCTTCGCGTTGCAGACCGGGAACATTTTCCAGCAGCCACCGGATCTTCAGTCCGCTGAAGTAGGTGGCGAGCGGCAGCCCAGTGGAAGGACGAAATGCATCTTGCCCAAGTTCGCGGGATAGGTTCGCGACGCCGCCGGCCACACGCGTGTCTTGCCAGACGATGGCATTCGCTGCCGGCCTGCCGGTGCTCTTGTGCCAGAGCACTGTGGTCTCGCGCTGGTTGGTGATGCCGATGGCCGCCAGATCGTTCGGCTGGATCCCGGCCCGTCCTACTGCTTCAGCGATGACTTCCTGCGTACGCTCCCAGATCTCTTCCGCATCATGCTCCACCCAGCCCGGTTGGGGATAGATCTGGGCGTGCTCTTTCTGCGCGCTGGCCACCACTTTCCCGGCGTGATCGAACACCATGAAGCGCGTGCTGCTGGTGCCTTGGTCGAGGGCGGCGATGTAGCGCGTCACGGCGTGGCCTTTCGATGCGCCGTGGAGGTTATCACACTACGAACTAGGAGTGGCTTTAGCAATTAGCAACTAGCAGATAGCAGCTAGCACAGCTAAAGCGAGTGCGAGCAGGAATCGTTTCTCCTCGTCCCGCTCTGCGGGATGAGCTAATTGCTAGTTGCTAATTGCTAGCTGCTCGATATCGCTCGGCCCGCGCAAAAGCCTGAGGCCCAGGCCCACTGGAAATTGAAGCCGCCGAGGTGGCCAGTGACGTCCACGACTTCGCCAATGAAATGCAATCCGGGGACCTTCTTGCTTTCCATGGTCTTTGCCGAAAGCTCACTGGTATCGACGCCACCGGCCGTGACCTCCGCCTTCGCATAGCCCTCTGTGGCTTCCGGAGTGATGGACCAGTTATGCGCCCAGTGCTCCAGCTCGGCGAGGGCATGGTTGGTCCAGCCTTTCGGTGGATGCAGCTCGATCCAGCGATCAGCAAAACGATGGGGCAGGACCGCGCGGAATGCAGTCTTCAGTGCAGTCAGATCTCGCCGTTGACCGCTGCGTACGAGTCCCGTCAAATCGCAGCCGGGCGCCAGGTCAATGGACAATGGAGTTGACGGCTTCCAATACGACGAGGCCTGCAGAATTGCCGGTCCGCTGAGACCGCGATGCGTGAACAGCATCTTTTCGCGAAAACTGTGCCCATCGGCCGCAGCCATCACCTCGGCCGAGATCCCGCTTAGATCGCCGTAATGCAGGCGGTCTTGGGCGTCAAACACCAGCGGCACCAACGCCGGCCGCGGTTCGACAATCTTCAACCCAAACTGGCGCGCCAGATCGTACCCAAACGGTGTTGCCCCCATCTTGGGGATGGACAAGCCTCCCGTCGCGACCACCAGGGTCGACGAGCGAAACTGGTCATCACCCGCCACCACGGCGAATCCGTTTGTGTGAATCACGCTGTGGATGGCAACGTTGGTCATAATCCGGACACCCGCGCGATCGCACTCGACTTCCAGCATATGGACGATGTCCTGTGCGGACCGATCGCAGAAGAGCTGGCCAAGGGTCTTCTCGTGATAGAGAATCCCATGCTTCTCGACAAGCGCAATGAAATCAGCCGGCGTATAAGCTGCAAGCGCCGACTTGGCAAAATGCGGATTGGAGGAGAGGAAGTTCTCGGGCGTGCAGTGGAGGTTCGTGAAGTTGCAACGCCCACCGCCCGAGATCAGAATCTTCTTGCCGATGCGCCCAGCGCGCTCCAGAACGCCCACGCGTCTTCCGCGCAGGCCAGCCTCGATGGCGCACATGAGCCCAGCCGCGCCGCCGCCAAGGATGATGCTGTCAAAGTCGTGGGTCACCTGTATTCAGCATCCGTGCGAGCCGGGCCCGTGTCAATGGCCCTTGCGAGGTGCCGGTACCAAGCCGTGCTTCTATCCCCCGCGAGCTGGACGTGCTAGCGCCGAGAGCAGTGATCGAAAGTCCGCCGGCGGCCCGCACTCGAGCTTGACTCTTTTTCCGGAGCGCGGGTGGACAAAGTCCAGACGCGTTGCATGCAGGGCAACGCGGTGAATTCGCCGCTCCGCCGCCTCCTCGGAGTTGTACTTCCGATCGCCAACGACGGGGTGGCCTATGGCGAGGAACTGTGCCCGGATCTGATTCTGCAATCCCGTCTTCAACCAGATCCGTACCAGCGAAGCTCCGCGAAATGACCGCTCGACCCGGTAGTCGAGCTCTGCGCGAGCCCCTTCAGGATCTCGTTCACCGGTCAACTGTTGCGACATTCCTCGCTTGCGAAAGAAATGCACAAGTTTTCCTTCCGGCGCCCGGAGGTTCCCGCGGACGACGGCCAGATATTCGCGCAACGGCTGATGGTCTAGAAACTGCCGCACCAGAGCTTCACGGTCCTTTCGGGTCTTCGCGAAGAGAATTATGCCGGAAGCAAACCGGTCAATGCGGTGTACGACAAGGGCTCGCTGTCTTTGATTTTGCGTTTTAAGCTCCGCGGACAGCAGAGAGAGGGCGGAGGGAGCACTGGACCCCTTGATGGGCACGGCCAGCAACCCCGGAGGCTTATCCAGGGCAACCACAGCATCGTCCGCATAAAGGATTCGGAGTTCGCGCGGAAAATGCGATGCCTCGCGATGACGCTCGTGCCGCTTGCGTCTCTTCATCATCGCTATGCTACCAGCCGCCGCGCGATTACAATCGTTCTCAACCATGCGCAGCTTTGAGAGTCTGACTGAGCGTGAGATGCTGGCTCTGGCTATCTCGCTCGAGGAAGAAGACGAACGAATTTATGCCGATTTCGCCGAAGGCATGCGCCAGGATTTCCCCGCCACGGCCAGCATGTTTGACGGCATGCGCGAGGAAGAATCCGGACACCGCCGCCGCCTGATCGAGCTTTTCCGGAGCAAATTCGGCGAGCACATCCCGCTGATCCGCCGCACGGACGTGAAGGGCTTCATCCACCGCCGGCCCATGTGGCTGACCAAGCCCCTGCGTCTCGACGCCGTGCGCAAAGAAGCCGCTACCCTTGAGGTCGAAACCCGGCGTTTCTACGAAAAAGCCGCGGCGCGTACCGAAGACGCCAGCATGCGCCAGTTACTGAACGATCTGGCGCTTGAAGAACGCGACCACGAACACAAAGCCGAGGAACTGGGCAAGGGCAAGCTCGACGATACCGCTCGACTGCAGGAAGAAGAGGCCAATCGCAAGCTGTTTGTACTGCAGATCGTCCAGCCTGGCTTGGCCGGGTTGATGGATGGCTCGGTCTCCACGTTGGCGCCGGTTTTCACGGCTGCCTTTGCCTCGCGCGATACGCACGTCGCCTTCCTTGTCGGACTGGCGGCCTCGATCGGGGCGGGCATCAGCATGGGGTTCGCTGAAGCCCTCTCCGATGACGGCAGCCTCACCGGCCGCGGACATCCCTGGATTCGCGGCACCGTATGCGGCCTGATGACCGCGCTTGGCGGCATCGGCCACACCTTGCCCTTTCTGCTCCCTAATTTCAAAGTGGCTTTCACCGTGGCCGTGGCGGTGGTGCTGGCCGAGTTGGGCGGCATTGCCTGGATCCGCCACCGCTACATGGATTCACCCTGGCTCACGGCGACGATACAGGTCATCATCGGAGGAATTCTGGTTTTCGCCGCGGGCGTGGTGATTGGGCGCTCGTGAATAGATTCGAACACATGCAATCGGCAGAGCAG
>DATFQZ010000318.1:0-2850 GCA_035263765.1 Candidatus Angelobacter sp. | reverse complement strand
ATCGAGGCTCTGGTGGTGCGCATGGCAGAAGAGAACCGGGACTGGGGCTATCGACGAATCGAGGGCGCCTTGTCCAATCTCGGCCACGAGCTTGCCCGCAGCACCATTGCTGCAATTTTGGAACGACACGGGATCGAGCCGGCGCCGGAACGGAGGCGGAAGACGACATGGAAGGAGTTTCTTAGTCGGCATTGGGAGCTGATCGTGGCCGCAGATTTCTTCACAGTGGAAGTGTGGACCCGGCGAGGGCTGCAGCGGTTCATCATGCTCTTCTTCATCGACTTGGCTACGCGCAAGGTGGAGATCGCGGGCATCGCACAGGTGGCGAACGGACTGTGGATGAGCCAGATCGCCCGGAATCTCACGGACTCAGAAGATGGAATCCTGATGGGAAAACGGTACCTGATTCACGACCCTGTTTCTTTTCGCGTAACGCGCAACGATTTCCATGAAAATGGTGCAGATCGTGGCGGCGTGTCAAGGTCGTTTTTGGCAGTGGATATGGCGAGACCGTGACCCTGTTTTGACCTGGGACCGCGGACCGAACGATGAGTGGGATGTCCCCGTTCTAACTGGGAGAACCTGTGAGGGTGACTGCCTACGATACCGGTCCTCTGCAGCCACGGTCCCAGGAGACCGTATGCAAAGCGAACAGCCTTGTGTGGCAGGTATTGACGTTCATAAGAAACACACATGGCCGGCGACCGGTCATCCACGCGAATGAAAATACGTGAGAATGCGAAGGTCGTGGAGAGATCGGTCGGCAAGCATATTGATGTGAGCTCGTACAAGAAACTGACTGGATTCGCGTGCAGGAATCCCCGAATGGTGCGCAGGCCCGAGTAAGAAGATCTCTGCATAGGCGCGAATCGCGCTCTTCACGCCAGAAGGGATGCGACATGATTGCAGCGATAATTGAACGTTGCGCCGGCATCGATGTGGGCAAGAAGTTCATTGCAGTTTGCGTGATGACCGGACCGGCGGATGGGGAAGCCCGGTCCGAGACCCGCATTTTCGGAACGACCGTCGCCGAACTGAAACAGGCCCGGAGCTGGATCACGGAAGAGCAATGCACGCACGTGATTATGGAAAGCACCGGTAGTTACTGGAAACCGATCTTCAATATTCTGGAAGGCCACGTCAAAGTGGCGCTGGCCAACCCGCAGGAAGTGAAAGCGCGCAAAGGCCACAAGACCGATCCTAAAGACGCCTGGTGGCTGGCGCACCTGCTGCGACACGGCATGCTGACGCCCAGCTTTATTCCGCCACGACCGCAGCGCGAACTGCGGGACCTGACCCGTCGTCGACGGAAACTGATTCGGGCCGCGAGCGCGGAGAAGAACCGCATCAGTAAGGTGCTCGAAGATGCCAACATCAAGCTGGGTAACGTTCTTTCAGACGTGTTTGGCGTCTCCGGACAGTTGATGCTGGAAGCCTTACTACAAGGCAAGACGCCGGATGCGGCCGAGTTGGCCGATTTCGCGCATGGAAGCGCTAAGAAGAAGATTCCCGCCCTGCTGGCCGCGCTGGAAGAACACCAGATGCGAGAGCATCATCGCCAGATGATCCGCTTCAGTGTGGAGCATATGCGTTTTATCGAGGAGCAGTTGGCGGAGATGGACCAGTTGATCCGGGCCAAGATCGAGGAGGCCGGCTACACCCCGCAATGGGAGTTGCTCCGCACCTTGCCGGCCGTCCGCGACAACGCCGCGGTCGTGCTGGCCGAAATGGGGCCCGATCCGGCGCAGTTTCCCGATGAGAAGCATCTGGGATCCTGGAGCGGCCTGTGCCCGGGCAATAACCGCAGCGCGGGCCGGAACAAGAGCAGCCACACCAATACAGGCAACCGTTGGCTCCGTGCGGCCCTTACGGAGAGTGCCTGGGCTGTCTCGATGATGAAGACCGGCCACCTGCGCGAAAAGTTCTGGCGCATTGCCGCCAAAGGCCAGCCCCAAAAGAGCCGCCCCATCGCCGTCGTCGCCGTGGCCCACGATCTGCTAAAGCTGGCTTACTTTGTCCTACAACGCGGCACTCCCTATGAAGAAAAGCGCGGCCAACCGATGACCGAGCAACAAAAGCAGCGCCTGATCCGGCACCATATTCGCCGCCTCGGCAAGCTGGGTGTGCCGGTACGCCACTCTTCGCCTTCGGCTGGGCCAACTCGCTCGAAGCGTAAAACCCCCTCTTCAAAGTGTTAACCAGCACTAGAAGGAATGTATTTTCGTAAGAAGATGCTGGCGGTGATGGTGCGCTGGGAACGGGAGGGACAAACCAGATACGACCAGCGCAAGTTTGGCACGACCCAAGACGAGATTGGACATTTGGTGGCTTGGCTGCAGCATCTCCAGGTCGCCGAAGTGGTAATGGAATCGACGGCACAATATTGGCGGCCGGTGTGGTACGGGCTGGAGCCGCATTTTCGGCTGCATCTGGTGCATCCCTTAAAGGTACGCGCGCCGCGAGGACGGAAGCGCGACTATCGGGATGCGCAGCGGATAGCAGATCGGTGGAGCAGCGGGGATCTGGAAGAGAGCTTTATACCGGGAGCCGAGCAAAGGCAATGGCGCTGGCTGACGCGCTCGCGGGTGCAGTTGCAACGCATGATCGGGATCATCCGCAACCACATCGAAGGTTTGCTGGAGGAAGGCGGCATCAAACTGACGGCAGTCGCCACGGATCCATTGGATGTCAGCGGTTGGGCGATGCTGCGGTTGCTGGCCAAGGGCGAGGCGGATGTGAAGGTCTTGGCGGCGGAAGCGCGTGGGGTCATGCGTAAGAAGAACGCCCAACTGGAGGAAGCGCTGGCAGGGAAGTGAACGCCAGGTACCGGTTCTTGCGGAAGCAGCGTTT
>DATFQZ010000317.1:0-2238 GCA_035263765.1 Candidatus Angelobacter sp. | reverse complement strand
CGCCGGACGGAGCAATGCCTTCTTCAGCCTCGATACAGGCATCCACAAGCAGTTCCGGCTACCGAAGGAAGGCACGTCGCTCGAGTTCAGGACGGAGATCTTCAACACGTTAAACAAAACGAACTTTTCGGCCGCCAGCGGTGACCGTTCCAGTTCGTTCTTCGGCAGGATCACCAGCACATTTCCGGCGCGGCAGGTCCAGTTCGCGCTTAGATTCGCGTTCTAAAAAATCGCAAGGAGAAACAACAAATGAAGCAAATCAGAATCGCCTGTTCTGTGGGCGCGGCATTGGTTCTCGCCGCCTCCTCCGCAATTTCGGCCGGCAAGGCCTTCGCACCCGGCTCGCGAACGGTTGTGTGGGCGCACAACGCCTTCCCCGACCATGGCAAATATGGTGATCGGCTCGACCGTGCGCTGGCGGCCGGAATGCCGCTCATGATCGAAGAGGATCTTGCGTGGGTTGACGGGAAGTCCCTGCTGATCCACGGTCCGAAGAATGTCTCCACGGACGATCCAACACTCGACAGCTACTTCTTCACGAAGATCCGGCCGGTTATGGAAAAAGCTCTGGCCGACGGAAATCGAGGAGACTGGCCGCTAATCTTGCTCTATCTCGATATCAAGAACGATCCGCCGGAGCATCTGGCAGCGATTTCGAAAATGCTCGAGAAGTACGATTCATGGCTTACCTCCGCGGTTAAGACAGCGGACATTTCCAAACAGTCACCGCTTGAATTGAAGCCGATGATGGTGCTCCTGGAAGACAAGCACGACGATATCAAGCAGCAGCACTTCTACGACATGTTACCGGTAGGCGGGAAGCTGCGCTTCTTCGGGTCCGTCCCCAAGTACGACAACAACATCGACAAGAAACTGTCGAAAGAGGCAGCGATCGCGGGGCTGTACGATACTCCGCTCTCCACTATCGCCGCACATAAGGCGGATAACTACCACCGCTGGTGGGGCATTGATTGGGCATACATCGAGAAAGGCGGCGAAACCAAGGCTGGCGAGTGGTCGCAGGACAAAGCGGACAGATTGAAGAAGTTTGTCGACTACGGGCACAGCCTGGGCTATTTTGTCGGCGTCTTTTCCATCAGCGGATGGACGCAAGCGGAGGATCAGGGTTGGGATAAGGACTACAACTTCGGTTCACGCGATGCGGCAAAGATTCGCTGGCAGGCCGCCGCGAAAGCCCACGCTGATTTCATCTCAACAGATCATTACGAGGAGCTCTCAGGTACGATTCATTCGCCCCACGAATCGCACTGAATCCTCCATGAGGCAGGCTCCCCCCGGCCTGCCTCCACCCTCCGTGTCTCTGTGGTTGCCATCCCAGATCATATTGAGAACGTTTTTCTAACTCAGGACACTAGAAATCCAACCGCAGGCCAAGCTGAATCTCACGCGGTGTGCCCGTGCCGATTGGCGAAGACGTGAACGGGCTGGTGATGGCTCCAAACGTGGTGCCCTGTGATGGGTCGGTCCACTTCACGTTCGGCTTACCGATCAGCGCATGGTTGAATAAGTTGAACACGTCTGCCCGGAAGCTGAGGCCCATCCGCTCCGTCAGAGAGAACCGCTTGTCCAGTGACAGGTCGACCTGCCAGAGGCCAGGGGCTCGTACGGCGTTTCGCGGGGCATTGCCCCACTGGCCATCGGCCGGCGCGGCGAAAGCATAGGGATTGAGCCACAAGTCGGCGCTCTGGTTCTTAGGATACAAAGGCTGGCCGGGAACAATATTGGGACGTTGATTGCTGTTGAGACCATCGGGCAGAGCCGAGGCGCTCCGGCTCAGAGTGACGTTCGCCGGCAAGCCGGTACGCGCTGTGCCAATGCCGCTCCACTGCCAGCCTCCCAGAAGTGAATTCACCACGGGGGACGCGTTGCTCAGCAGCCGGCGTCCTTTACCCACGGGCAGGATCCAGATCGCGCTTGTAGTGAAGTTGTGACGGATGTCGAAATCATTATCGCCATATTCGCAGGCCCGGCAGCTCATGTTCTGAGGCACATCGGATTCGCCGCCGCCATTGGAACCGTCGCTGAGCCCATGTGACCACTGGTAGTTTGCAGATATCAGCAGCCCTGTCGAAAGGTTGCGCCGCAAACCTACCTGCAACGCGTTCAGATTGCTGTTTGCATCGTTGGTAACCCAGCCGATCGTGGAATTCGTGAGGCTGGCGTATGGCCTTTTCCCGGTAGCGGGGTCGATTCCGTTCAGCAAGAGATCTTTTCGGA
>DATFQZ010000316.1:0-5243 GCA_035263765.1 Candidatus Angelobacter sp. | reverse complement strand
CCGCCCGCCTCATCGGAAGAAAAGACCGCAGAGTCAAGGCGCGATGCCGCTTACTGGTCAGAAAGCACCCAGGGCTTTGATTTTTCCAAAGAAGACAAGCTGGATTCCGCGCGGTTTAATCTGGTGTTGTGGAATGGCCTGAAGGGTGAAGATCAGCCGTATCCTTCGGACCGCGACGGCCGTGATCTAAGCAAGAACCGGCAGCGCCTGCTCCGGCAATTCTTCTCGGACACAGCTCCCAGGCCAAAGACAAGTCCTGAGTAGGTAGAATCTGTGCCGTAGCCTGGTGGGTTGTGTGGCACCGGCACTCTTGCCGGTACTCGCGTCCTTAAGAAGGACACTCAAGCACAGGCAGGAGTGCCTGCGCCACAAAAGCCAATCACCTCGAGACGCGACAATGTCGCGTCTCTACCGCACGGACGTCTTTCGTTGCATGATAGCGTTGGCTTCCTCAAAGCGGCGCGCCATTTTGGCGCCGTCGCATGCCTGTTCCTGGAGGCTCTCCGCATCCCATTCGCTGCGCGGAACACCGAAGAAATCCCCGCCGTAAACATGGAGGGCGCCCGTGAGGCGCGGAATCGGGTTGGTCACGGAGTGAATGATGTCGCGTCCTAGCGGCTCGGCGTCTTTTTCCGAAAGGGCCCGGGCCCCAGCGGCTTCCACCTTGCCGTGCTCGCCACAGGGAACCCGCCGCCAGAAAATGTTGTCTTCGCGCCCGGTATAGATGCCGATCACTGCCCACATCTGGTGGTTGTGGGGCAGCAGCGTCATCCACGGCGCCCAGATTACATTCAAGACGGTTAGATCGCTGGAGCGATGGAGGACCTGCATCTCAGCGCGCTGCGGCTCCCCTAGCGCCTTGAGAACTACACCTGGATCCGAGACGGCTCGCGCCACGACTTCGCGGACGAACTTATGGGACGCGTCTTGCTTTAACGCAGTGCGGCAATCCACGACGAATTGGTCCACATCAAACATGACAAACTCCCTATGAGCTAAGGATACGGCACGGCGGGGACGAAGGGGACATCAAATGCAAACGTGCTTCGAGAGGCTCTGTCGTAGAGACGTGGCACGGCCACGTGTCAATGGTCGTACCCTTCCACACTGCGATTGCCCTCGAGACAGCATCGTTGGTGAGACGCGACAACGTCGCGTCTCAACAGCAGATCATGTCCATCAAAACAAAACGGGCTGAGGTGCGTGATCTGCGCCTCAGCCCGTGGGTACATGATTAGGTTAGAACGCGAACCGTAGACCGAACTCCATCTGCCGCGGCGTATTGGCCTGACCGAAAATCACGCCAAACGTCTGCGGGCTGGTGATATCCAAGGTCGGATTCAGGAGCTGGTTGTGGTTCAGCACGTTGGTGAACGTCGCGATGAACTTAAGGTTCGTACGCTCCGTGATTCTGAACTCTTTCCCCACAGACATATCCAGATTCCAGGTCGGGAGTCCGCGAAGAATGCCTTGTCCTCCGGTTTGGCCATCCAGACCTACCAGGGGCGGGCGGAATTGACAGTAGACCGATGCGGGATCGGCGAAAATATTGATGTTGTCTTTGGTGTTGGTACCTACGGTGATGGCCTGCCCGTTGAGTGTGCAGGTACTGCCGGGCACGCCGTAGTGGACCGAGTTGCCGCCCTTGTAAGGCGAGGTCAGGAGGGCATTTTCATTGGTGGCGCCGGAACTGCAGTTGACTTCTCCGAACGACTGGCAGTCACCGTCCACGTTGACCTCAAGGGGCAGTCCACTCTGCGCGGTGAAAATCGGGGAGAACTTCCAGCCGCCGAGCATATGTCCCAGAATTCCCTTCTGACTCTTGAACCACGAGGGTTCCCACACCATGTAAGTGTTATAGATCAGCCTGATATCGAAGGGTTGAGGTCCGTACTGGTTGTGCAGATTGAAAGCGTCCACAGGAGTGAAACTGCTGGTGGATTGCGCTACTGCCTGCGTCCCTAGAGTCTTACTCCAGGTCAGGTTTGACACCAGAGTCAGCCCGTGCCAGCCTTGCATTCTCACCGTGGCGAAGGCAGCGTTGTAGTTGCCGTAGCCCCAGCTTCCATTTAAGTAAACCGACGACACCTGGCCGGGCGTTCCCGCACCGCCGACGCCCAGCGTGCTGGGCATGGCGCGTCCAAAGAGGAATCCTGCCTTGTTGGCAAGATCACTCCAGAAGTTATAGACGTTGACAGCCGTCCCTTGGGAGTTGCCGGCGCCGGTCTTTGCCGATCCTTCTTTGGTGGCGACGGCCAGGGTACAGCTGGTGAATCCGCTGCAGTAAGTAGAACCCGGTCCCAGGGCCGCTTCAAAGAACGGCTGCACCGGAATGCCGGTTGCCACACCGTTGGTGGCGGTGAGGTACATGTACATGTTGTCATACGCGTTGGCGAAGGTCTGGCCACTGAGTGTGAACATGTAAGGCACTGCATCCAGGTTGGTGGACTGGTACTCGTTCTTCAGGATGCGTCCGATGTAACCCACTTCGACCGACACCTTGCGCGATATTTCGCGCTGGATCGTGAAGTCGAACTGGTCGGAGCGGGAAGGCCGGAAATTGGGATCGAGAGCTTGGCCGTCGCCCGCACTCGGGTTGCCGAAGAGACCTGGGAAAAACGGCTGAGGTAGTGTTTGCGAGACAGCGGGCAGTGGCGCTGTCATGCCGTCACTCCCGATACGGAACGCGGTGCCCGGAGTAGAGCCGCCGATTCCAAGGCATTGATTGCCGGCCACAGCGTTAGCCGCGTTGACCGCGCCAATGCAGGAAACGGCCTGGCCCAGTCCTGTTCCCAGCAGCGGAACCAGCACCAGATCCACTCCGTTCAAGCGCCCGTAGATGCGGTTGTACCCGCCGCGGATTACCGTCTTGTGATCTCCGAAGATGGCGTGCAGAATGCCGCTGTCGAAATTGGGACTCCAGGCTGCCGCCGCCCGCGGGCTGATGCCGCCGTAGAACGGGTTGTAGGGGTACTTCATGCCCAGGTTCTGGGTGGTTTCAAAACCCACGATCGGGTTGAAAGTCTTCCCCTGCAACGCCATGCTCTTCGTGGTATCCAGGTAGTTGGCCAAATCGATAAGTTTTCCACTGCCATCGAGCAGCTCAACCTGTTTGCCATTTTCCTCGACCGGCGGCATCTCGATGGTGTAGCTGAGACCAAGGGACAGCGTAAAGTTAGGCTTCAGGTGCCACGTGTCGCCGAAGTACATGTTGTACGAGGGGATCGTGACCTTATCGAACATGTTGCTGCCCAACGGGTCCAGCGAAAGGCTGGAGCCGCTGCGCGTGTAGAGGACTTGCGGTTGGGAGGTCATGCCCAGCAGCTCGGCGTAGAGTTTGTTCCAGGTAGCTTTCTGGCTGGTCGTCAAACCCGTGGGTTGAAATGCCGAGCTGATGGTGATGCCGCCACCTTGGCTGCCTGTCGTGCCAATCTGGTAAACGATGGCGTTCATGATCCCCTGGCCGTTGTCATTGCGTTGGTGATAGTCCCAGTTTCGCTGGTAGCTACCACCGAACTGGAATAAGTGGTTGCCGCGAATGAGGGTCACGTCGTCGCGAAGAAAGTTGTCCTGACCGTCCCAGAAACGCTGGCGTGCATTCTGGGTATTCACGTTCATCGGAATCAGGGAGCCGGTCCGCGATTCGCCGCCAATCTCAAGCGCGCCACCCAGCCCGGCCAGCTGCGTCGGAGCCGCGGCGGTCAGCCACTGCCACCAATTTCGCGTGTAGCTGTAATGAAAATCGTTGGTCAGGTTGCTGGTTACATTGGTCGTGAGCCCGGCGGTAATGAGTGACGCTACTGACGAGCGCAACGCGTGTGAACTGCCCTGGCCGAGCGCATCACCGGACACCACGCCACCAACATCTACCTGGTCCGTGGTGTTGGCGACCACGCGGTAGTAGTGGTACGTGCTGGTGAAGTGCCACTTCTGACCGAAGTCGTGGTCGATTCGCGTCACGCCAAAGTCGTCATTGCGGGGCAACCCTACCGTCGTTTTGTAACCCTGGGTGTTCAGCGTATCGCCGAACCCGGTATTGGCTGGATCGTTGGCATGAGGCTCAAACTTCGTCCAGAGTTGGTTGATGACCGGATTCAAGCCGATGGTCCGGGGATCGCAGTTGCCCGGAGCTCCGCCGTTGCAACTGGCGGGAGCATATGTCACTCCGTTCACCGTTACAGGAAACGGGTTGACATTGTAAGCCGTGATCGTGCTACCCGACTTGATCTGGATGACTCCAGCACGAAGCAGGTCCGACGGTACCGAGCGCTCATAGGTGGACACATTGGGGAAGCGCCGGCCCTCATAGTTAGCAAAGAAGAAGGTTTTTCCTCCCCAGAAGGACGGTAGCGCTGGCCCGCCAATGGCTCCGCCAAAGCGATTCTGATGCGTAGAGGGCAAGGGCGTGCCGGTGAAATTGTTGTCCCAGAAGTTAGCGGAAAAATTACTTCCCAAGTAATACTCATACAGGGCGCCGTGCCAGGCATTGGTTCCGCGTTTGGTCACCATCTGGACCTGCCCACCCGAAGAGCCGTTGAAATCAGCTGTCTGGTTGGTCGTGGCAACCTTGAACTCTTCAATACTTTCCACGGGAGTAGGCACCACTCCGGTGGTGAGACCGCCGGTAGAGTTACTGGTGGTTGGGTTGGCGGCGAAGCTCAGCGTATAGGTGCTCTGCGTTCCGTCCATGTCGCTCGAGTTCTGGCCGCCATCAAGCTGGAATGTGTTTTGGTCGCGAACTGAGCCGGCTACTTCTCCAGTTGAGTTCACGGCCGGCTGTAGCGTCATCAACGTAGAAGAATCGCGGCTGAGGTTGGGCAGCACTTCCATGGCTTTGAAGGTGACCGTAGTTCCTATGGCCGCATTCATGGTCTGCATTTCGACACCGGTGGCCGTGACCTCAACGGTCTCAGTCGCCGAGCCGATCTTCAGAGTGGCGTTCGCATTCGCGACCTGGCCGATCTCCACACTTACGTGCGAGAGCACGGCTTGCGCAAAGCCAGCCTTGCCGATCCTGACGTCATAGGCGCCGGGCGTGACATTCACGAAAATATAGCGGCCGGCGCCATTGGTGGTGGTGTCACGCGAAGTGCTGGTAGATAGATCAACGAGCGTGACCGTGGCTCCGGCGACGACCGCGCCGGTGGGGTCAGAGACCAGCCCAGAGACGGTGCCGGTCGCGGTTGACTGCGCCCAGGTTGAGGTGGAGATGAAAGCAAGTATTAGCGCAACGCAAACAAGCT
>DATFQZ010000315.1:0-2720 GCA_035263765.1 Candidatus Angelobacter sp. | reverse complement strand
CCGTAGCTCCAGCCGGTCAGTCCCAGGCGATGCTCATCGATAGGAGCCTGCTTCAGCGCCGCATCCATGCCGGCAAGAATGTCTCGCCAATCGCCATAGCCGAAATCTTTCACATTGGCGCGGGTGAAGTCTTCACCCTGACCGAAGCTGCCGCGAGGATTAGGGAAGAAAACGAAGTAGCCGTCTCCGGAGAGAGCTACAGGAAAATTACGTGAAACCGGCCACGAAGAACGCGCCATGGATCCCGGACCGCCATGCACGGTTACAACCATAGGATATTTTTTTGCCGGATCGAAATTGCGCGGATAGAGCAACCAGCCTTGCAGATTGAATCCTTCATTGGTCCAATGAATGCTCTTTGCTTCACCCCACGCAGGCTTGAGATTTGCATTGCGGTTGGTGATCTGTTTCCATTCGCCGATGGCGCCAGCCCAGACTTCCGGAGGGTGGGCCAGTGATTCACGAATCATGGATGAAGTCTTCCCATTGGCGGCCAGCGATACGGCCACGCCCCAGCCATGCGAAGTAATTAGCTCGTCAGCTTTCCACAGTGTCTCGATCTTGCCACTTAATACTTCTACGCTGGCGAGACCAACGCCGCCATCAATCCATTCGCCAAACAGAATCTTTCCGCCGTCATGACCCCAGGTCAGCCAACTCGCGGACGCCTTCATTCCCGGCGTAACGTTCTTCGCTTCACCACCCTCTGCGGGAATCACGAAAATGTCGCCGCCCACTGAGGGTTCATCGCTCATGAGCCCGCCAATGAAGGCCACGGATTTGCCATCGGGCGACCATGCAGGAACAGCGATCTGCAATGGCGGCTTATAAATTGACTTCATCTCGCCACCCGCAGCATCTAGCGTGTAGAGCTGCGCGATGTACCAGTTGTTGTCGCCGTTGCCGTGCGCAGCGGTGGTGACAAAGCGTTTGCCATCGGGCGACCAGTCGTATTCGTAGACATACATCTCGGGTGGAGAAATCTGGCGCAGCTTTCCTCCTGTGGCATCTATCAGCGCCAGACGCTGTTCCGTGACCGCCTCCTTGATCACCCCAGTCTGCGGCGTCTCCGCTACCAGCGGCCCGGCAGCGCGTGTGGCATTCTCCGTGAACAGTACAGCCAGAATCTTGCCATCAGGCGACCAGCCAGGAGCATCCAGGAAGCCTTTCACATTTGTCAGCTTTCTTGCACGACCTGCAGGAAGATCGATGACATAGAGCTGCTGCTGGTCTTTAGAGCCAGCATCAGACAGGAATGCCAGGTGCTTGCTGTCCGGCGACCACGCTACCGCTGTTTCAGCATAGGAGACGCCAGCGCTCCCCGCGGTGATCTGGCGCTGCGCACTTCCGCCATTGACAGCCGACACATAAATCGCTGAGGTGCCGTTGGGAACGCCATTCTTATCCACCAGCTTCTCCACCCACGCGACTTGTGTGCCGTCGGGCGAAATCGCCGTCTCGTCAAACTCGCGCCCGGCAAACAGCGTGCGCACCACATCGTCCATCGCGCCGGCCTTCTGCTGCGCACGCAGTGCAGCAGACACGATTCCGCAAATGAGGATGGTAAAAAGAAATCGAATTTCAAATCTAAGCATTTAGAAGTCTCCGTATTCTCATTCGCGTTTATTCGCGTGAATTCGCGGCGAAATGACTTTGCTCTGGGGTTGCTCTTCAATTACCAAATTACCCAATTACCAACTTGTATTGGGCCAAGGGCTAACTACTAACTACTGCTTCACAAAATCTATGTATCCCTTATGCACATCCACGCAGACCAGCTTTGCCCGTATTTTGTCGCCCACATCCAGACCTTGCTGGCCGTGGGCCAATAATCCTTCTACGTGCGGCGTGAGCACGCGAACAAACGTCCCATGCGAAGTAACGCCGGTGACAATGGCGTCAAAAACCTCACCAATGCGGCGGGTCATGGCAATAGCCGCGAGCACTTTCGAGACCTGGCGCTCGACTTTGCGGGCCGCATTCTCTTTCACCGTGCAGTTGCCGGCAATGGCTGAAAGATCGGCATCTGAATACGGCGCCGGTTTGCTCGACAATACTGCTTTGATCAACCGTTGCGTCAACAAATCGGCGAAGCGCCGGTTGGGCGCGGTGGAATGAGTGTAATTCTGCACGGCCAGGCCGAAGTGTCCCTGCTCCGGATCGCCGGGGCACTGCAGCACATATTCACCCGGCCCCATCAGCTTGACTACAGCCAGCGACAGATCAGCAAAATGGTCCGGATCGGCGGCCTTGCGTTTGGTCAGGAAATCATTCAACGCCTTGGAATCAGGTTGCGTTGGCAATTGCTCACCTTGTTTCGCTGCCAATTCAACAATGCGGTCCCAGCGCTCCGGAGTTTTCACAATGCGGCGGATCGAAGAAACCTTCTTCTCTCCCAGCTTGCGCGCGACCGTCTCATTGGCGCCAATCATGAAATCTTCAATCAGTTCTGTGGCACGGTTCTTTTCCTGCTTTTGAATTTCGATGACCTGCTCGTTGAGCATGACCGGATGCGCTTCAGTGTTCTCGATATTCAGAGCGCCGTGCTGAAAGCGTGCAGTCTTGAGCGTCTGCGCAATTTCGTCCTGAAGTTTCAATTGCGCCTGGAGTTCGGGTGATCCCGCAACTTTTGCTGGCGCAGGTCCCTTCCCTTCCAGCCATGCGCCCACGGCATTGTAAGTAAGCTGCGCCTGATTGTGGACCACGGCGCGATAGAGATC
>DATFQZ010000314.1:0-2345 GCA_035263765.1 Candidatus Angelobacter sp. | reverse complement strand
AGCCCAGGTGATGACCCATCCGGCCGATCTCATTAACGCGGTAATCGAACGGCTTCGCGCCGAGCGCTGTGAGCTGTTCCGTTTTGCGACTCTCGACCGGCTGGTCCATCGCGTTCGGAACGTCGCGCATCGGCGCATCTTTCGCCGGGTAGTTGGACGTCTAACCCCTTCCGAGATTCAGCATCTCGACGCTCTCCTGAAGACCCGTGAGATCGTGCAGCGCCAGAGCGACTTCCAGGAACTGAAAGAGAGTCCCAAGAGACCGTCGCTGACGCCTCTGGAACGCTTACTGGATCATCTGGACTGGCTGGAGGGCCTGGAGATCGGTGAGGGTGCGCTCCGGGACCTCCCGCCGGCCCTGGTGAGGCATTTTGCTTCGCAGGCGAAAGCGCTGCTTGTCGCTTTTCCTTAAAAAGTAGACTGCCCTTTGTTGATGGGACAGGACTTGCCCGTTGCCTTAATTTGTAGAATTTTGCCTTAAAGAGGTTCTTCCTCACTTTTGTTGCACGTCATTCGGGCTCCATGACTGGCAGGGGCAGCACTCGGGCGCGAAGCAACTCCACTCCTGCTCGACCGTACATCTGCCGCTTCAGCGCCTTCAGGCGATTGATCTGTCCTTCCACGGGACCATTGCTCCAGCTTTCTGTGACCGCCGCCTCCACCGCGCTGAGATCCAGCTTTATGGTTCGAACAAAGCGTTCCATGGCGTGGATTCCAGACTGCTTCGCATCCTCCAACCAACGGTGCAACGTCGCCACCTTGCCGCGGCTCAGGATAGCGCGAAATCCAAAGGTCAGTTTCCGCATCACGCCAAAGCCCGGACACTGTTTCTTGAGGATGTCGACGATCTCCGCCTGCCGCGGGTTCAACTCGGGCCGGGGCTTGCTCAGCAGCGCCGCCGCCACCTGCGGTGAAATCTGGCGCTCCGCCGACGGACTCATGGCCTCGACTGGCAGCACCGGTGAGGGAAGAGCATTCGTTGCTTTCGCTTCGGCCTTCGGCTGGCGCCACGGCGAGAGAAACTCGGCAAGCCGCGAATAACAACCCACGTAGCCGAGTTGCCGGATTTCCGCCAGTAGCTCACGTCCGTGATGGCAGCCTTGTTCCCAACGTTGCCGCAGGTAGTCCTGGAACGATTCCACCATTCCAGGACGAGGCTGCATCCGGCTTCGCTCCGGGAATTCCTTCAGCCGCACCCATTTATCAATACGCCTGCGATTGATCCCCAGGCGCCGGGCGATGTCACTGACCCGCATCCCCTCGGCCCTCATTTGCTGGACCGTTTGAAACAGCTGGAGCTTCTCCTGCCGCCGTTGCTCGACCGTTTCCCGGTGCTGCTCCACAACTCGGGAGCGAACCCGGATCTGCTTGGTTTTCTTCTCTCCCTCCGGCTTCGCCGCCGCCGTCACCTGGTTCGACAAGGAAACTCGCAAGTCCCGCCGATGAACGGCGAGTTCTCTTTCCACGGCTTGTCCAAGGTTCCGAACCAAGTGAAAGCGGTCAGCAACCTGGGTGGCGTCGGGAGCCGCTCGGCGAGCGCCTTCGGCATAGCGACCGTGACGGTCCCGGCTTATCGTCGTGATGCCCGGATGCGCGGTCAACCAGGCCGCCAACGCCTCCGCCGAGCTCTCCGCCAATAGATCCACCACCCGACCCTGTTCCAAATCCACCAGAATCGTTCCGTAACTCTGCCCTTTGCTCCAGGCCCACTCATCGACGCCCACAGCCCGCACCTCCGAGGTGACGGATTCTCGCGTCAAATGCTTCAGCCGTCTCAGGATCGTGTCATCGCTCGTCGGCATGCTCAATCGGCTCATCAACCGCTGCCCCGGCAACCCACCCAAAGCATGCCCGACCACCAGGGTAAGGTCGCGTAGGCGATTCGTCTCGCGGGCATGCGCCTGGGCGACTCCAGCCAGCGGCAGGGTGAAGAAGCGCACGGCACAACGCTGGTTGCGGCAACGCCAGCGGTTCACGTGGAGCTTCACCGTGACCTTGCTACCGTGGGCTGGCAAGTCCTTCAAGGTGCGCCAATAGCGGCTGTGACGCGAGTGCGAGACCTTCCGACAGGTCGGGCAAGGGGCGCGGTCTGGACCGTGCACCTCGAGCACCCAGCCAGATTCGGTCCACTCGATCTTGTCGAGGGTGAGTTGTCGGGATTTCGGCAGTAACTGGCCGACGGACACGGCATTAGACATCATCCCGTCAGCTTACACCATAGGCATCGCCTGCAACAAAAGTGAGGAAGAACCGATTTAACTACAATATGCTCGCAGCAGTCCGGGATTTAAGTGCATAAACGGGCCTTCAGACTCGAAATCCGGGATTTAAGTGCAGCGCGACAA
>DATFQZ010000313.1:0-2940 GCA_035263765.1 Candidatus Angelobacter sp. | reverse complement strand
GAACCTGAGCGTGAGCGGATTAGGATCGCGTGTGAACGCGAGCTTCAATCCAACTTCAGTCACCGGCTCCGGGACCTCAACACTCACAGTGAATGTGGGTAGAAGGGCGAGCGTTGGGAACCGCACGCTCACCATCACAGGCACGAGTGGCAGCTTGAGCCATTCAACCACTGTGACGCTTACGATCCAATAGTTGTTAACAAAAAACACCCGGCTCGAACACGAGCCGGGTGTTGTGTTTCTAAACCATTTTCTGAGTTGTTGTAGCCCAACGGGTGAGCGATCCGGGAAGGTGAAGAATCCAAACGTAGAGACGTTGCACTGCAACGTCGGGGTCCCTGACGCGCGCCGGTTTTGCGGGTGGCGGGGTGGGAGCGTCTCCCGCGCGAAGCGCGGAATGGTTTTTTGCAAGCATCGCGGCCGTAATTTAGCTGCGGTTAAAAAAATGTGGGATACACCAACATTGGATAGCCGCAAATGAACGCGAATCGGGGAAGTTGCTACTATCTGGTGCTCTCCACAAACCTGTCCTCACACGCCTTGGCTTCCGCCAGCGCTTTTCGATATTCAGGAGTCTCCCTGGATTTTGCCAGCAGCGGATCATCTTGCAGTGCTTCGTAACCGCAAAAGTTCTTCTGGATCGCGCCTTCGATCATGCGCCAGCCAAGTTCCGGTTCATTGCAAGAAACCAGCATCACTCCCCGGAAGAAGCGCGGTTCGGGGTCCGGAATCCCAGACAATGAAGTTTCCAGCTCCTGCGACAGGCGATCGTAGTCGTGGCCGGATTTCCCCTGCAAACAAGCTTCCAGGAAATTGCGGGCGTAAAAGGGGTTATCGGAGAGACGTTGCGCCATCGCCTGCGCCTCGTCCCGCTTGCCTTCGTGCATCAAGATCAGGACGGTCATAAAGTTCCCAAAATCCGATCCCGCATCCAGATTGGCAAAGACGCGCGCCCGCTCCGTTTTTCCCAGAAACATAAACGTTTGCGCACAGGAACGGAATTGGTAGTTTCCCGGATCCAGGCGCAGGGCAGCATCGCATTCCCGGGCCGCTTCCTCGTACAGGCCGGCATAACGCAGGATGTACGACAGGGTGAAATGGGCGTGGCCGCTATCCGGACGCTGCTGGAGTGTAGCCTGTGCCTGCCGGTACGCTCCTGCCAGGTCGCCGCGGTCGGCCCGTGCATTCGTCAGTTGACCCGCCACGTCGATCAAATTCGGATCGAGAGCCAGCGCTCGCTCGTAGGCCGAGGCCGAGCGCTGAAACATCTCCGTTCCTCCGCCTGTATATTGCGCGTCGTAGTAGTAGCGCGCGCCCAGGGCTGCCCACGCCGGGGCATAACTGGGGTCCATCCCCACGGCCTTCTCCAGGTTGGCGATGGCTTCCTTGTTGGCGCTGCCATCATGAGACATGGCCAGGCTGCGCAAGTACAAATCGTAAGCTTCCTCATTCCGCGGATGCGTCCCCGTTGACCCGGTCGCGCCGCCCAGCGCCGGCACCAGGCCTTGCTGAACTCTGGCCATAATCTGCGCCCGCATGCTCATCATGTCCGCAGCAGCCGCGTTCAAAGTGCTTTGCCAGATCACGCGATTGTTGTCAGTATCCACCGCTTCCAGCGTGACCTGCAGCTCATTGCCCGCTTTCAGGAAGTGGCCGGTAACGATGTTCTTCACGCGCATCTCGCGGGCAGCCTGTTGCAGATCGATTGCCGGGCCTGTGTATTTGCCGGCCGTGGCAAAGGGACGAATGGACAAAGCATGTACATAGCTGAGCGTGGTGGTGATCTCGTCCGGCAGCGCCAGGCGCAGAAAATCAACGTCCCGGTCTGAACCGAGATTCTGGAAAGGCAAAACCGCGATCGTCGTCTGTTGCGCCGTATCGGTTGAAGGTGCGGCGCCGCGATTGCGATACCAGACAAACGCCGCGACAGCCGCTGCGAGAACCAGCGTTGCCGTCAAAGCTATTGTTAGCCTGTAACCACGCGAACGCGCAGCCACCCTGGACTCGGCTGGCTGAATCTGGCTGGCGGCCGAACTTGAATCGCGCCGGGCGCGCCCCAGGTCCGCCTTCATTTCTGAGGCATGCTGATACCGCAGAGCGCGGTCCTTCTCCAGCGCTTTGCCGATCACTCTTTCCAGTTCCACCGGCAGGTCTGGAGCCAGACGCAGAGGGGCAACTGGAGTTTTGTGCAAAATCGAATCGAAGATGGCTGCTGAGGTTTCTCCGCGGAAAGGCAGCGTTCCTGTGGCCATTTCGTAGAGCACCGCGCCAAAGGAAAACAGATCAGTTCGCGCATCCATTTCCTTGCCCAGGGCCTGTTCCGGCGACATATAGGCCACCGTCCCCAGCGCCGCACCGGGGCTGGTCAAGTGCTGATCGTCCACCTCCAGCGTGGGCTGCGAGGCATTGACCTGCGCCGTGCCTGTTGCCACCTTGGCCAGACCAAAATCGAGAATCTTCGCCGGACCACGCTTGGTGACGAAGATGTTTGCTGGCTTGATGTCGCGGTGAAGAATGCCTGCGGCGTGAGCCGCGTCCAGGGCGTCGGCAATTTCGATGGCAATAGAAAACAGAGTATCGAGCTCCATGGGCCGGTTGCCGATCAGATGCTTGAGCGTCGCTCCATCCAGAAACTCCATGGCGATAAAGGTCCGCCCGTCGGCCTCGCCAATATCGTAGATAGTGCAGATGTTAGGGTGGTTGAGCGCAGACGCTGCCTGGGCTTCGCGCTGGAAGCGGGCCGCAGCTACAGGATCGCCAAGCAAGTCTTCAGGCAGGAACTTGAGGGCGACAAAGCGGTGCAGGCGCGTGTCCTCCGCCTTGTAAACCACGCCCATCCCACCACCACCCAGCTTCTCCACAATGCGGTAGTGGGAGATGGTCTGGCCCACTAGTTGGGAGGGGCTCACCATCGTCGAGGAATCTTAGTATGCCACGGAG
>DATFQZ010000312.1:0-2371 GCA_035263765.1 Candidatus Angelobacter sp. | reverse complement strand
TGCTCTTCTTCATGGGCGGTATTACGCGGCGCCACAGGGTTCAGGGAAACGAGAGCTGTCGATAAATCCCCTTCGCACCAGGAAGCGGGGAACCCAATTCAAGGGCCGGGTCATTCTTCATTTGGGATCGCGGAAGGATGCGCAATCCGGAAGTAATCCTGCTGGCCCTCTCCTCAGTGGACGTTAGGTGGATTTAAACCGGCCAAAGTCGTGAGGACCGTACTCAACCGAGGGTCTGAAGGAGTATTCTTTTTTCGTTTGAAGCTGATTTTGCCGGGAGGGTGAAGGCCCGGCCAGCAGATCGGAACTTTGGCAGGAAACGGTCACCGGCGGGCCTTCACGCCGCCGTGATTCTTTTTATCGCACTGCCAGAGCCGGAAGACAAGACCGCGCCGGGGTGATCGAGATCCCGCTTGCGCAGTTACCGCGGCGTTGTCCTTTGTGCGGCAATCGGACGATCATCGGTCACGGACGACGGCTTAAGCAGGCCCACGATGAGCGGCACGCACAGATTTGGATTCGCCGCGGTCTATGCCGCCCGTGCCAAAAGACCTTCACAGTGCTGCCCGATTGGTCGCCGCCGTCGGGGATCTATAGCCTCGATTGCCGGCAACAAGCCTGGGAGTTGTTGCGCCGATCCGACAGTAGCTGGGAACGATCGATTCCAGACGTGGCGGATGCATCGCGATCGCCAGACCCATCGACGGTGCGACGCTGGGCCGGACGCTTGCTGCACTGGGGAACTCTGCTGGCAGCGAAGTTCTGGCAGGTGGTGAGTTGGAGTGCCGCGATATCTCCCACCATCCTTGCCTGGGATTGGACCGCGATTCGCCGTATTCTGCCCATCGAGGCAAGAAGCCCGTGAGTCGCCAGGTTCTCGACGAGTTGAAACAGCAGATTTCGCTGCTGGACTATCTACAGGCTCAGGATTGGCGACCGGCACGGCGACTGAGTCGCGGCCGGTTGCTGGGATTGTGTCCCCTGCATGAGGATCACCAGCCCAGCTTTCTGGTGGACCCAACCAAGAGCCTGTTCTACTGCTACGGCTGTGGCCGTGGTGGCGACGTGATTCGTTTTGCCGAACTCTATCACCAGGTGAGGTTCCCGCAAGCCTTGGCTTTACTCCAGCAATGGCGCGGATTGCCACCAATCCTGCAGAAAGCCGCGGATTTTTATGGCATGCAGTTACACCGCCACGGCGAGGCTGTGACCTACCTGTACCAACGCGGCGTCCGCACGCCGGAAGTCGTCGAGCACATGCAAATCGGCTATGCTCCTGGTCGCTGCCTGCGAGGTTGGCTCACACAGTTGGGCTATCCGCTCCAGGTTTTGCGTCAAGCCGGCTTGGTCACCAGCACGGGCTACGACGCCTATGTGCGTCGGATTGTTTTCCCTCTGGAAGTCAACCTGTATGGCCGCAGTCTTTCGGCCTCGGCGCCGCCTCACCGCTTCTTGCCCGCATCCAAGGGCGGCCTCTATCGATGGACACAAGCCCGAAGCTATCCGGAAGTCATCTTGGTCGAAGGCCTGTTCGACTACGCCGTATTGTGGCAGGCCGGGTTTCACAATCTTACCTGCTCGCTAGGAACCCATCTGAATGCACGCCAGCTTGGCCAACTGAGCGACGCACCCCGGACCGTTTATCTGGCCTTCGATGCCGACCCGAATGGCAGCGGACAACAAGCCGCGCATGGGCACCGGCAAAGTCTCCAGCAACGAGACATTGACGCCCGCCTGGTCCGGCTCCCAGAGGGGCACGATCCCAACAGCTTCTTTACTCAAGGCGGCGATGCACGCCAGTTCCAAGGCCTTTTGGAGGCCACCCGCTCATGACCTTCCGCGTGGTTCACCACCCCACCGACAACGCCGCGCGCAGCCCCTTTCGCATCGTCGAGCAGACCACCGGCCGCGAGATCGAGTGGGCCAATCGCTTCCTGGATCTGCAATGCCTCCGTCGCGTCGCCCACCTCACCATTCGCAGCTGCGCCTATGACCTGCTGCCCTTTCTCCGCTGGTGGGAAAGTGCGCACCACACCGCCCAGCTCCGCGCAGAGGCCCTCACCGATTCCATCCTGCTCGACTACGTGCGATTCCAGTCTGGCCGGCAACCGCCCTTCGCCGGATCCACCATCAATCAGCGCGTCGCCGTGGTCGATCGCGCTTTGCGCTGCGCCTTCCCCGATGCGCCCCGGCAGATTGCTCCCCCTTTACAGACCGCCTTCTGGCGCCGTGCGCCCATGGGCCTCGGCCGGCCGACTCCCGATCGCAGCCGCCTGCGGGTGAAAGAGGCCAAGCGGGCCATCGTCCCCCTCTCGGTAGACGAAGTCGCGCGATTCTGGTCGAGCTTTCGCACCTCGCGCGACCTGGCCAT
>DATFQZ010000311.1:0-2271 GCA_035263765.1 Candidatus Angelobacter sp. | reverse complement strand
CTTGCCGCCCGTCAGTTTTCGGCGCTGGCTGGTGGGCTGGTGGTGGACAGACGGATCAGGCAGGCATTCTCGGCACTTGGAGGCTGAGGCTGGTGGGAATACTGCGCGTCAGGCCACGCGCTGATAACGAAAGCTGCTTCTGATGCGGCGATTGAAGTACGCCCCTTTGGACGTTGCGGCGATCAGATTCTGAAAAACCTTGGGCGGAACGGCAAAGTAGCGGTAGACGGCACCATTGCGGAACTCCAGTTGAAGCGTTTCATCGGTGAAGTAGGCTGCCGCGGCGAGTAGCGACGAATCGAGAGCGGTATAGAGACACTGAGAGGGAGTCATTGTGACATCTCCGTAGTAGCGAGGCCGCGTTGAAGAGCGGCCAAGATGCGGTCCAACTCGGCACGCATGAGATCGGCGAAGCGTCCTAAGGAAAGGGCCAGTATGCCGATGGACAGAGCGCTCAGGCGCCGTCTGGTTCCATGTCTAGGCCGGGAGCGAAGAACTTCGCAATGCGCGCGTACCCGTGGCGCAATTTCACCGGAGCCGAGCAGGATCGCCAGAATATAGGCGGTTGAAAGAGCTAACAGCAAACGGCCCAAGCGGAGTGCGGGGTCTGCCTCCAAACGTAATCCGCGCACACCGAGGTGAGTCTTCCAGTCGCGGAAGGTCAGCTCGATGTGCATGCGCTGGCGATAGAGGGTGACCATATCGTCGGTGGGTAGTTGCACCTCCGCGCCGGCAGGGACCAGCAGAAACCAAGGCTCCTGGAAGGCAGGGTCGTGAAAGACGATGATGTCCACGGGCTCCTGCGCCGAGTCCTGGTAGGTGCCGTTAGTGTAACGTTGGGGGCGTCGGACGCGATGGCGGAGGCGGCCGAGGCTGAGGCGCTTACCGTTCACGCGAACCATGGTGTTGCTGCGGCCACGGATCAGAAAGGGAATGCGCAGCGTGCGAAGCTGCTGCAGCAGAGAGGCCCGGGCATAGCCGCGGTCCATGACGAAGATGGGCTTGCAGCCTGGAGGTAGGCAGGCGGCGATCAATAACAGCAGCGAGTTTTCGATGATGTTTTGACTCTTGCGAATCTTGTCGTATTGATAGCAGGCGAAGGCGACCGGCAGGATGCGTTGGGAGACGCGAATGCCAGCCATGATGACCTGCGTGCCCTGCACGTCGGTCTGATCGACCACAATGGGAATCCATCCACTGGGTTGGGCACCAAGAGCAAGACGGACTAACAAAGGGGTCATCTCCGTACCCTCGAGGGAGGAGTTGCGCAGCAAGCGGTAGAGGCGTCTGGAGCGCACTTTTTCCTTCTCCTCGAGAGGGAGAGTTCGGGAGAGGGCGCAAAGCGTGAGCCCGCCATTGCCGCTGCGCGCGCCACGCCAGAGTTGCAGCATGGCGACAGTCAGCAAAGCCAAGCCGAGCGAGAGCCAACGCCCCAGCTCCGGCGCCACAGCGGCCAGCAGGAGCAAGACACGTTCGATCAGTGACGCCTGTTCGGGTTCGAAGGCCCTGCCGGCACGCCGGCTGCGCTGATCCTGGAGACGGCAGTTGCCGCTGGGCCGAGCCTTACGTTTTCGAGCACCGGTCTTTCTTGACATCTTTACAAGTGGTAAGAAGAATGGGCCGGAAAGCATTGATTATGCATGGCACTCACCGATCCTCCTATGAGTCGGGGGTGGCTTCCTTAAGCCGGATGAGCTCGAGGTTGATGCCGGATATCTCTTCCAGCACCATTAGAGCCTGATGATAATTGCGCACCCACTGTTCTGCCAGCGGCTGCAGTTCTTTGGGAACGTAGATCTGCCGGGTGCGGCCCTTGGCGTAGCTCACGGCCAAATAATAGGCTGGACCGTGTTTTTGGCCCTGCATGCACTTACAGCCCGGCTTGCCACATTGCGTGAACCGTTGAATGAGGGAGGCACGCAAAACGGGACCCAGCCCGCAAAGCTGCTGGACGAGCTTGCGCCGACGCAACGTGAGCTGATGTACCTTCGGACTCGCCATGTCTTAACACTTGCACGAGTGTTACGACAATGCAAGCAAAAAATGTTTGGCAAAGCGTTATTTCTGCTGCGGTCAAGGGCCGGATCGGAACGGCCGACAGCTGATCGCACGAAAACTGACGGGCGGCAAGGGGTAAAGCCCCGACCCTACGGGGTAAGTAGTTATCACCCCCTCCCAAACAATCGCTCCTGCGGTCTCCTATTGCGAAATTTTTCCGCTTACTGCCCAGAGGAAGCGCCCGATTGTGTCGGTAAGCGGAAGACTGTATAA
>DATFQZ010000310.1:0-2740 GCA_035263765.1 Candidatus Angelobacter sp. | reverse complement strand
TCGTTTGACGATCGTCGCCCTGTTGGCCGGTAGCGTGGTTACGATCCGGGCCTGGGCGCAGGGCGGAGACGCGATCACCGTTGGTGTCGTGCTGCCCATTACCGGGAAGGAAGGCAAACCCGGGCAATACCAAAAAGAAGGGATCGAGCTGGCCATCAAGCAGATCAACGATGCCGGCGGCATTCTTGTGAAAGACAAGGGCAAGAAACTGCCGATCAAAGAAATCTTCTACGACGACGGGTCGGATTCCGCCAAGTCAGCTTCGCTCACTGAGCGCGCCATGAGTTCCGATAACGTCACCGCGGTCCTGGGTGGATACTCCACGGCGCTGGGCGAGGCCGAATCAGTGATGCCTGACCGCTATCACACGCCCTGGATCACCACCGGCGCCGGGGCGACCGCGATCTTCGGCAAGGGCTATCAATATATTTTCGGTACCCTCAGCCCGGTGGCGCTGATCGGCACCACCAGCGCGCAGTTTCTCGGCAGCCTGGCCGACCAGGGTAAGCTCAAGAAGGGATTGAAGGTCGCCATGGTGGTTGAGAACACCGACCACGGAATTGACTACGTGAACGGGTTTACCGACTGGTCGAAAAAACACGCAGGATACTTCCAGGTGGTGATGAGCGAGAAGTTCGAGCTGAACGCTACCGATTTCTCCGGCATTCTGCAGAAGGTGAAAGGCGCGGGCGCGGATGTTTTCCTTTCTGACGCGCATTTACCGGACTACATCACTATGCACCGCCAGTACCTTCAAAATGGTTTGCACCACCAGATGGTGAGCTACGGTGCGCGTGGTCCGGAAGCCGACGCGCGCAAGGCCCTGGGGGACGGCGTTAATTACATCTTCGCCGGAATCTGGTGGTCGAGGAACCTGCCTTACCCGCAGGCGAAGAAGTTTGTCGACGACTACAAGCAGTTCACCGGGCACGATGTCGACTCCTGGTACGCTGCGCCAGCGTACGACGGTGTGCGCATCCTGGCCAAGGCCATCGAGAGCGCGGGCACCCTGGACAAGACGAAGATTCGCGACGCGCTGCGCAAGGCCGAGCTCAAAGACTCCATCCTCCCTGGCCAGATGCTCAAGTTCGGGGCTAACGGGCAAAGCGAATACCCGTTTGTGATCACGCAAAACAAGCCGGAAGGCAAAGTGGATATCGTGTTCCCGAAAGACGCGGCCACCGGAGAACCGGTAGCTCCGGCGCCCGGCAAGTAAAGCCGGGACAAATTCATGACCTTGGTCCAAGGCCTCAACCTGCTGATTGCGGCCCTGCTGCTTTCAGGCATTTATGCCGCGATGGCCGTAGGGATGACCGTCATCTACGGCGTGATGAAGATTGTGAACCTGGCTCACGCCGGCTTCCTCATGCTCGGCGCTTACTTCGCCTACGAGCTGTTTGAGCGCTTCCACATCGACCCGATCTTAGGCGCCGTACTGGCCCTTCCTGCCTTCTTTCTCTTAGGCATGGGGGTACACTGGCTGCTGGTCCGGTGGCTTCCCAAGTCGGACACGCCCACCCTCGCCTCGCTGCTGCTGATGTTCGGCTTCTGGTTGGTGCTCCAGAACGTCGGTTACATCATCTGGGGCAACGATGACCGATCCATCACTACCCCGCGAACGTTGTCTGCTGTACACGTCGGCCCGATCTCCGCGCCCGCCGTCAGTGTCATCGTCTTTGTCGCGGCGGTGGTCTGTCTAGTGGTGTTGCAACTGGTGTTCAATCGCAGTTGGTTCGGACGCTCCATGCGTGCGCTAATCCAGAATCCCTACGCGGCGCAGATCGTGGGAGTCGACGATCAACGCACCTCCCGCCTGACCTTCGGACTCGGGACGGCGTTCGCAGGATTCGCCGGCGCACTTCTCGGGATGATCTACACCTTCAGCCCGGATTTTGGCCGCCCGTTCCTGCTGCGTTCGTTCGTCATCATTGTGCTCGGCGGGCTTGAATCCGTCTCCGGCGTGGCTCTCGGCGCTGTCGTCCTGGCCCTGGTGGAGACCTTCGGCCCCTACGTCCCCATACCCTGGTATTGGCGGGGATGGTCCCTTTTCTATTTGCCCGACAGCCTCCAACCTGCTGTCTCCTTTGGCTTGCTGGTCGTGGTGCTTGTGATCATGCCTAAGGGACTCGCCGGTATGTTTGCGCGGAAACGGCGGCTTGCATGAAGCTGCCAACATCTGTTTCCGCCAGACTGCAGATCATTCTTCCCTGGGTGTTGCTGGCGGCGCTGCTGCTTTTGCCCGCCGGCAAGCCCAGCGCCAACATCCTGAAGTTGTTGTTCGCCACCGCCGTCTGGACCACCACCAGCGTGGCGTGGAACCTGCTCGGCGGTATGGCGGGACAGGTATCGTTTGGATTCGCCGTTTTTTACGGTCTTGGCGCCTACACCACCGGATTGCTCATGCACGTGGGATGGAGCCCGTATCTCAGCTTTCTCGCCGGCGGCGTAGTGGCGGCAATGGCTTCCTTTCTCATCGGGCTGCCGACGTTTAGGTTGCGAGGGCCTTATTTTGTCATCGCCACCATCGGCGTGACCGAAGCCGTTCGCGTGATCATGAACAACCTGGACATCACCGGCGGCTCCAGTGGCTACCGCATTCTTGAGAACAAGTTGTATAACCCGCTCGAGCACTACTACACCGCCATTGGCGCCGTAACTCTCGCCGTGGCCGTTTCCATCGTGATTTCCCGCAGCAAGTTCGGGCTGGCGCTCCGGGCGATCAAGCAGGATGAGGATGCAG
>DATFQZ010000309.1:0-9421 GCA_035263765.1 Candidatus Angelobacter sp. | reverse complement strand
TCCGGCGCAGCGATATCGTCAGCAAGCTGGTGGAGATTCTCTACGAACGCAATGACAGCGAGTTCAAACGCGGAACCTTTCGCGTGCGCGGCGACGTGATCGAGGTCTTCCCTACCTACGAAGACAACGCCTACCGCATTGAGCTGTTCGGCGATGAAGTGGACTCCCTTTCGCAGATCGACCCACTGTTCGGCACGGTGAAGCAGAAGTACACGCGACTGCCCATCTATCCCAAGAGCCACTACGTGATGCCGCAGGCGCAACGGAATCGCGCCATCGAGACCATCCTGGAGGAGCTGGCGTGGTGGGAAAAGGAACTGGAGAAGGAAGGCCGGCTGGTGGAGGCGCAACGTGTCCACCAGCGCACGCGGTTTGATTTAGAGATGATCAAGTCGGTGGGCTATTGCCACGGCATCGAGAACTACTCGCGTCATTTTTCTGGACGCCAGCCGGGCGAGCCGCCGCCTACGCTACTCGACTACGTGCCCCGCGACTTCATGCTATTCGCGGACGAGTCGCACCAGACTGTCCCGCAGTTGCACGGCATGTGGCACGGCGACCGCTCGCGCAAAGAGAACCTGATCCAGTACGGATTCCGCTTACCCTCGGCCTTGGACAACCGGCCGCTGAAGTTTGAAGAATTCGAACAGCGCGTGAACCAGGTCATCTACGTCTCGGCCACACCCGGGCCTTACGAGCTCACCAAATCCGCAGGCGTGGTGGTGGAGCAGATCATCCGGCCCACTGGGCTGGTGGATCCTGAAGTTGAAGTTCGCCCGGTGAAAGGCCAAATCGATGACTTGCTGCATGAAATTCGAGATCGCACGAAGAAAGGCGAGCGCGTCCTGGTAACCACGCTGACCAAGCGCATGGCTGAAGACCTGGCGGAGTATTACAGCGAAGTCGGCGTGCGCTGCCGCTACATGCATTCCGAGATCGAGACTCTGGAACGGATCAAGCTGTTGCGCGATCTGCGCCGGGGCGAGTTCGACGTGCTGGTCGGCATCAACCTGCTTCGCGAGGGCCTGGACCTGCCCGAAGTATCGCTGGTCGCTGTGCTCGATGCCGACAAAGAAGGTTTCCTGCGCTCCGGCGGCTCGCTCATCCAAACCGTGGGCCGCTGCGCGCGTAACGTCAACGGCCGGGCGATTCTCTACGCGGACCGCACAACAGAATCGATGCAGCGAGCCATGGACGAGACCAATCGCCGCCGCGCCATCCAACAGGCCTACAACCAGCAGCACGGAATTGTGCCCCAGACCATCATCCGGCCGGTAGCCATGTCCCTGGCGGGCATCGCGGAGACCGACTACGTTGATGTGACTGAAGCCGCCGAAGGCTTGCCGGACTTCAAGTCGCAGGACGAGCTGGACGCATACATCACCAAACTCGAAGGCGACATGCGGGAAGCCGCCAAGCGCTTTGAGTTTGAAAAGGCTGCCAAACTGCGAGACACGGTGCGCGAACTGCGGACCAAGGAGTTTCTGTTCACCTAATGGGCTTCTTCAAGCCCCTGGCTGACCCGGAACACATGCCCGTCGGGATGTCGCACATGCATCTCCCGGACGTTCCAGGGCATGTTGGCAGGTGGAAATGTAACGTCGAGGCCTGCTGCAACGCATTGCCGATGGACCTCATCAACGTTGTCCACCCACACTGACATCCAGACACCCTTGTCCAATTGATCGGTAGCGTCCCCGAAGGTTGCGGTGTTGGCGCCGCGACCACGGCCCCCTTGGCCGTCCTTGCAAAGAAAGATCTCGCATTCGCTTGAGCCAACCGCGCCGAACGTCGGAGGAGTTCCCCAGTCCCAGAGCTTTTTCCAGCCCCATTTTTCAAACCATGCAAACGTTGCAGGAAAGTCGGATACGTTCAATATCGGAGTCACGCCTTTAACTTTCATAGACGAGAGTATACAGAGCGATTGTTAGGATCGAAAAATCTGAATGCGGAAAAAGGCCTCCGAATGAGGTACAATCCCCAGCCGTGAGTGCAAGCGCAGCAAGCGTTGCGGCATCCGATCCGATCCTGGATCGACTGGAAGATCAGATTGCCTGGTACGATCGCAAGAGTCGCGCCAACCAAACAACCTTCAAGCGCGTGAAGGTAGTCGAGATTGTGGCCGCGGCTCTTATCCCGTTTCTGGCCGGATTCCAGTTTCCTCCCTATACGACGATCGTCACAGGTGGTTTGGGCCTGCTCGTAACGCTGTTCGAAGGCCTTCTTCATTTAAACCAGTATCAGCAGAACTGGATCACCTATCGCTCTACGTGCGAATCCCTGAAGCATGAGAAGTATCTTTATTTGGGCCATGCCGGCCCCTACGGCAACGCGCAGGACCCGCATGCCTTGTTGGCCGAACGAATCGAATCAACGGTGTCACAAGAACATGCCCGGTGGACGGCTGCCGGCCATCAAGAAAAGAAGGGCGAGGAAGAGTGAACCGGTAAGCCCGCCTCGCAGCTCTAACCCCGCCTTGCGCCTACGGCCACTGCGTCCCGTCACACAGACTTGCAGCCCGCGTCAGCTCAACACCCCACGAGATCCCATCCCGAATCCCCGCGTAGCCCCGCCGAGCGGGGTGAGGGACCTGCTCCGTCGCCGTCTCGCGTGAGCCAAAAAAAACCAGGCTTGATCAGTCGGTTCGCTTACGTGCAGTTGAAGCCTTAACGATCGTCTGGGCTTGCGCGCAGCAGTGACAGAGCAGGTCCCTCACCGCTTCGGCACTCCCGCTTTGCGGGAGCGCCTCCGGGATTCGGGATGGTGTCTCGTTCGGTTAACTGTCGAGCCAGGTGGGAAACAGTGACTCGTGCGCGATCACTATTGCCTAAACTGCCTTAAGCTCTGGGTTGCATTCCCCATGTCTGGTCCGACTCATTGCAAATGGCGTTGCCCCACAGGCAGAGGAACCCCGCCCGCATAAATTGGACGAAGAACAGAACCGTCCCGGTCGCCGCAGCGATTTCTAGAAGCCGAAAAACCCACGTGGCGAATGGGTGTCCCAGCAGCCAGATTCCTGCCGATCCCATGATCATCGCGCAGAGCGGGAGCCATGAGACGAAGTTCGAATGGCGCACTGCGGTCAGCTTGCTCGCCGGCACTATCGCGTCGAAGGTTTGCGCCAGCATATTCAATAAGAGCGGTAAAGCAACCCCGGCTGTTAATCCGGTGAATGCACGAACCCAGCCCGGCGATGACCACAGTGAGAGAAAATTTCCCAGCCCATCGATTGCCAGAGGAAGGAGGAAAGCGACCAGGACAACGACGTCGGCAACCATACGAGGCCTTCGCAGCTTCGAGCTCGGCATCAGCTGAGAGACGTACCAGGCGAAGAAACCCAGATGCAACCCGGCGCAGCGCCAGCAGAGGGGAAAAACCAGGCCCGCCCACTGCGGTGAGCGGATCGGCAACTGGTGGCACATCATTCGGAATAGATATTCAAGTCCCGGCATAGAGGACGCACCATTCGGTATGTGCACCCTTGTCAGTAATTGCCCGGTTGCATCAAAGCACTCCAGATCAAGCAACCGAAAACGAATTCACCGATGCCCACCCAGAGCCAGAGCTTGCCGGCGGATTTCTTCTCAGGGCTGGCGTCCATCATGTAGATAATCCCCATGATGATCGGTACGATGGCGACGAAGAGCCCGATCAGACAAATACCCACTTTCAATCCTCCTGACACCACTCCGCCGGCCGGAGCGGGAGTGGGCGCTGGTTGAGTTGCAATCGGAGGAGATTGGTAGACAGGAGTCTGAACCGGCGCCGGGGCTCGTGGTGGTGGGGGCGGTTGTGGCGGCGGCGTCCATGCCGGCACGGCCGCAGCCGCTGCTGCGGCAGCCTGCGGCGCCGGAGCCGCCGGCGCTGTCACGACAGTCCCAATGCACTTCTCGAGCGCCTTCACCAACAGCTGTAAATCTGAATCCCAACGGGCATGCGTGAGCTGCACGGCATTGCGGTAGCACAGTTCCTTAAGGTCGTCGGGTAGCTGTTCGGTCTGGGGCATCCTTGCTTCGTGTACCAGAACCGGGATCACCGGGATATCGCGGCGCAACGCCGATGCCGTCTCCAGGCGAACGAAGTCCGAGGGATCGTCGAGGCGGCGCTGTCCGTTGGCGCCCTGCGCGTCCACCCAGCGAGGGCCAATCATCGCCAGCAACACTCCGCAGGAAGCCACGTTCTGGTCGATGACCTTGCGAAAATCGCGGCCAGGTTCGATCGCAACCACGTCCATGAATACCCGGTCTTCACCAAAGTGCTTGGACAGGTCGGAGAACAGCCGGCCGGCTTCGCCCTCGGCGTCATCCCTTCGATAGCTGATAAAAATGGCTCGCATGGAATCTCTCCCGCCTCGTATCCCAAAGCACGCCAATGGCTAACTGCAAGCAGCGGTACAACCCGCACCGATTGCGGAGCTCCAGGTGGGACGCATCGTAGTCCCCCAAACAAATAAGTGTCAATGGAAGCCTTTTCGTTTCACCGTCGCCAGTCCCCGTTCGCGTTTTCAAACACTTCGGTTATACTCCGTTGACCCAGATCTGCCGCGAAACACCTTGACCACCAGTGTCCAGCCCGCGCCGGTTGCCCAATCGCAGATCTGTCCCAGCTGCGGTACAGAACTCAAAGGAAAGTTCTGTCACGACTGCGGCGAGAAGCACCGCCACGAAGAAGAACTGACACTCAAGCATTTCTTGCTCCATGCTTTGCACGAGCTAACTCATCTTGATTCAAAAGTCTTTGCCACGGCCCGTTATCTCTACTCCCGGCCTGGTTATCTCACGCGGGAATATGTTTTGGGGCGCCGGTCGTTGTACATGAAGCCACTGAGTCTGTTCCTGATGGTGTGCGCCGTCTACTTCCTCGTAGATTCTTACTTTCCTCGTTCAGCCTATGACGTGTACTGGTTCACTGGCCAGGACAAAACAGGAAGCGTGGATAAGGCATGGACCAGGCTGGCAGCCAAGAAACACGTGACCAAAGAAATGATCATGGAGCGAGTCCAGGCCAGAGTCCATAAAATCAGCACGGCGATGCAGTTCCCGGTCGTGCTGGTCATCGGGGGCGTTTTGGCCTTGCTGTACCACAAGCGGTACTTTGTGGAGCATTTGGTCTTCGCGTTTCACTTCATGTCGTTCACTTATCTGACGGCTTCGCTGCTTCGGCCCGTCACGTATGGCTTGAATATTTACAGCTGGACAAGTTATGTGGTTGGTGGCGTGTCTTCCATCGTGTACTTTGTCTACCTGTTTTTTGCCCTGCGTCGCGTATACCAGCAGAGTGCCGGATTGACAGTCATCAAAGGCCTGGTCACCTTGGTGGTCACCTGGCTGGCCCTCATCGTCACGCAAATTGTCGTGGTGGTTCTGGGAATCATCGCTGCCGCAAAGTCATAGACACATTCTTCAGGCTTTTCCCACATCCCGGTGAAACGCGGTACAATTCCTGGGTTTTGCCAATGTGAGTTGGTTTCTTTTGACGACTGCTTTAGTATGTTTTCCTTCTGAGGACCGCCGAACTGCTGCTAAAGGGGTGCCGCGATGAAAAAGATCAGTGTCACAGTGAACGGGACAACGCATCAGAGCGAGATTGAGCCTCGCCTGTTGCTGGTCCACTACCTGCGGGACGTCCTGAACCTCACGGGGACCCACGTGGGTTGCGAGACTTCTTTATGCGGCGCCTGTACGGTGCTGGTGGATGGGCAGGCGGTGAAGTCATGCACCATGCTTGCTGCACAGGCTGACGGCTCAACCGTCACGACCATCGAAGGCCTGGCGCAGAGTGGCGAGCTTCACCCCATCCAGCAGGGATTCTGGGAGCACCATGGCCTGCAGTGCGGCTACTGCACACCGGGGATGATCATGGCCTCCGCCCAGATCCTGCAGCGCAATCCCGATCCTAGTGAAGAAGAGATCCGGCACGGCCTGGAGGGTAACCTGTGCCGCTGCACCGGGTACCAGCACATTGTCCAGTCGGTGCAATGCGCCGCGAAGAAAATGAAATCAAAATCCGTGGCACGGTAGAAGCAAACGGTTGATTTGAAATTTAACCGGGAGGCAGGCATGGCTGAGAAATTTGTCGGCAAGAGTGTAAAGCGCACCGAGGATCCCAGGCTGATCCAGGGGCTGGCCCACTACGTGGACGATATCAAGCTGCCCGACACGCTGCATGCAGTGTTTCTGCGTTCCATCTACCCGCACGCGCGTATCAAGAAGATCGATACGAGTGCGGCCGTCAAGCTGCCCGGCGTGGTTGCCGTTTACACCGGCAAAGATATCTCGCAGAAGATCGGCGCTGTGCCCTGCGGGGCGTCCATCCCGGAGATGAAGGTGCCCGACCATCGCGTGCTGGCCACAAGTAAGGTTTACTGGGTGGGACATCCAGTCGCCGTGGTGATCGCGGAGAACAAGTACATCGGCCGCGACGCCGTTGACTTAATCAACGTAGACTACGAAGAACTGCCACCGGTGCTTGACGAAGAGAAAGCTGCCGACCCCAAGAGCCCCGTCATTCATGAACAATTTGGATCGAACGTCGCTTACAAGATGACGGCCGGCGAAGGCGACATTGAAGCCGCGCTCAAATCCGCCGACAAGATCGTGAAGCAGAAGATCCTGCACCGCCGTCTGGCGCCGATCGCCATGGAGCCGCGCGGCGTGCAGGCGCGGTACTATCCCGGCGAGCAGGAACTCACTCTCTGGTCTTCGAGCCAAATTCCTCATCTTGCGCGCACGCAGTTGTCCCTCATGCTCGGTATGCCGGAGAACAAGCTGCGCTTTATCGCTCCGGAAGTCGGCGGAGGATTCGGCTCCAAGCTCAACGTCTACGCGGAAGAGGCGATCGTCGGCTACGCCTCCATGCAGCTGGGCCGGCCGGTGAAGTGGATTGAAGGACGCCGCGAAAACATCCAAGGCACCATTCACGGCCGCGGACAGGCTGGCTATATCGAGATCGGTTGCAAGAAAGATGGAACTATCACCGGCTTCCGTTACAACGTCTTTGCCGACATGGGCTCGTACTTCCAGTTGCTCACGCCGGCCATCCCAACGCTGACCGGGCTCATGCTCTCCGGCTGTTACAAAATTCCCGCAATCCAGATGAACGTGACCGCGTGCTTCACCAACAAGATGTCCACGGACGCGTATCGCGGCGCAGGACGGCCGGAAGCCACCTACGTGATCGAACGCGCCATGGACCTGGTGGCTCTGGAGCTGGGCATGGACGCTGTGGAAGTCCGGCGCAAGAACTTCCCCGCGCCTTTCGGCGGTGACCAGCCCTTCAAGACCGCGACCGGGCTGTTCTACGATAGCGGCAACTACCAGGGTGCGCTCGACAAAGCTCTGAAGATGGCCGACTACACCAAGCTGCGGGATGAGCAGAAGAGAGCCCGTAGCGAAGGCCGCTTACTAGGAATCGGCGTCTCGACATACGTTGAAATCTGCGCCATGGGCCCGTCGCCGGCGATGGCTGCCGGCGGTTGGGAGAGCGCCACTGTCCGTATCGAGCCGACGTGCAAAGTCACCATTCTGACCGGTGCGTCTCCGCACGGCCAGGGCCAGGAAACTTCGTTCTCGCAGATCGCGGCCGACGAACTCGGCCTGCAGGTGAATGACGTGACCGTGATCCACGGCGACACGGCGGTTGTCCAGTACGGCATCGGAACCTTCGGCAGCCGCGGAACCGCGGTAGGCGGGACAGCGGTCTACATGTCGTTGCAGAAGCTGAAAGAAAAGGCCAAGAAGATGGCGGCTCACCTGCTCGGCGTGGATGCGTCGACGGTCACGTTTGCCGACGGCAAGTTCACAACGAAAGACGGCAAGAGCGTGACCATCCAGGAGGTCGCGCTGGGCGCGCACTTGGCCAAGAACATTCCGCCGGACATGGAGCCGGGGCTCTCTGCGACGTCGTTCTTCGAGCCCAAGAATTTCACGTTCCCGTTCGGCACCCACATCGCTGTGGTGGAGATCGACAACGAGACCGGCGAGATCCACTTCCGCCGCTACATCGCGGTCGACGACTGCGGCAAAGTGATCAACCCGCTGCTGGTGCACGGACAAGTGCACGGCGGCATTGTGCAGTCTCTCGGCCAGGCGCTCTACGAAGAGGTTGTCTATGACGACCAAGGACAACTGGTCAGCGGCTCGCTGATGGACTACGCCGTGCCCAAAGCGGCGCAGGTCCCGTGGTTCGAACTCGACAGCACCGAGACTCCGTCGCCGGTGAATCCACTCGGCGTGAAAGGCGTAGGCGAAGCAGGGAGCATCGGAGCGACGCCGGCCATCGTGGCCGCGGTGGTGGATGCGATGGCGCCGTACGGTATCAAGCATCTCGACATGCCGATCAAGCCGGAGAGCATCTGGCGCATTATCGCCAAGAAAAAAGCTGGGGCCGCATAGCGGCGCACAACGGAGGAGATCATGATTCCGGCACATTTCGATTACATCGCCGCTAAGAGCCTGGACGAAGCCCTCTCTCTCCTGGCCAAGCACAAAGACGACGCCAAACTTCTGGCCGGCGGCCACAGCCTGCTGCCCGCGATGAAGCTGCGCCTGGCCCAGCCCAAAGTGCTGATCGACCTGGGCAAGATCAAGGACCTTGCTTACATCAAGGACGAAGGCGGGCAGATCCGCATCGGCGCTATGACGACGCATTTTCAGATCGAAACCTCTGACGTGCTGCGCCGTGCCTGTCCTCTCCTCCCGGAAACGGCGATCAACCTGGGCGACATGCAAGTACGCAACAAAGGGACGATCGGCGGGAGCATCGCCCACGCCGATCCCGCAGCCGACTGGCCGGCCGCGATCATCGCCGTGAACGCCGAGATCGTGGCCGTGGGCAGCAAAGGCGAACGAGCCATCAAGGCCGACAGCTTCTTTGTCGATATGCTGACCACCGCGCTGCAGCCGGGAGAGATCATCAAGGAAATCCGCTTCGCGGCGCCCAAGGGCAAAGTCGGGCAAGCCTACATGAAGGTGCGGCATCCCGCGTCCGGTTTCGCCGTAGTTGGCATCGCTGTCAGTCTCGCCGCGGAGGGCGGCAAGTGCACCTCGTGCGGCGTGGGAGTGACCGGAGTGTCTCCCAAGCCCTACCGCGCCAGCAGCGTTGAGCGTGCTCTGAAAGGCGCCTCTCTTGACGCCAAGAGTCTCGCGGCAGCTGCCAGCCATGTTGCCGATGGCGTGGAAGCAAACACGGATCTGTTTGCCAGCGCTGAATATCGCAAACACCTGGCGGACGTCTACACGCGCCGCGCGTTGGAGACGGCGGTTTCGCGGATGAAATAGATCGTAATTTGAAACCACAAAGGACACGAAGGCACACGAAGGCTGAGCTTCAAATCTTTAGGCGATCTGGCTTTACCGAATCTGACTGGAGCTTTTCTGGATCGGATTCCCTTTGTGCTCCTTTGTGTCCTCTGTGGTTAAGG
>DATFQZ010000308.1:0-7442 GCA_035263765.1 Candidatus Angelobacter sp. | reverse complement strand
GCTTTGTTTTGAATTGGTCGGGGAGAGAGGATTTGAACCTCCGACCCCCTGGTCCCGAACCAGGTGCTCTACCAGGCTGAGCCACTCCCCGAACGCAAAAAGAAACCGCCGCATTAATAGCGCCGCAGGCGGTCATGACAGGACTTCATTATAGCGGAAAACACCAGCCATTAGCCATTAGCCGTTAGCAATCAGCCTAGTTACTGCGCTGGACTTTAACCACGCCAGACATTGGTTGTATAAGCACGCTCGTCGAGCGATCTGGTGATCGAAACGCTGGCCCCCAAACCCGACCTAGCTAAGTGCTAACTGCTAAGTGCTTCTTCCATGCAGGTATTCACCTGATTGCGACTTCTCCCCGCTCCGCGAAGAATGAAGGACTCTCAAGTTTTTCCTTCGTCTTCGAATGCGGGCTATTGAATCCAGCGCCATCCACGCGACAGCGGTCAATTCAACTCCTGTGCTCCGCGTCGCGGCGTCGCGCCGAAGGCTGTGGCGTCGACCTATGGGCCGCCTGCTCATCTTCGCATTGGTGGTAACGGGCGTACGCACCTTCGTGGGCGAGGCATCGGTAGTGCCGACTGGCTCCATGGAAGGGACCATTCTCGTCGGCGACCACCTTTTTTTAGACAAGATGCTCTACGGCCCGGAGATTCCGCTGCTGAACCGGCGTCTGCCCAGGCTCAAGACCATCCATCGCGGTGACATCATCGTCTTCCGCTATCCGCTCAACCCCGACGAAACATACCTGAAGCGCGTGACCGCTGTCGGCGGCGACATGCTGGAGATCCGCGATGGCCGCCTGTTCATCAACTCGCAAGCCGTGGACGAACCGTATGTTGTGCACCGTTTCCCTCTGCGGTCAGCACACGAGCGCGTGGGACCGATCGAGGTCCCGCCCGGCAGCTTGTTTGTGATGGGCGACAACCGCGACAACTCCAGCGACAGCCGGGAGTGGGGATTCGTTCCGGTGGATAATGTGATTGGCGAGCCTCTGTTCGTCTATTGGTCCTACGACGCTCCTACGGCGCGCTGGCTTAACCAGGACGTGGACCAGCAGATGGCGTTTTATTCTTCGATCGCGATCAATTTCTTCTCGCGCACACGCTGGGCCCGCACCGGAAGGTTGTTGTGAAAGTTAGATTGGTTGAAGGGCTTGGCTTCAGCCGCTGCGTTTAATCTTCGATTTCAATGTGCTGAGCTGTCTGGATATTTTTCCGGAGAATCAACTAAGCCTGCTTCTACTGGATTCTGTTCGAATGATTGCGGTGCTTCGGCGATCACTCCAACACTCGTACCGGTTCCGAGCACCGCAGGCGCGACTACATGGTAGCCCACGGCATCGCCGTGGGTAGGGTGAAAAAAGACAGGAGCGCCAGAGGCCGGGGTCCCCGGCACGCGCGGTTTTCGCGTGCTGGGGTGGTAGAGGCGCGGTACAGACTCTTCACCCAAAATGCGCACCGCGGATCGAATACCACGCCGTGCTGCTTCTAGCAAGGAAATGAGTCCCTGTTCGAGCGTCATCTTCCGATTGTGCTTCCTTGTGTCGCCCCTCCGGGGCTCTAATCTTATTCCTCTTGCCCACGGCTAGCGCCGTGGGCTACCCTCTCGGCGCGCCTCCGGCACTGGGCTTATCTCTCCCGAGCGACCGCGCCTAGCTGGGAGCCGGTTTGAATGCCGTCCTGATCTCAACGCTCCGGCCAGTGCTGATGAATTGTATGCAAGCGTTCTTCCGCAACCCCTTCAGCCGCCGTCCTTCAAAGCAAGCCCGCGCCCTTTCAAATCTTTTTTGAAACCCCGCTTACTTCTCTGCCGCCGGTTTCTGTCCTGCCGGAGCCGGGGCAGGCCGAAGGTCTACGTTCTGGTTGAAACAGACATCCACGAACTCCGGACCGAAGCGCTGGCTGACCGAAGCGGGAATATCTCCGCGCTTGATTTCTTGGAACGTGAAATCGACGGATCCGTCCGGACGAACGCCGCCCAGCAAGTATCCATACACCTTCGTCCGGGCTTCCTTTGCGCGATCGGCGGTGGGCGGCAACTGATACCGCATGGCGCCGGCTGTTCCCACGATCCAGCCCGGCAGCACGCCGCCGTGAGCGCGCCAGTAGTCGCTGTCGAAGATCCCGTTGATAAAGAAATGTGAGTGGCTGGCGAGAACATAAACGTGTTTGCCTGCCTCGCGGAACTTCAGTAAATCGGCGTAGACTTGTCTTCCGCTCTGCGTGCCAACATCCCAATCATTCATGCTGTGGCCAGAGGCCAGGCTGTCCGGCAGCGCGGCGTGCATCCCGACCACCACGGTTTTCACCTCTGGGTTGGCGGCGGCGCGCTCTAGTACGCCTTCAAACCAGGCCATCTGGTAGGCGTCGAACTGATCCTTCGTGGAGTTGTCGAGGTAGATGAAGTCCACTCCGTTCTTGATCCAGTGAAAAAAGCTCTTCAACGCGTGGTCATTGGGATTGTCGGCCAGGCGCTGTGCATGAAGCGTGGGGGAATCCAGCCAGTCGGCAAACTGGATGATGAACTGTTCGCGGGACTTCGGCGGATACGTCTCGTGATTGCCGATGCCGACGAAAACCGGGGTGGTACCGAACGCGTTGAGTTGGCTCTGGATGAAGTCGTCCCACTCGGTCTTGTCATAATGAGTCTTCGCCGGCGCCGCATCTCTGTGCTCAGGCTCGTGCAGGTAGTCCTCGTCAATGAAGGTTGTGGCGCGAAGGTCGCCCAAATGCCAGTAAAACTCGGCGTTGTTGCTTTTGGCGCCCGCGGCGATTGCTGGCATGATCACGTCGCCGCAGTTGCGCGAGTCTCCGGAGACGGCGAAGGTCCACGTGATGCCGGAATCAGGCTTGGTACTCGGCTGGCCTTGAGCAAGCGCGGAGCTGCAAGCAACGGCTGCAAGTAACACGATCAAGAACTTGTATTTGCTTTTGGACAAACGCACCTCGCTATGCCCGGCCCCATGCTTGCACCTTCACCTGAAGACGTGCGTCCCGGACTGGGACTGGCTTAGATAACTCCAATTTATCCGGCCTTGGCCTTCCGTGCAACGCGACGCCGGCCTTTTCGCAGGCCAACAGCCGGAAGCGGGAATATCATGGTCGAACAAAGTTTTTTCTGGGCGCAAGCTATGGTAAGAACGGGTGCGTTGCTCGCCGCTTTGTTGGTCGCGGTTTTCGTGATTGCTGGGTGCGGCGGAGACCACTCGACACCGCCCTCCGCTCTCCCACCCCCTGCGTTGACTCCGGTGGCTTCCGGCTTTAACTCTCCGTTGGGCCTGGAGCAAGCGGGCGACGGCAGCGGCCGGCTGTTTGTGGTGGAACAAGGCGGAACGATCAAGATCATTCAGAATGGATCGGTGCTTCCCGCCGCTTTTCTCGACGTCAGCAGCAAGGTCACAACCGGCGCCGAGATGGGCTTGCTGGGCGTGACTTTTCATCCCAACTACTCGGCCAACGGCAAGCTGTACGTCAACTACACGCGTACGTCAAGCGGGCAGATCCAGTCGGTGATCGCCGAGTACACGGCTTCTCCTGCCAACGCCAACCAGGTCAATATCGCCACCGAGCGCATTCTGCTTACCGTCGACCAGGTCGGCAATTTCATGAATCACAAGGCCGGCCAGCTTGCTTTTGGTCCCGATGGGCTTCTCTACTTCGGTCTGGGCGACGGCGGAGGCGGGGGTGATCCTTTCGGCCACGGCCAGAACACAGCGACGCTGTTGGGGAAGATGATGCGCATTGACGTGAATTCCACTGACCCCGGCCTCCAGTACCACATCCCCGCTGACAATCCGTTTGCTGCCGGAGGAGGACTGCCCGAGATCTGGGCCTTTGGCTTTCGCAATCCCTGGCGCTTTTCGTTCGATCGTGGCACAGGACGCTTGTTCGTGGCCGACGTAGGCCAGGACGCGTTCGAAGAAGTCGACATCGTACAGAAAGGCGGCAACTACGGATGGAACATCATGGAAGGAATGCATTGCTTCAATCCTCCCAGCGGATGCAACACTGCAGGATTGATTCTGCCCATAACTGAATACAGTCATGCTGAGGGCAACGCAGTGATTGGTGGCTTTGTCTACCGAGGCTCGAATCTGCCCACTTTGCGGGGTGTCTATATCTTTGGGGACCTGGGCACGGGAAAGATTTTTGCTTTGCAGGAGACCTCGTCCAACGTGTTTACCCGGACACCTCTCCTGACCACCGGCAAAACCATCAGCTCGTTCGGGCAGGATCAGGCCGGCGAGCTTTACCTTGTGGATATCGGCGCCGGAACTATTTTCAAGCTTGCGCCCAATTAAGTGGCCTCACACTGCCACCGTCTCGCGCAATTCGGGATAGAGCGGAAAAGCCTCGGCCAGCTCGTACACTTTGCGGCGAACGTGCTCCAGCGCTCCCGAATCCTTACGGTTATTCAGTGCTTCGGCAATCCACGCCCCGACTTGCACCATTTCTTTTTCCTTCATGCCGCGCGTGGTCAGAGCTGGTGTCCCGATGCGAATGCCGCTGGGCTTGAGCGGGGGATTCGCGTCAAACGGGATGGCGTTCTTGTTCACGGTGATTCCCGCCTGGCCCAGAGCGCTCTCGGCCTCGCTACCCAGCATTCCTCTTGAGAAAACGTCCATCAGGAACAGGTGGGTGTCAGTGCCGCCGGAGATCACGCGGAAGCCCTCATCGATCATCTTTTGCGCCAGCGCTTGGGCATTGGCGACCACTTGCCGCCCGTAGTCCTGGAATGACGGCTGCATGGCTTCATGGAAACACACCGCCTTGGCAGCGATGATGTGGATGAGCGGACCACCCTGAATTCCGGGGAAGGTAATCTTGTCGACGGCAGCGGCGTACTCCTGCTTCGACAGAACCATGCCGGCGCGTGGCCCGCGCAGCGTTTTGTGCGTGGTGGTGGTGACGACGTGGCAATGAGGCACGGGCGAGGGATGGACCCCGCCGGCCACCAGCCCGGCGATGTGGGCCATATCCACCATCAGCTTCGCGCCGGTCTTGTCGGCGATTTGCCGCATGCGCGCAAAGTCGATGACCCGTGAATACGCGCTGGCCCCGCCCACGATCAGCTTGGGACGCTCGCGCTCTGCGATGCGCTCCAGTTCGTCGTAGTCAATGGTCTCCGTATCTTTGCGGACGCCGTAGGGAATGATCTTGTACATCTTGCCGGAAAAATTCAGGGGATGGCCGTGCGTAAGGTGCCCGCCGTGCGCCAGGTTGAGACCCAGAATTGAGTCCCCAGGGTTGAGCAATGCCATGTAGGCGGCCATATTGGCTTGGGAGCCGGAGTGCGGCTGCACGTTGGCGTGCTCGGCGCTGAACAGTTGCCGGGCGCGGTCGCGCGCCAGGTTTTCCACCACGTCGGCAAACTCGCAGCCGCCGTAGTAACGCTTGCCGGGATAGCCCTCCGCGTACTTGTTGGTGAAAACCGATCCCGCGGCCTCCAGGACCGCCAGGCTCACGAAGTTCTCCGACGCAATCAGCTCCAAGCCTTCGTGTTGCCGTTGGACTTCGTGGGCGATAGCGCGTGCGATCTCAGGGTCAGCTTGCGCAAGGGGGCGGGACATTGCGTTGGTTGTCATCAGAGAAATCATACAGCTTTTCCTGAAATGCCGGCCCACCAGGAGAGAGATCTCTTTCAAGACCTCCGTGGGGATAAGGATCCTTGACGTTCCTTCGAGATTTCAGAGGGTAACTCGTGGTCGCGCGTACAAGTCACCTTAGTGGGGTGTGGAGCCGCGCACCAGCTTTTCCAGTTCGCTCAGCTTAGGGAAGCAATGCTTAGGGCGCTTCATCTTTGGATTGGACGGCCCTTCACATGCCTGCATGAGCCTGGGAAGGAGTGGCCTGACCGTCACACGGTGGCTGGATCCTTCGCCTTCTGGCGGCGCCACGACGAAGAAACTGATTTCAATCCCACGATCCCAGCCGGGTTGTGGCGGCTTGGTATAGGCAATCACACAGGAGACCGGCCGGCCGCCTTCCGTAGCAGCGGCTTCGTCGGTGCAGTCCTTGACCTCATAGGCGATTTCAGCCGGCTTTACGAGGCCGGTGAACCAGCTGTCAAAACTCTGCTGAGGCAGGCCCGTTTCGATATCGCTCACCATCGTCTTTTTCAGCGAATCGATCAAGCGCTGGTCAGCCTGATTTGGTGAGGCATTCTGCGCGCCAGTGACCATGGATAGCAAGAGAATAAACGCTGCAATCCTCAGCATCATTACCTCCCTCTTAAGGAACGCCTCCGCTCGGTATTCTTGCATAGACGTCAGGGTCATGTTTTTCCATCCAGCGCTCCGGGGCGTGGAGCGGCTCAAATCCGAACGCCTGGTACAAGCGATGCGCGTCGCGCGTGAGCAGCGACCAGCGGCGCAGCCCTTGCAAGTCCGGATGGGCCATAATGCACTCCATCAGCCACTTGGCGAGGCCGCGACCGCGGAACCCCGGCAAGACGTAAACGTCAGCCAGATACGCGAAGGTTGCACGATCGCTGACGACGCGGGCAAACCCTACTTGCTCGTGGCCGCGATAAATTCCGAAACATATCGAGTTGCGGACCGAGCGCTCCACTACAGGCAAAGGAATTCCCTTCGCCCAGTAGGATGCAGTCAGGAAGGCATGCACAGCGGGAACGTCAAGGCGCGTATTGTCGGTGCTGATCTCAAACTCATCCCCTTCCCTGCGCCAGGAAAAAGTCATCGGCGATTCCTTTCTTGCTTCTTGCTAACAACACAAAGCCGGCCCGAAGGGCCGGCTCTAAAACCACTGAGTCCTTGACTAATCGTGGCTAGTGAGTTCTTGCGAACTCGATCCCTTCTTCCGTGTGGTGGATAGCGTCGTTGGTGGCTTTGAGCGCGGCCACGCGATGTCCGCCTTTGTCAGCCTCGGCTTTCTCTAATTCTGCTTTGGCGGCCCTGAGGTGTTCCAACGCCGCTTGCATGTGAGGCTGATCGACGGCTGGCGCCGGCGCTTTGGCCATCGACAGCGGGATGCAGAGACCGAGAGCTACCACGATCAATAACAATCTAATACTTAGCTTCATTCGCAAGAACCCTCCTTTTGGATTCCAATGCCCCTGAAAATAGCCGCCGGAGATTGGCTTGTCAACGTCAGGTTCCGGACCCCGAATCCGGAAGGTCAACTCCCTTTGAGTACTGCCCAGCGCGCGAAGTGTACCCAAGAGTAACGTATAAGAGAATTGCCGGCTTGTTTCCGCGTCTGATTTCAGCGGATAATCAGCCCACAACTCTCCCCCTATCCTCTTGAGGTGAGCATGTCCACACGAACCGTGCCTGACGCGGAAACCGGCGACCTGCGAGTCGCGGTACAGCCGTACAAGTACATCCAGTTCGAGATCACGAACTGCATCGCGCGGTTGACGATGAGCCACGCGCCCCACAACGTGCTCACCGTCCCCATGATGAAAGAAATGGCGGAAGC
>DATFQZ010000307.1:0-15446 GCA_035263765.1 Candidatus Angelobacter sp. | reverse complement strand
CGGACCATCGGGTAATTATGGATTTCTCCGTAAGCGGTTGGATGCACAACCGGATGGGGGTGGTTATCCAGCAACCCTGGTTCTCTGAAGACTGCCAAGGTAAAGTTTCGTAAGGTTGAGCCGCTTTGCGGGCTGTCCATTGGACTATCGTGCTGCCCCGACCAGTAGCGGGACGCAAGATTTCCACACGCCGGGCATGCCATTCGCCGGATCCGTCCTGCTCGGCGGTAACCCTGACTTCCTGGCCCACCGCCAAGCACTCGGGACCGCATTTCTGGCCTTGTCCTGACGAAGTTCCGGCAACCGGAACGATGACGGCACGGGCAACGTCAACGCGGCGAACCATGCGATTACGGCCCTGAACGAAGATCCAGCCGGGGACTGCTGGCTTCTGATCTGGAGGTTCCACGATTTTGCCCTGGAACATGCCTTCGGCTGCAAACACACACGAGGACAAAACCAAAAACACAGATAGAAACGACCATGCCCACATGAAGAATGGGATGCCGGGCAGGTGCTCTGTGTTCTCTCTAATCGTAATACTCGAGTCCCAGATGGGTAATCAGCGGTTCGCCGCGCAAGTGCCGCAACGTGTTCTTCAGCTTCATGAGCTGGATGAAAAGGTCGTGCTCCGGATAGAGCCCCGGCGCCGTCATGGGGGACTTCAGATAGAAGCTCAGCCACTCCTGGATGCCCAGCCCCCGCAACTCATGGCTGCGTTGCGCGAGGTCGAGGAACAGGATCAAGTCGAGCACGATGGGCGCGGCCAGAATCGAATCCCGGCACAGAAAATCCACCTTGATCTGCATCGGATAGCCGAGCCAACCAAAGATATCGATGTTGTCCCAGCCCTCTTTGTTATCACCACGCGGCGGATAATAATTAATCCGGACCTTGTGATGAATCTTGCCGTAAAGGCGGGGATAAAGCTCGGGCTGCAGAATACGGTCAAGCACCGAGAGCTTGGATTCTTCCTTGGTCTTGAACGAGCCCGGGTCGTCCAGCACTTCGCCGTCGCGATTGCCCAGGATGTTGGTGGAGAACCACCCGTTCAGGCCGAGCATACGAGCCTTAAAGCCGGGCGCCAGAATGGTCTTCATCAGTGTCTGCCCAGTCTTGAAGTCCTTGCCGGCGATCGGCGCGTGGTTGCGCTTGGATAGTTCGTGCATGACCGGGATGTCCACGGTCAAATTGGGGGCGCCGTTAGCGAAGGGCACGCCTTCCATCAGAGCAGCGTAGGCATAGATCATCGAAGGGGCAATGTTCTCGTCGTTGCTCTCCAGGCCGCGCTCAAAGTCTTCGACCGAAGAATGGACCTCGCCCGGCTTCAAGAAGATTTCGGTCGAACCGCACCAGATCATCACCAGACGGTCGGCCCCGGACTTCTTTTTGAAATCGCGGATATCGGCGCGCAACTGTTCCGCCAGGTCGCGCTTGTTCTTCCCTTTCTTCACGTGTTTGCCGTCCAGCTTCTTCACGTAATTGCGGTCAAAGACGGCTTTGCGCGGCTTGATGGACCGAAGAAACGGCTTGATCTGGTTGAGAAGATCTTTCTCCAGCACTCCGGCGTGGACGGCAGACTCGTATGCGTCCTCTTCGAAAATGTCCCAGCCGGTGAAGACCAAATCCTTGAGCCCGGCAAGGGGAACAAATTTGTTGATTTTGGGCGACCGGCCTTCCGTGCGCTTGCCCAGGCGGATCGTTCCCATCTGCGTGAGTGATCCTATGGGCTCGGCAATCTTCTGACGTACCGCCTCTACACCGGCCATGAAGGTGGTGGCGACTGCACCCATGCCGGGGATCATGACCCCCAGTTTGCCTCGGGCAGCAGCGATTTTGGTTGCTGTGTTTTCAGGGGAAGACTTGGATGCCATCTAAATAGGAATCCTTCCTATGCGCGATGAGATGTGAGTGCAAACTGGTTATCTTCTCGTATTGGCGCGCAGTTTGCAAACCTATCGGTGTCTTGATCAGTGGTACAGGTTGATTCGGACTCCACGTGTAGATCACGCGCGGGAGTTTATGGCTTTTCTGGCTTGACGCGCCAGTTCGGAAGGCGCGAAAGGCTTAGGCAGAATGGTGGAGCGGAAGTCCACAACGCTATCTCCACGAAGCGCAAGGTGAGGGTACCCTGACATGTACAGCACGCTCAGCCGTGGCCTGGCGGATCTGAGCCGCTGGGCCAGGTCCTTGCCACTGGTTTTCGGCATGACTACATCCGTGACCAGCAAATGAATCTCTCCGTCAAATTGACCAGCGCAGCGCAGCGCGTCATCGCCCGAGTTGGCGACAATCACCTGGTAGCCATACTGGCGCAGGACCTTCGCCGTCAGCTCACAGACGCGTACGTCGTCGTCCACCACCAGCACTGTCTCGCTCCCGCGCAGGGTGTCCGGTCCAGATTCGAGCGGCCTGAAGGTATCCACCGCGGAATCCACTCGCGGCAGGCAGATCTTGAAGGTGGTTCCCACACCAACGTCGCTGTAAACCCAGACGTACCCTCCGCTTTGTTTCACGATGCCATAAACCGTGGAGAGCCCGAGTCCGGTCCCGCTGCCAATTTCCTTGGTGGTAAAGAACGGTTCGAAGATCCGGTCCTGAAGCTCGGGCGGGATGCCGGTTCCGGTATCAGTGATGGCGAGCATGACGTAACGGCCGGCAGGGATTTCAAAGCCTCTTTCCGGGTAGGGTGATGAGAGCTCCAGATTTTTGGTCTCGAAGAAGAGCTTGCCGCCGTTGGGCATGGCGTCGCGGGCGTTAACGGCAAGGTTGATCACTACCTGCTCCATCTGCGCCGGGTCGGCATGGACCGTGCCCAACGCTTGTTCCAGGGACGTAACCAGCTCCACGTTCCCTCCCAGGGTCCGGCGCAGCAGCTTTTCGATGGGGGCAAGCACGGCGTTCAACGAGATGTTTCGCGGCTGAAGCACCTGGCGCCGGCTGAAAGCCAGGAGTTGTTGGGTGAGAGAAGCCGCCCGGCCCGCTGCTTCCTTGATCTGGGCAATCTCCTCTTTGAGCTCGCTGTCCAACTGCCTCCCCAGGGCCAGCGCAGAGTAACCCGTGATTACGGTCAGCAAGTTGTTGAAGTCATGAGCTACGCCCCCTGCCAGGGATCCGACCAACTCCATCTTCTGGGCATGGTGAAGTTGTTGAATTGTGCTTTCGAATTCCGTCATGTCCAACATCGAGGCGATCATCAACGCCTCGCCTTCAAACTCAACTATCTCCGCGGAAACCAGGGTATGCAGGATCCGTCCGACCGTCCGGAAGCGGATGCTCATACTGTGGACGGAACCGTTCTTGCGCAAGGCGTCCACCAGCCTGGCACGATCGGCGGAGTTCTCGAAGAGACCCAAATCGATCGAGGTGTTCCCAATCATTTCCTCCCGGGTGCGCTTCATTAACTGAAGGCAGCGATCGTTGACGTCAATGAACTTTCCGTCTGACAGGCGGCTGATCGTAATGGCGGCCGGGCTTGATCGGAACGCCTTAGAGAACTTCTCTTCCGTCGCTACGAGCCTGGAGAGCGTGGCGCTCTGTTCGCGGTGCATGAGCAGCAAACGACCGGCATAACAAACGAAAGAACAGGTCACCATGATCCAGGCCACACGCAAATACTGGCTGGGCAGCCGCGAGGCCAGCGCCACAACGGAGATGGGCATCACCACTGCAGCCGCTTGTGTCCACAGCATCCCCTTATGGTCGCCGGGCTTGTGGGCTGGTTGAATCACGTCTCTCTGCCGCCAAGTAGCGGCCGTGATCAATAAGAATAAGGGCGGCAGATCGCTAACGATGCTGAGACTGAGATCGGGCCAGCCGAGTGCGTGCAAGGCAGGGACAGACAGTGATGACAGTCCATAGGCGACGAGAAATCCTGACATCCGGAAGTGAAGCCGGCGCAGGTCTGAGAATCGCGAGCGCCAGCCTCGATACAGGAACCCCAGGGCCAGGATACCGTCGCGCGTTACATGCAGCCGCGTGAGATAACGGACGCGCTCGATATCGGACACAAGATGGAACGATGGGATATAGAACAGGACGAGAAATGCCGAGAAAACGATGATTCCAAACTGGATGAGATCCAACGCCTGCAGCCATCCGACTTTCATCTTCTCGGGGTCTTCCCTCAGCAGCAGCGGCAGGGTAAGGGCGATGGCAAAGGGAAACGAACTGATCACTAACGACGGCCAGCGCGCGCTCAACGAACTTTGCAGGGGACTGGCCCTGAGACCAAGAGCGCCGGCCGTAAAGTTGATCGTCCAGATCAAGGCTGCCAGGGAGACGCACAACCAGAATACCCGGGCATAGGCCCCAGATCGGCGCGATGCTCGCCAGGCGCTGAAGGTGATCAGGAACGCCAGGAGGGCATCTGTAAGCGTCAACAAAAGGTTTGTAGGTAGCGATCCCTGGAAGGGCAGCAGTACTAGCTTGATGACTACAAGCACAACGCCAGAGACCACGATGCCGCGTGATGCTGCCACAGCCCCCCAACACCCTCTTGTAGAGCATTGTACTTCGCAAGCGGTGCAACCTGGCTAAGGTTTAATGGGTACTTTGGTTGAGGGCCTGCTGCATCCGGTTCCGCCAGTGCGAACGCACAAACCATAGGGCTCCGCCGAGGAGCAGAATCAGGACTACAAAGTCCAACCGGTGCAGCACCTGGCGCAAGTGCGGATCCGTGTCCCAGCGTTCGCCCAGCTTCATGCCGGCCCAAGCCAGGGCAAAGCACCACGGCCAGGAGCCCACGAATGTGTAGATGTGGAACTTCAGCCGTGGCATGCGCGCCAATCCCGCGGGAAGGGCAATGAAGGTCCGAATCACGGGCAACAACCGTCCCAGAAAGACAGCTGCCGAGCCGAAGCGTTGGAAGAAGCGTTCCGCCGTGTCCAGGTCGTGGCGGCTGAGCCATACGTAACGGCCGTAGCGCTCCACGAGCGGCCGCCCGCCATAACATCCGATTTCATAGGCCACAACCGAACCCAGGTTGCAGCCCAGGGCGCCGGCCGTCGCCGCCCAGAAAAGGCTGAAACGCCCGGTGTAGACCAGGTAGCCGGCGAAGGGCATGATGATTTCCGAAGGCAGCGGGATGCAGGCCGATTCAATCGCCATCAGCAGCATGACCCCCACATAACCTCCGGCGGAGATTACGGCAACAGTGAAACCGGCGAGCCGCGAAATGATTTTTTCTACCATTCAGTGATGTTCTTCTTTGGCTTCTCGGCCGGGCTGAATGCTGAGTGTGAGTGCTGATTGCTCGTCGCTAGAAATCCTGGGAATCCTGCGTAAAGGTGTATCCGGGCAGAGTCATGCCCTCGGCCTCGCGGGCGACCTTCACGCGGATAGTCTCTGCTTCCGGAGCCTTGGCATTGGCTGGACGCAACATGGCGTACTGCGTAAACAGCTCATTGTAGACTTTGGTCACTAAGAACGTTGCGCCGCTCTCGTCGTTACGCCAAACCTGGCCTGCTTGGACCGCCTTCACCATGAATGAAGACTACTGACAGGCAAGTGAAAACGTCAATGGGGAGAAGTAACGGCTCTTGGCTTTTGGCTATTGGCTTTTTGCCTTTGGCTCTTAGCTGTTGGCTTTTGGCTCTTAGTCCTTAGCCCTTGAGACTTTGGGCAAATCGGCGAGAGTCAAGCGCTCAAGAGCGAAAGGCGAACACCCGACGGCCGAATGCCCAAGAGCTAGAACGCTAAAAGCCAAGAGCCAAAGGCCAAGAGCCAAAAGCTATTCAGGTAAAGTGCCGTTTAAAAGCTCTTCGACCCGTGCTCCGGGGCAGCGCATCCCTACGTAGAACGTCCCGAACAGAGCGAAAACGGCGCTGACCTCATCGAAGCGCATCTCGTAGATGAGTTTCTTGAAAATCAGGGGATCGTCCGCAAAGAGGTCTACTCCCCACTCCCAATCGTCAAATCCAATCGAGCCAGTGATGATTTGCTTCACGGTCCCCGCATAGCGCCGGCCTACCAATCCGTGCTCTTCCATCTGCCGCTGGCGTTCTTCGATGGGCAGCGTGTACCAGTTCGTCATTTCGCCGCGGCGGCGATCCATGGGATAAAAACAGATGTAACGCGAGGCCGGGATATCAGGAAAAAGGCGGCGATGCATGGCTTCGGTCTGCCGCTTCACCGTGTCTTCGACAGCGTCATTCCACTCCTTGGAATGGGGTTCAACTCTCTTCTCCCGCAGCGAACGGTAAAGCTTCACCGAAGACTCGTACAAACCCAGCTCCACGACAGAAACGTACGAAGTGGTTTGCTCCAGAAAATCATTCAGGCGCAGGCGCGCGATTTCGAGTTCCGCGTGCTTGAGGTGGTCGAGGGATTTGCGAAAGTGCACCAGCATGAGATCGGCCTTATGGCCGAGCATGGAAAACAGCGCACTCTGCCCGGAAACATGGTGCTCCAGTTTTTCCAGCGCCGCGCCGGCTTCGCACGAGATCTCGTGGCGCTGGGCGGGCGTGAGCTTACGCCATTCCGACCAGCGAAAGCGGAACATCTGGTGGAGAACACTAGAACCTTCAATGGTCAGCGGTACTGCAAAGAGCTCTTTGGCGGCGCTCTTCCCTGCCGTCTTCTTGCCTATTGCCATTTTCCTTGCCTCTGCCCTTGTGAATTGTAAGCCTGCTGCTTTAAATTTTCTGCTGTCATGCCCACTGCCAGAACCAAGTCCCGCAAATCATCACGCCAACCTGCTCGGACCGCCAAAGCCGCCAAGTCCAGCAGGCCCGCGAAAAAAAAAGGCGCTTACGATCCCCTGGCCCCGGCGCGGATCCACGAGATCCTGGACCGCCTGGATGCCCGTTATCCTAACGTCACCTGCGCCCTCGTGCACCGCAACGCGTGGGAGCTGCTGGTGGCCACGATCCTCTCCGCGCAGTGTACCGACGTCACTGTCAACAAAGTCACCCCAGAGCTGTTCGGAAAGTATCCCACAGCCCAGGCCCTGGCGGCGCTCCAGCCGGAAGTGTTGGAGACTTTGATACGGCCTACGGGCTTCTTCCGGAACAAGTCCAAGTCTCTCGTAGGCGCAGCGAAAGGCGTTGTGGAAAAGTTTGGCGGCCAGGTACCCGAAACGATGGACGAACTGCTGACACTGCCCGGCGTCGCGCGCAAGACGGCCAATGTGGTCCTGGGAACATGGTACAGGAAGGCTGTCGGCGTAGTGGTGGACACACACGTCTACCGCATCTCGCGGCGCCTGGAACTGACCCGGGCCGATGATCCCAGAACCATCGAGCAAGACCTGATGAAAATCATTCCTCAAGATAAATGGATCGATTTTGCGCACCAGATCATCCATCACGGACGTGCCTTGTGCGTGGCCCGCAAACCGAAGTGCGTGGACTGCCCGCTCGAGAATCTATGCCACGCCGCGGACAAGACCTGGTCTACTGTGGAGATTCACAAGTCGGCTAAACCTTAAGGCAGAAGCGTCGAACCCGGGCGCTTGGAGTGGAAAGGACAAATGAAATGAAAATCGCCGCGTTGATCGCGCGTATTTTGCTCGGCTTGGTCTTTTTTGTGTTCGGGTTGAATGGCTTCTTGAACTTCATCCCCATGCGGCAACTGCCTGCAGGAACCGCAGGACAATTTCTGGCGGCGCTGATCGCCTCGCATTACGTTTTCGTAGTCAGTGCTCTTCAAGTCGCCGGGGGCGCGCTCTTGCTGGTGAATCGCTACGTGCCGCTGGCGCTCGTGCTGCTTGGCCCGGTGATCGTGAATATCTTTTTCTACCATCTGCTCATGGAGCGCAGCGGTTTGCCGCTGGCGATCGTGGTTGTCATTCTGTGGGGCATTGTGGCCTTTCGCCACCGGCAATACTTCTCCGGGATCTTTGTGCAGCGGGCGACCTAGATCTCCCATCCCTATCCATCGGGGCAGCGCGCCGACACCAATGCCATCACCGACCTAGGCACGCGGTTCTTTATAATGTCCTGACTGGAGCACCTCATGTTTCGACGCATTGCATTCTTTTTTCTTCTTGCCACCGTCTGCCTAGCCCAGGGGAAACCGCCAATCACGGACCCCGCGCGGATGGAGCAAATCGTCCAGTCCTACGTGCCCAGCAAGCAATTCATGGGCTCGGTGCTGGTCGCACAGGACGGCAAGATACTGCTCGACAAGGGTTACGGCTTCGCCAACCTGGAGTGGGAGATTCCGAACACGCCCAACACAAAGTTTCGTTTGGGATCGATTACCAAGCAGTTCACGGCGGCTTCGATCCTGCTGTTGGGGGAACGGGGAAAGCTCAAGGTCGAAGACCCGGTGAAGAAGTACATGCCGGACGCGCCTGCAGCCTGGGACAAAGTGACCATTTTTCACTTGCTGACACACACGTCAGGTATCCCGAGCTTTACCAGCTTTCCGGATTACCGTTCCCGGGAAGCCGAAGCGGTGACACCGGAAAAGCTGGTGGCGTGGTTTCGTGACAAGCCGCTCGAATTTGAGCCGGGTACGAAGTGGAACTATTCGAACTCAGGATACGTCCTCTTGGGCTATCTGATAGAGAAGATAAGCGGCCAAAGCTACAGTGATTTTCTCCAGCAGAATATTTTCACGCCGCTGGGCATGAAGGATTCCGGTTACGACTCCAATTCCGCGGTCATCGCACACCGTGCCGCAGGCTATTCCCGGGACAGGAGCGGTACGGTGAACGCCGGCTTTGTTCATATGAGCATTCCGTTCTCCGCCGGGGCGCTTTATTCGACTACGGAAGACCTGCTGCGCTGGGAACAGGGCTTGTTCGGCGGGAGACTCTTGAAGCCCGAATCCCTAGCCAAGATGACTAATCCGTTCAAGGACGACTATGCCTTCGGCCTGAGCGTCTCCAGCAAGAACGGCCGTAAGGAGATCGCACATGGCGGCGGCATTGAAGGCTTCAACACTTTCCTGGCTTACTATCCTGACGACAAGCTTGTTGTGGCCGTCCTCGCGAATCTCAATGGCCCTTTCGCCGAAAGCATCGGCGGCCAACTGGCGCAAGTGGCCCACGGAGAAAAAGTAGTCCTGGCTTCCGAGCGCAAAGAAATCACCTTATCGCCGGATATTTTGAAGAAGTATGTGGGTACGTACGAGTTAACGCCAACTTTCAGCATCGTTATGACATTGGAAGACGGTCACTTGATGACACAAGCCACCAACCAACCCAAGATCCCGGTTTTTGCGGAATCGGAAACGCTGTTTTTCCTCAAGGTCGTGGACGCGCAGGTCGAGTTCATCAAGGATGAAAATGGAGAAGTCACGAGTTTGGTCTTGCATCAGGGCGGGCGGGACATGAAGGGTATCAGGACCAAGGGGGCGCCATGAAGCGGAGAAGTCATGCTTCACGGAGAACAAGATGGTCCATAACGCTTTCAAAAGCCGGCTTGGTCTTGTGTCATTGTGAGGGTTAATCACGGGACAGACTGCGGTATTGAAATACAAAAACGGCTAGAAGAAACCAGACGAGCGCGTAGTCCAATCCGTAAGCCAGGACGGTTGCGTGGCTGACCCAGGGAAAGGGTTTCAAAGAAGCCTTGGTAATTGTCAGAAAACGCTGTTCGGATAGCACGTTCGTCAAAGGAAGAAACAAGTGCACGGGCAAGCGCACCCAGGCCGGCATCTTGGTGAACGTTGATGCAAAGAACGGGACCAGCGACGCCAGGATCACCACAAGGCCCATCGCGAATATGGGGTGCAACCAAGTGACCAGGAACATCGCAATCGCCGCCCAGATGGCGTAGCGCACCATGGGATACACCAGGAGCGTCCATATGGAAGCGTGGAAGCGTTGGCCTCCGAGCCAGGCCAAAAGCAGCGTAGCACCCAGCATGATTACGACATAAACCGCCATCAGCATGAGCACGCCGATATATTTTCCGGCCAGGAATTGCCAGCGGCGCAGGGGCCGTGCCATGACAGCAAGAATCGTCCCTGACTTCATCTCACTGGCGACCGAATCGGCCGCCGCCCACGCCGCCAGCAGGCTGCCAAACCCGCTCATCAGCGACATCACGGTCACGACCTCATTCACCACAATGCCTTGCATCTGCTGCATATTGGACGCCGTCGTCATGGCCTTGTACGCAAGCAGAGGAGTCATCATGAGCAGGACCAGGCACGCGAACAGGCTGCAGAACAGGATGATGAGCTTGTTGCGCAGGAAGCTTCCAAAGGTACTGAGCGCTATGGTGCGGACCTTCATTCGCCGCTTCCCCCTACCAGCTTCAGGAACATTTCTTCGAGAGAGCTCTTCACCGGCATCAGGCTGATCACGTCAGAGCCTCCCGCCCATAACATCTCGGCCAGCGCTCGCTTCTGGACGGTATCAACGGCGATGCGAACCCGGTCGGGCTCCCGCTGCACGGACGCGCCTCTATCTTTGACCGACTCCTCGAGTTCCGGCGATAGCTGGTCGACGATGATCTCCACGCGGTTGCCTTCCGCGAGCATTGGCTGCAGTGCTCCCGCACGAACCAGGCGGCCACGGTCGATGATGATGACGCGATCGCATATCTGTTCCACTTCGGAAAGAATATGCGAGCTCAAAAAGATGGTTTTGCCTTCCGCCTTGAGAGCGAGGATCAAATCACGCACTTCCTTGCGTCCCGCGGGATCCAGACCCGAAGTCGGCTCGTCGAGCACCAGGAGATCGGGGTTAGCCAGCAGGGCCTGGGCAATGCCTAAACGCTGCACCATGCCGCGCGAGTATTTTCCTATCTTCAAACCCTTGTAGCCGTCCAACTGCACTTTCGCCAGCAGGCCGGCAATGAGAGTGCAGGCAGTTGCGGGTTGTCGGCCAGTCAAGCGGAGGTGAAAGTGCAACAGTTTTTCGGCGTTGAGATAGCGATAGAATGCAAAGTTCTCCGGCAGAAAACCGATGCGCGCTTTGGCCCGGACATCGCCCGGTGGGTGGCCCAACACTCGGATCCGTCCCTGGTCAGCGTAGATGAATCCCATGAGAATACTCATGCTGGTCGTTTTTCCAGCTCCGTTGGGGCCAAGAAAAGCGCACACCTCACCTTGGGCGACTTCAAAAGAAACGCTGGAAAGGGCCCGCACCTGGGTGCCCTTGAAGCGCCGCTGATAAACCTTGATCACGTCTCCGAATTCAATCGCTGGCGCCGCCATCGGAGGCTCCTTCCCTGGCTTTCTTTTCTTTGATTCCAAGCATGCCGGCGAGCCGGAACTCCATGGTCATGTCGTAACCGATCTGTCCGGAAATTATCTTCCCGTCTTTATCGATGATGAACATGGTGGGAATTCCCTCGACTTGGTATGCGTCCGCAATCTTTTGCCGGGGATCCAGGAGGACAGGGAAAGTCAACTTCTGCGCGGTGGCGAAATCGGCGGCGTCTCGGGTGTCTTCGTCAATGCTGACGGCCAGAATCTCGAAATCGCTGGAAGCATCGTGGTGATCCTTGTAGAACTTGATCAGCCCGGGCATCTCCAGGCGGCACGGCCCGCACCAGCTTGCCCAAAAACTGACCACGACTTTCTTCTGTCCGCGAAACTCCGCGAGCGAGACTGTGCGGCCATCGAGCGTTGATGCAGAGAAATCGGGCGCCGTCTTCCCAACTAAGGCGGGCTCCTCCCGTTCGCCTTGCAAAGCCCTCTCAATAATCCGGGCACGCCACGTAAGGAGGATGGTGAGCGCAGCGAGAGCGATCAATCCCAGAATAGCTTTGAACGAGAGCCCGGGCCTCAGCGGCTCGTGGGACTCCTTGATAGCGATGGTATCCATGCGCTTGCGTTTCCGGCAAACCCCTACCGCCGAGGCGGCTCGTACAGCTATGGCAAGTTAAGAATGGCAAGCATTCTATATCAACCTATCTTTCGCGCGACGCCTGTCCTGCACTCAGCTAAACTGGAACAACGCGATGCTATGACGAAACCGATTTTTTTGCTGGTGATTTCTGTCTTCCTGGCTGCTGACCTTGCTGGTCAAGACAAGCCCATAGCGGCGTCCTCAAACACCGCCGTCATCACGGATCCCACACAGATCACTTCCAAGCAGAAGTGGGACGTTCAACCTTTCACTATTGACAAGCTGTATATGACGCGGACGATCGGCGACAGCACATGGTCGCCCGACGGCAAACAGATCGCCTTCATCACCAATATCTCCGGCCGCAACAATTTGTGGACCGTCTCCGCGGAGAGTGGTTGGCCCGTGCAGCTCACGGTCAGCAACCAGCGGCAGGTTTCGCCGGCCTGGTCGCCCAAGGGCCGCTGGATCGCCTATGCGTCGGATTACGACGGCAACGAGCAGTGGGACATTTTTCTGGTCGCGCCCGGCAACGGCCAGGTCGTCAACCTGACCAATACCAAGGAAGTTTCCGAAGAGGGCCCCGCCTGGTCGCCCGACGGCGAAAAGCTGGCCTACACGGTCAAGCCGAAGGATTCGTCAACGTACGAGATCGATTCCATCGATGTGGCTACCAAGAAAGTCACGCATCTGACCAGCAACACCGCCAAGCAGTTGAGTAACTTCAATCTCATCTGGTCGCGCGATGGCAAGTGGATCGTCTTCACCCAGGCCCACGCCGCGGGCAAGGATTCCAACATCTTCATCGCCAACGCGGCAACGGGCCGTGCCACCAACCTCACGCCGCACGAAGGCGAGCACAACTACTCCGCGACCGATATCTCCCCTGACGGCAAATCGGTGCTGATCACTTCAAACGCCGGCAACGGCTATGACAACGCCGCCTTGCTGGACGTGGCGACCAAGAAGATCACCTGGCTCACGACCGGCAAGTGGGAAGTCTCGAGCGGCAAGTTCGCGCCGGACGGCAAGAGCCTAACCTGGACCAGCAACGTTGACGGCAACGCCGATATCCTGGTGTACGACGTGGCCACGCGCCAGTCGCACGAGCTGCCGATTACCAAAGGGATCAATTCCCTGGGCGGCGCCGAAACCCCTTTCACTCGCGATGGCTCGCGGCTGCTGTACTACCACGACGCCGCCAACTCTCCCAACGATCTTTGGGTCTTTGACTTCGCCACGCAGAGGTCGCAGCAGATTACCCAGGCGCTGGTCGGCGGAGTGCGCGGCGAGGACATGGTGCAACCATTCCTGGTCCACTTCCCCAGCAAGGACGGCAAGTGGCAAATCTCGGCGTTCGTCTACGTGCCGTACAACGCCGAGCGCAACGGAAAAAACGCCGGCATCGTATACATCCACGGCGGGCCTACCTCGCAAATGCAAAACGCCTTTAGCAAGAACATCCAATATCTGGCGAACCAGGGATTCTTCGTCATCGCGCCCAACTATCGAGGCTCCTCGGGCTACGGCAAAGACTTCGAAGATGCCAACCGCTTCGACATGGGCGGTGGCGACCTTGCCGACGTGATCTCAGCCGCCGAGTGGCTCAAGCAGACTGGCTTCGTCTCCCCGCAGAAAGTCGCAGCGATGGGCGGCAGCTACGGCGGCTACCTCAGCATGATGGCCGTCACCAAAGCGCCTGATTTGTGGGCCGCGGGCGTGCCCATCGTTCCTTTTGTGAACTGGTTCACCGAGGTTGAGAACGAAGACCCCCTGTTGCACGAATACGATCTGGCCACGATGGGCGATCCCATCAAGGACAAAGCCCGTTACCAGGACCGATCGCCCATTAACTTTGTGGACCAGATCAAGGCGCCCCTGCTTCTACTGGCCGGAGGCAACGACCCGCGATGCCCCAAGACCGAAGCCGAACAAGTCGCTCAAGCCGTGAAGAAACGCGGCGGTGTGGTGGAGTTTAAAGTCTACGAAAACGAAGGCCACGGCTTCGCCAAGATCGAGAACCAGATTGACGCTTACACCCGCGTGGCCGAGTTCCTGAAGAAATACGTTCCGCCGGAAAAATGCGGCTGCAATATCTACGAATGAGCAGTTGGCAATTGGCAGTTAGCAATTAGCACTTAGCCATCGGCCTTTAGCCCTTGGAGTGCCTTTAGCCGTTGGGAGTAGAAATTGGTCTAAGCGCATGCAGGTTGTCAGAAAATGCCCCAGCGAGGATTCCCTGGCGATTCATGGGTGCACCGATGACCACGGTCAGCGCCGGAGGCGCGGCAAAAGGGTAGCCCAGGGCGTAAGCCCTGGGTAGGCTGCGAGAGAAGTGAGCCCCGGAGGGGCGGCACACGTCTCTCAAGACAGGAAACGCATCCACTCGTCAACCAGCCTGACGATCCAGAACCGGAACACTACGGCGCACGAACAGCAGACTGCCGGTATGCACCGTTAGAGCGGCTGCCGAAGCCCAAACGAACGACCACGCGTTGCCCAAGCGCTGCAGACAAAACGACAGCACCAGAAAGAAGGTCGCGGCCGTGTACAGGCCGGCCGTGACTCCCTTCATCGCTCGAATCGCTGAGGCTGCCCCGTGACGGTTCGTGAAGACCGCCAGAATGGTTGTGTAAGCCGGGAAAGCCGTCAGGAGTCCGCTCCGCGTCGGCCCCAGCATCCTGGCGACCCCGGTGAGTGTGACCACCATCACGCTGGCGGTGGCCATCCGCAGCCACAGGTCCTGCTTGTCCTCATTGGAATCTAAATTCGTCTGCGGCGCTTTGGGAAAGATCAGCAAGAGAGCTGATAACGTTACGGTTACCAGAACAAATGCCCAGACAACCGTCAGAGTCAGCGGCAGCAGCGTCCACGCTACGACAAGGTAGGCGATCCACCCGACCAGGGTGCTGGCCCACCAGGACATCCTTAAACAGCAAAAAGCGTAAACGAGGCAGAACGACGCCCACGCCAGTATCCCGAGCAAGCTTCCCCGGGTCGCCTCCGCAGCAAAGCGCGGGCCTTGCTCCAGGAGCAGGAAAAAGAGTATGGGCCCTGAGTTGAGGGGCAGGCCCAGAAGCCATCCGGCTATACCCGGGCCCCACTTGCGGCCAGCCAGGCTGACCAATGCAATCAGCACCGGGGCAATAATGATTTTGAGTAAGAGCACGGTCAGAGCATTCTACCGTGATGCGTTTGGGCGGTTGTGGCTTCCGGTGGCAAATTCAGCGATGGCCTCGACCAGCCCTCGCATCGTGTACTCTCGCGCTTCGACCGTGGGTTTGAACCTGGCTTTCTCCAGCGTTGCGCTGGTAACTGGACCGATAGAAGCCACACAAACACCGCGCAGAGCTTCCCGCGCCTGGTCGCCGAGGAGTTGAAGAAAATTCGTGGCTGTGGATGAGCTGGTGAAAGTCACGATTTCCGGTTTCGTTTCCGCTGAGGAGAAGATTCTCTTGAGCGTCTCCGCAGTACCTTCCGGGACTTTGGTTTCGTAGGCTTCGATCACATCCACTTTGGCGCCGGCTTTCCGCAGCTCGTCGGGCAAAACATCGCGCGCCACCTTGGCCCGCACCAGCAGGACGCGACTTTCCTTGAAGAGCTTGCCGCGCAGAGCTTCAATGACCGATTCCGCGACGTATTTCTCCGGCACGATGGACACGCCCACGCCTTCCGACTGAATCGCCGCCGCTGT
>DATFQZ010000306.1:0-5088 GCA_035263765.1 Candidatus Angelobacter sp. | reverse complement strand
CGGCTCTTGGAGAAGATCTCCAGAGCCAGCACGCCTATGACAACCCAAAACAGGATGAAGCCCAAAGCCGCCTGTATCAGCGAATCCAGGAAGGCTGCCATGAAGCGGCTGCCGATCCCGGCCAGCATAAACTCCAGGTGCACTTGCTCGGGTGTGTCAATGGTAAGCTTGTCCACGAATGATCTCCGCCTATTGGCTCGAAAAGCGTCAAAACCACTGGAATCGCATGGAACGCCTCCTCGACCAGTGCCGCATCCAGGGGGTGAGGTCGCTCACCCGCCAAGAACTGCAAGAGCTGGGCTTGCTGTATCGCCAGGCGGCGGCCGATCTTTCCGCACTGCGCGAAGACCCCAGCGGCAAGTCCTATGCGCGTTCTTTGAACCTTTTGGTAAGCCGCGCTCACAATACCATCTATGCCAGCCGGAAATCGAGGGCCAAAGGTATTCTCCATTTCTACGGTCGTACATACCCTCAGGTGTTTCGCCGGAATCTGGGCCTGACCACCGCCGCTTTCCTCCTTTTTGTGGCCGCGGGCGTAGCGGGCACGCTCGTGTCGCTGACGCAGCCGGGGTTTATGCGTCTATTTCTGGGGCCGGGGATGATGGATACCATCGAGCGCCATCAGATGTGGACAGAGTCCATCGTCACCATCAAACCGCTGGCTTCCAGCTTGATCTTGACCAACAACATCACGGTTACCTTTTTGACCTTTGCCTATGGCCTGACCGCCGGCGTGGGCACGGTCTGGATGATGATCCTCAATGGCAGCAAGCTGGGAGCGGTCGGCACCGCCTGCTGGTTAGGCGACATGAGTCTGCCGCTGTGGAGTTTTATTGCGCCGCACGGCATCCTCGAGCTGCCTGCCATCTTCATCGCCGGCGGCGCCGGCCTGCGCATCGCCCAGGGCATGCTGTTTCCCGGTCTGCTCTCGCGCCGCGACGCCCTGGCCAAGGCTGGCGGAGAAGCCGTCCGTCTTATCCTGGGCACAATACCGATGCTGATCGTTGCCGGATTTATCGAAGGTTTCATTTCGCCATCCCCGGCGATCCGATGGCAGTTGAAGTTTGCCTTGGCGGCCGCCATCGCAACCATTCTCTTTAGCTATCTTTTCCTGGTAGCGAAGGAGCCAGTCGGGGACGAGGGACGGATTTCCTAGGAATTTTCCTCCAGAAAAAACAGGAGCGCAGGTGCTCTCGCATGCGTTCTTGAAGGGTTGCAAACGCAGCCGGGGGCGGCTGCGCTCCTGAGGTTTTCTATGAGGTTTCTAGATCAAGTTCCTTTCCTTTATCTCCAGGTACTGATTCACGAGGGTAGTCGTCAAGCGCGAAGGTGAGACTTCCAGAGCCAGGGCGCCGCGCGTACGGATGCGGCCGATCAACGTTTCCCGACGATGCACCAGCTCCTGCGCCGCAGCCACTTCGAACATATGTTCCGTGCTCAGTGGATATTGTGCTGCAAGCAGTTGCAGGTCCGTTTGTGCAATCACCGTGAACAGCAGCAGATGCTTGGCTAGGATCTGCGAGGCGCCTTCGACCACTTCCGGCGTCATGGAGGTATCGGCGAGGTCGGTGATCCAGATGATCAGAGAGCGTTGGCGCTGCAACTGCATCAGAGCCGCTGCGGCGCGAAGATGGTCGGCTTCGGCGGCTTCCTCGCGGGCATCGGCCAGGCTCTCCAGGATTGTACGGAGATGATGCAGACCGCGCCCCGGACTGACGCGCTGCTGGATGTTGCGCCCATAAACCAGAACGCCAACGCGGTCGCCGGAGTAGAGGGCGATCTGGGCCAGAGAGAGCGCAGCGTTGACCGCCAGATCGAGCTTGCTGAGCTTGCCCACGCGCGCGCGGAGGAGGCGTCCGGCATCCATGACCAGCCACACCGCCTGGCTGCGCTCCACCTGATATAGCTTGGTAACGTGTTTGCCGCGGCGCGCGGTGGCCGTCCAGCAGATGTTGCGGAATTCGTCTCCCTGCTGGTACTCGCGCAGGCTCTCAAAATCACGTCCGGCGCCACGACGGCGGACGAGACGTTGTTGCAGCTCGATCTGCCGGGCGCGCAGCAGATACATGTTGTGCCGCCTGGCTTCTTCGAGATCTGGAAAGACGCGAATGCTTTGTCCCAGGTCCGCTCGTGCCCAGCGCTCGGCGAACTGTGCGCCGCTCCGATAACGCAAGTAAGCGGAGCCCAGTCTATTTGTTCCCCGCGCCAGAGGCAGCAGCGTGTATGTCGCCGAACCGGAATCCCGTGCGCGCGCTTTGATCTCTACCTGCGGAGGTTCGGAACGAAGCGTCTTGGGAACATCTTCCAGCACACGGCAGTCGACGGACACTGGAGCGCCATTATGCAGGTCCAGCGCCACGTCCACAGGGTTGCTCAGCGAAGGCAGTCCGTTCCAGGAGCGTTCCAACACCAAGTGCTGGGGACGAGGCAGCCGGGCCAGGTCCACTGCCCAAGCCACGAGCGCGCAGAGATCCCAGGCGGCCATCACGAGAAGAAAACGGGTATTCCAAAAGGCTGGCACCGCCCACAGAATGCCGAGGATAACCAGCAGAAAGAACCTTCGACCGAAGCCGAACCCGTATCGCCCCACTTCGCGAGCGGGCGAACGAACCGGCTTCGGAGCCAGCCTCATTTGCTTCATTACTTAGGAACCTCAACCGTGCCGATGATTTCCGTCAAAACCTGATCGCTGTTGAGGCCCTCCAGCTCGGCCTCAGGCTTCATCATGACGCGATGGCGCAGCACGGGGAGGGCCGCGTCTTTCACGTCGTCGGGAATCAGGTAATCGCGGTCCTCCAGGGCGGCCATTGCTTTGGCGACCGCTAACAAGTGGATGGCCGCGCGCGGGCTGGCTCCCATGGAGAGCGCCGGCCAGTCGCGGGTGCGGCGCACTATTTCCGTGATGTAACGAAACAGTGCAGCCTCGACGCGGGTGTTGCGCACTTCCTTGCGCGCATCTTCTAGCCAGCTGGGAGGCAGCGCTGCGAGGTTGGCGACATCCAAATTATGGGCGTCGAAACCACGATGATGATTCTCCAAGATCGTGATTTCCTGGTCCGCCTTGGGATAGTCGACTCGAATCTTCAGGAGGAAGCGGTCGAGCTGCGCTTCCGGCAGAGGATAGGTGCCTTCGAACTCGATGGGATTCTGCGTGGCGAAGACGGTGAAGAACTCCGAGAGCGGGTGCGTGGCTCCGTCGATGGTGATCTGGCGTTCTTCCATGGCCTCCAGCAGTGCGGCTTGCGTGCGTGGTGGCATGCGGTTGATCTCGTCGGCCAGAAGCATATCGGTAAAGAGCGGTCCAGGATGCAGCGAGAACGTGCTGGTGGACAGGTTGAGCACATTGCTGCCGATGATGTCAGCCGGCATGAGGTCGGATGTGCATTGAACGCGGCGAAACTTAAGCTGGAAAAGGCGTCCGAAGCATTTGACCACCAGTGTCTTGGCAATACCAGGCACGCCTTCCAGCAGGGCGTGACCTCCGCACAGCATGGTCAACAAGCATTGATCGATGAGCTCTTCCTGTCCAACGATTACATTCGCCAGCTCTTTACGTCCGTGGGCCAGCACCTGGGACACGATCGGCATGAGAGATGGTCTCCTATTGCGGGTGAGAGATATTTTGCAAGCGTTGCGCGTGAAAGCTCAATTGCTGAGCCAGCTCCAGGGCTTTGCTTTCCTGCAACTCAGGATCATACAGGGCGCGTTCAATGGCTTGAAGCAAATCTTGCAGGCTGTCATCTTTGTATCCCAAGCGATTGCGGACTGCGCGGGCCAAATCAGCAACGGGGACATCGCGCTTCAGTCCCAGCTGGCGTGTGGCCAGCAAGCGGAATCGCGCATAGGGGACTTCCAACGCCACTCGGGTAGCTTTGGCCTGGCGGTATAACCCCCCGAGAGTTTCCACGAACTCAAGCGGTGAGAGCCGCGAGGGTTCATTGGGCGGATAAATCGGTCCATTGCGGCGGGAGTAGGTCAGCAGAAGAGCCAGGAAGACGAAGCCGCCTTGCAGCAAGGCGAAGACAATCGGTCGCGTCCCAAAGTAGGCGAGTGGACTTTGGTCACTGTGGAAATATTCATCCCAGTAAACGTGGGTATTGCCGGAGTCTCCGACTGAGCTCAGTAGTAGCGCCAGGTTGCCGACGTGGGCGATTTCAGCGTTGCTCAGCGGCATGCTGGAAGCCCACCAGATCACCTCGCCTTTGCCGACTCTGTAAGAAACCACAATGGGACGGCCTTCGTCAGAGTAGTGGGTGAGATAGCCCGTGGATGATCGCTTCCAGTACGAATCTGGAGACATGCGGATTGCGCCGCCCTGGGTCAGCGACGTCACCAGCTGTGGCTCATACCGCTTGCCGACGGGAATAACAAGCGGCTCGAAATCAATTTCCGCGTCAGGCAGGAATCGGGAGGAGTTAAAGTCGGTAGCCACGATCCTGCCCCCACGGGAAAGAAAAAGGTGGAGCGCCTCCTTTTCTTCTGTTGAGGGTGAACGCAACGGCAGGGCAAGTACAAGCGTGCTGCCGGTGGCGTCTGAGGGCAAATCAGATGGTGAACGTTCCCAACGCTCAACGCGATAGCCCAGCTCCCCAAGCAACAGGTATGCGCCTTTGGCTCCGCCCGGCTGCGTCACGTAGCTGCTGGGGAAACCCGCTTCCTCCTCGGTTGAAGTCAAAAGCATGGTTGCCACAATGACGGGCACCAGAATCGCCGCACCGTAGAGCAGCAGCCGCCGATCGCTCTTCTCGAGTCTCAGCGGCATCCGAGCTTCTCCAATTGGCCGAGCGTCTCCTTGAAGTCCACACCGCTGGCGGCGCGGGCGCCGTACCAGACAACCTCAAACTTGCGGGTCAAAGCTGCTAGTGACGGATACTCAGGCTTGCGTGTACCCATCAGGCGCAGGTATTCGCGAGGGGTACGCGCTCGATTGGGCTTCCACGCGCCCCCTGATTCCAAAAAGGAAATGCCTGCCCAATAGGCAAGATGGATGGCGTTGCGCCAATCCTCCTGCTGGGCCATCCGCCGGGCCTCTTCCAGCCAGGCGCGCCAACTTCTCGCGGACGGGGAAAACGGGACGATTTCCCTGGC
>DATFQZ010000305.1:0-2754 GCA_035263765.1 Candidatus Angelobacter sp. | reverse complement strand
CAGCCAAGCCCGCTTCTTGACCGCGCGGTGGTCCTGTTCAATCACGTTGTTGAGATACTTGCACTGGCGCAGGCGAACCCGGCGTGGGAGCGAGCCTTCGCTTTTCAGCGCTTCTATAGCCGCCGGGTAGGCTGGGTTCTTATCCACGTTGATCACCCGTGGCACGGGATTGCCGGGAGAGCTCAAGGCCTTGCGGAAGAAGCGCTTGGCTCCCGCAGCGTCTCGTTTGGCGGTGAGCAGGAACTCGATCGTCTGGCCCGTCGAGTCCACCGCTCGATAAAGATATCTGTCCTCGCCCTTCACCTTTATATAGGTCTCGTCCGTGCGGTAGATTCTTAAATCGAAGATCGTAAAGCAAAATACTTCAACATTTGATCAGGTAACGTCAAGCGGCCGCCAACAGATCCACGATTTCCTGAATCGCCGTGTCGGCCTTGTGATAGGCGGCTTCCAGTTTGCTGTTGGGGCGATGCGCTGGGTCGGGCTTGTAGTGGAAGCGGCTGTTGGCCAGTGGGCCGCAGAGGCGCTTGTGAAAGAAGAGGAAGAGCAGGGCGACCTGGAGGCCTTTCGCGGTGAGTTGGTAGGCGTAGCGGGAGCCGTCGCGTTCCAGTAACCCGTGCCCCTTCAGTTTTCGCAGATCATAGCGGAGTTGGTTCAGGCCATAGGTTTGGGGCGAAAGCTGGAATGTGGTCAGGACGGCTCCGTGAATCTGCTTGGCGGTCCAACCGCCCACTGTGTTGCCGCCGTGCAGCAGCACCTCCAGAAGCCGAATGACCCGGGTGTCATGGATCTTGATGCCGGGATAGCGGACCGAGCCGATGGTGATCGGCAGGGCGAGGCGCTGCAGCAGTGGGAAGTCCACATGGACGTTGAGGCATTCAGCCTGGAAACCGGCGAAACGGTCGGTGATGGTCTGGAAACGTTTGCGGATGGCGTCGAGATGATCGAGACCTTTCTTCAGGCCGAAGTCGCGCAGATTGTTGGAGCAAAGCTCGTTGCGCAGGAAGCGGGAGAACTTCTCATACTGTTTGAGGAAAGCGTTCTTCCAGTAAGCGCGGAACACATGATGCCCATGCTCGATCTGATCGATTACGGTGGCCAGTTTGCCACGCACGCGTTTGTGCAGGCGAACGCCGAAGATCTCGCTGATGCGGTTGGCGGTCAGCCGCCAGAGACCAATTTCGCAGCTTCGCTCGAAGATCTTATGGATGGGGAAGTGGCGCTTGAAAATGAAGTTCCGACAGTACTCGATCTGGGCGACGGCATAGAACCGCGAGAGGTTCATCTGCCCGCGTTCCTTTTTGGAAAACTTCGGCCCCAGAATCAGGGTCCAGTAATCGAGCTGTTTGCGGATGAGGGCGGGGCTCAGCCGGTCGGCGGCAGCCTGTAGGGCGGACACGTCATCCACAGCCAGGAAGGCGTTGTCGTTTTTGTGAAAGCCGATGCCGGCGCGCTTCAGTTCTTGCTCGATGAAGGAGTGGCCATTGAGCCAATACGTGGCGTGGAACGGGAAGAAGCTGGCCACACGGACGATGATCGGTCCCAGCACCTCATCGCGGATATAGAAATAGTAGTGCGTGAAGCGGCTGCGCTGGTGCGCCAGGATGCGGTGGTTGGGATCCTGGGTGGGATACTTGGGCACGGTGATGCGGAAGGTGCGGCCCTGTTCCATGCTTTTGAAGATGAAATAGACGCCGTACGCCCCGCGCTTCTCCATACGGCGCAGCGCGGGCAGGACGTGGTCCTCTTTGCGCAGGCCCTTTTCCGCCCACTCGATGGGGATTTTGTGATTGCGAGCATAGGCCTCGACCCAGTCGCGGTAATCGCCGGTGCGCTGGCCCAGCACATCTTTGCTCACGACCGGAATGCCCAGAACCTGCCGGAAGAAGTAGACCACCTGTTCCGGCCGGGACAGGCCGCTCAGATAGCCGTGGATGACGATGCGGTCGAAGCAGTGATATACCAAGGTGAGCAGATCGCCGAACAGCCGCGTGAACAGTTCCATGGCACTACTCTACCGAGGCGAGGAAACAGTGGGTCGGAAAACCATCCAACGTGGGGCGGGTAAGCGTCACATCGCGGGCAAAGATTTTCAATTGGCCGAAGAGATCCGCTATATCCAGCGTCGCGCCGCCGAATATGACGGCCGCTGGGTGACGGTAGGCCCGCTGGCGCTGTTCTCAACCGAAACCGGCGACGCCTGGTTACTGGACCCTGCCGACCATCTTGCCGTTTGCGTCGCCCGAGACGGAGATCCGGAACCGGTGCACTTGGAGGAGACCGATAGGAATTTCGCCATCGAATGGACGGGCAGCTACCGCATCGATGGTGAACTCTTCGTCTACACGGGTCGCACCTCTGCTCGTATCGTGAGCATCTTCGGATACCCAACGGAGCGCATCGCCGCACTCGGTTGAGTCCAATAACTGGCGGGGTTGATGGAGTGAAGCGCCCTACAGCCGGGGGCGGACGAAGGGAAACAAGGGATTCCAAAGGGAAAGAAACCGTAGGTTTCGTTTCCTTTGGGCTACGGCGTCAAACCTCACCCCAACTGCTGCCATGGCACCGTGGCCGCTCGCCAAAAATTTCAAATATGTTTGGCTAGACTTGAGGCCTGGCAGGTGCCTGCTTGACCCGCCTCGCAGTCTTCGACACTCGACCGGTCGCTCGTTGCGCTGGACCTGCACGCCGTCGCCCCCGGCAACCGAAACGGCTGATGTTCCTGGCAGGCTTTGGCCATCGCAAGCGTAGCGA
>DATFQZ010000304.1:0-45296 GCA_035263765.1 Candidatus Angelobacter sp. | reverse complement strand
GCCTCTTGACACTGCTGGTCTGCGACATTTACCTTAACCCAATGCGAATTCTGTGCCAGAAGATGTGTCCGTGTTGCTGTCAGGCGACGCACGTCTCTCTGGCCAATGAAGCCGCTCCCTAAAACGTAATCATTCAATTTTAGGAACCGCCCATCGCCAGAGAAAAGCGATGGGCTTTTTGTTTTTGGCAGCTCTCAAGATCAAGGAAAGTGAACATGAGTACGCCAGCAGAAACATTGAACGAAACCAAGGCCCAGAGAGTGGAGAGACTCAAGCGGGAAAAGAACCCTTGGGAATGCCTCGACGAAATCCGTGCCTTCGCTGCGCAGGGCCACGCAGCCATCCCCGAAGCCTGGATCAAGACTTATTTCCGCTGGTGGGGAGTTTACACGCAAGGTGACGGCGCCGGCGTCCTCGGCGGCTCGAGCGGAGAAGGCAAGGCCGTGCCCTACTTCATGTTGCGCATCCGGCTGGCGAACGGGTTCCTCACCTCCCGCCAGCTTCGCACGATTGCGCGGCTTTCGGAAAGGTACGGGCGCAGCTTCGCCGACATCACGGTCCGCCAGAACATTCAACTCCATTGGGTGTCGCTCCAGGACTTGCCTGATGTCCTTGAAGGGCTCTTCGACGTTGGTTTGACGTCGATGTCCACTTGCGGCGACGTCACGCGCAACATCACCGGCTGCCCGCTGGCCGGTTTGGATGCCCACGAACTCTGCGACGCCTCTCGCCTGGTCTTTGAAGCAAACCATTTTCTGGCCGGTAATGCCGAGTTCTACAACCTCCCACGCAAGTACAAGATCAGCATCAGCGGTTGCAGCGACTGGTGCTCGTATCCGGAGATCAACGATCTGGCCTTCACCCCGGTGGTGCGCGGCACAAACGGCAAGAGCGAAGTCGGTTTTTCCGTGCGCGTGGGTGGCGGTCTCTCCACCGAACCGCATCTGGCGGTGCGTCTTGACGCCTTCGTGCGCTGGAACCAGGTCATCCCCGTAACCAAGGCGGTGAGCGAATTCTTTCGTGACTCTGCTGTTCTCCGCGAGAGCCGTGACAGGGCGCGGCTGAAGTTTCTCTTCCTCCAGCACGGCTGGACAGCGGAGAGCTTCCTCGAAGAAGTGGAGCGCCGGCTGGGCTTCAGTCTTGATCCCGCTGTGCCCGAACAGGTTCCCGCCGACGTATTCCGCGATCACACAGGCGTTCATTCGCAGAAGCAGCCGGGCCTGTCCTACGTGGGCGCCGCCGTGCTGCGTGGGCGCATTACGCCGGAGCAGATGCGCGCCGCGGCCGATCTGGCGGAGCGTTACGGCACCGGCGAGCTGCGCACCACCAACACCCAGAACCTGGTCATCGTGAACGTGCTGGAATCGCAAACGGGGTTCGTCACGGAGGGCCTGAACCGCGCCGGCCTGTGCGTGGAGGCTTCCACCTTCTGGAGGGGCGCCGTGGCGTGCACCGGCACCGAGTTCTGCAAGCTGGCCATCACGGAGACAAAAACGTTCACCCGCTGGCTGGTGGAAGAGCTGGACGAACGCGTACCCGCGTTCGACCAGCAGTTGCGGCTCAACGTGACCGGGTGCCCCAACAGTTGCGGCCAACATCGGCTGGCTGACATAGGCCTGGAAGGAAAGAGGGTCAAAGTGAATGGCGTCCTGCAGGACGCATACTACTTTTGCCTGGGCGGATCCGTGGGGGAACACGCCGGCTTTGCGCGTCCGGTAGGCTATCGCTGTCCCGCCGCGGAGGTTCCCGACGCCATCGAACGGCTGCTCCGTTTTTACTTGAACAACCGCAACGGCGGGGAAAACCTGCGTCGCTTCTTTGCGCGCCATTCAGAAACTGACTTGCGGTTGTTTCTTGCTGGCCGAGCTGTTGCGGAGGCGGAACGCGATCCGTCTCCAGGAAGGCCGCCTCGCGGAGCTGAAGGATAAAAAATACAAATAGCAACGATAAAAAAGATAAACATGACTCTTTACCCAATCTTCCTTAAGCTTGAAGACCGCAGGGTCCTGATTGTGGGCGGCGGCGCCATCGCCGAGCAAAAGCTCGAAGCTGTGTTGCGCTCGGCGCGCGACGTGACCGTGCTGGCGCCGCGCGTAAGCGAGCGTATTGAGCTTTGGGCCAGTCAAGGACTCCTCAAGCACGTGGCTGCGGAATATCGCGCCGGGATGGCCCAGGGATTTTTTCTGGTCATCGCGGCGACAGACTCCGCAACCGTGAATCGGGCAGTTTATGATGAAGCCATAAGATGCGGCACGCTGGCCAATGCGGTTGACGATCCCGACTACTGCAGTTTTTACGCTCCGGCGGTAGTCGAGCGCGGCGATTTTCAGATCGCGATCTCGACCGGCGGGGCAAGCCCGGCTTTGGCCCAGCGGGTCCGCCGGGAACTGGAAGAGGAATTCGGGCCGGAGTACGGACCGTGGACGGCATGGCTGGGACGCACTCGATCACTGTTGCGTCGCGCGCTGCCGCCAGGGGAACGACGTAAGGAGTTGCTGCATTTGCTGGCGCATGCCCGGCCCCTATGCGATAACAAAACTGAAGGGAGATGACCATGAGCCTGGACCAAGCCAAGAGAGACGAACTGCAAACAACGTTGCGTGAAGTCTTGAGAGACCACCAACGCGACGGGCTGAACATGATCGGTAACGTCGAGCAGTTGACGCGCCGGCTGGTGCAAGCGGTAGAAGGCTGGATTGAGCAAGAGTCTTTCGCCGGGCGAAAGAGCGCCTAGAAGTCGCCGCTGACGGAGCCGACGCGGAATGCCAATGCCGGAGAAAGTCTCGATCGTAGGAGCCGGGCCGGGACCGGCGGACCTGCTGACTGTGCGCGCGATCCACGCGCTGCGCTCGGCGCACGTGGTCCTGCACGACGACCTGGTTTCGCCGGATGTGCTGGCTCTCTGCCCGCGCTCCACGCAGGTGATCAACGTTGGCAAACGCTGCGGCAAGATGGGCCACTCCCAGCAGCAAATCAACGAGCTCATGATCGAGCACGCGCGCCGCGGAAAATCGGTGGTGCGGCTCAAATCCGGTGATCCCGCGGTCTTTGGGCGTTTGGGTGAAGAGCTGGATGCGCTGCGCGAGGCCGATGTCGCCTTCGACATTATTCCCGGGGTGACGGCGGCAATAGCGGCTGCGGCCGCCGCCGAACTTACCTTGACGGACCGTCGTTCGTCTTCGGCCCTGCTGATCCTCAGCGCTCACCACGCCGCGCAGAATACGCAGCTGACGGCGTTGGCTGACCCTGAGCGGACGACGTTGGCCGTGTACATGCCTGGCCCCGACTATGCTCATACTGCGAACGCTCTGATGCAGACAGGCATCGAAGCCGGCACTCCCTGCCTGGTGGTTTCCAACGCTTGCCGCCCAGACCAGCAAGTCAGGGCACTCGCCCTCGGTGATCTCGCCTTGGTGCGCGATATCCCCGCGCCGGCAGTCTTGATCGTCGGCCGGGTGGCCCAACCCCCGGTTCATGACGCTCAAGATGCCTCGCTCCCTGCACGCGAGTCTGTCGCCGGTACAATTCCCACAATCGAACACCCCGACCAGCCCTCGTTTCCCTTCTCGCATCCCTGCTGAAGCGTTGCTGTCGTTACTTTCGGCAGGTTCCGGACCTCGTCCCTCTCGTTCCCGGCCGCATCCCGCAGTGTGGGATAATCATCTGTTTTGCCTGACCTCCTAGCGAGACGTCCGTCGGCTGCGACCGTTTCGTAACCAGTCTCGCGGCGAAGCCCGGGTGGCGCTGCGCCGCGTGCATCAGGAGCAGGAAAATCATCGCCGCAGCCAAGCCCAAGAGCGGTTTGGAGCGAAGCGACAGGAAAAAAGAGAAAGAGGAAAGACTTGGATTTTCAGCTCACCGAGGAACAGCAACAGCTCAAGAAATCGGTCCGTGAATTCGCGGAGCGTGAAATGCTCCCTCACGTCATGGCGTGGGACGAAGCCTGCCATTTTCCCGTGGAAGTCATCAAGCAGTTGGGGAGGATGGGTGTCATGGGCGCTATTTTTCCTGCCGAATACGGCGGGGCCGGGCTGGGATACGTGGAATACGTGATCGCCGTGGAGGAACTTTCCCGGGTTGACGGCTCCGTAGGCATCACGGTAGCCGCACATAACTCGCTCAGCGCCAACCATATTTTCCAGGTCGGCAACGAAGAACAGAAACGCAAGTACGTTCCCAAGCTGGCATCGGGCGAATGGCTGGGCTGCTGGGGACTGACTGAGCCCGACTCGGGTTCTGACGCCGGCGGTGCACGCATGAGTGCCGTCCGCAAGAAAGGTGGCTGGCTACTCAATGGGACCAAAACCTTCATCACCAACGGTCACCACGCCGATGTCATCGTAGTCATCGCGGTGACGGATAAGGCCGCGCACACGCACGGACTGTCGGCGTTCGTCCTGGAAAAAGAGACCAAGGGTTTTCGTCCCGGGAAGAAAGAAAACAAACTTGGCCTGCGCGCCAGTGACACGTCAGAACTGGTCTTTGAAGACTGCTGGTTGCCTGACGATGCTCTTCTGGGCAAGGAAGGCGACGGCTTCATCGACGCCATGCGCATTCTCGATGGCGGACGCATCTCTATCGCGGCCATGGGCCTGGGCATGGCCCAGGGTGCGTACGAAGCCGCGCTCAAGTATTCCCGCCAGCGCAAGCAGTTTGGCCGGGTGATCAGCGAATTCCAGGCCATACAATGGAAGCTGGCGGACATGGCGCTGGAGATTGACGCCGCTCGGCTGCTCACTCTGCGCGCTGCGAGCATGAAGGACGCGGGCCTGAAGACCACGATGGAATCGTCAATGGCCAAGCTGTACGCCGGCGAAGTCGCGGTGAAGGTGGCGAACGAGTCCGTGCAAATCCACGGTGGTTACGGCTTCATCAAGGATTATCCGGCGGAAAAGTTTTATCGCGACGTTAAGCTGTGCACCATCGGCGAGGGCACCAGCGAGATCCAACGACTGGTGATCGCAAGACAGTTGTTGAAAGATTAGAGGGCGCAGATGACCTCCGCCATCTCAGACTGGGTCGAACGCATTCGCACAGGTGACGTCCGCGCCTTGGCCCGTGCCATCAGCACCATTGAGGACGGCCGCCCGGAATCGCTCGCTCTGCTCAAGGCCTTGTTCCCTCTCAGTGGACGCGCTCGCGTGATCGGCCTGACGGGCTCCCCCGGCGCCGGCAAGAGCACGCTGGTCGACCAACTGGCGCGAGAGTATCGCAAGCAGGAGCGCACGGTAGGCATCATCGCGGTCGATCCCACGAGCCCTTACAGCGGCGGCGCCATTCTTGGCGACCGCATCCGCATGCAGGCGCACCACGCTGACCCGGGAATTTACATCCGCAGCATGGCCACGCGCGGCTGTCTGGGCGGGCTGGCTCGCGCCACCACCGACGTGACGACCGTCCTCGACGCCAGCGGCAAGGACCTGGTGCTGATTGAAACCGTAGGCGTCGGCCAGGACGAGGTCGACATTGTTCGACTGGCCGACATCACGGTCGTGATTCTCGTTCCGGGCATGGGCGACGACGTGCAGACGATCAAGGCCGGGATCATGGAGATCGCCGACATCTTCGTCGTCAACAAGAGCGACCGCGAAGGCGCCGACAGGGTGGAGCGGGAAATTCGCGCCATGCAGACTTTGGCTTTGCGCAAAGACCAGTGGACACCGCTGATCGTCAAAACCGTCGCCACCGAAGGCAAGGGCGTCACCGAGCTGGCGTCGGCCATTACCGGCTACGAAGCGTTTCTTGCGCAACACGACTTGCTGATGAAGAAAAAGATCAGCAACTGGCGCGAGCGATTGATCGAGATGTTGCGCGAGGCGCTGCTTGAGCGGCTGCTACGTGAGCGCATGGGTGAAAAGGAACTGGCCCAGCTGGCCGTGGAAATTGCCGAGCACCACCGCGATCCGTACTCTCTGGTGGAAGAGATCGTGGGCAGCTTTGCTGCATCGAGTGATCGGGTGATCCGGTGATCCCGCAGGGCGGGATCGGAAGACTGGGAGTCGCGATCAAGGCCAAGAGCCAAAGGCCAAAAGCCAGTAGCTAGTGGCTAGCAGCCAGGAGCTTCTTTATGAACCACTCCATCGACCATCTCGGCATCGCCGTCAAGTCGCTGGTCCAGGCGCGCAAGTTTTACGAACAGCTTGGCCTGAAGGCAGGGAACGAGGAGGTCGTGGCCCACGAAAAAGTCAGGGTTGTCATGATTCCCGTGGGTGAAAGCCGTATCGAACTGCTGGAGCCGACCACTCCTGATTCCGTGATCGCCAAATATCTGGAGAAGCGCGGCGAAGGGTTACATCACGTGGCGCTGCACGTTCCTGATTTGGCCCAAGCGGTGAAGACGCTCAAGGCGGCAGGCGCACGCTTTGTCACGGAAGAAATCAAGACCGGCGCTGGGGGACATCAGTATGTGTTTGTCCATCCGTCAAGTGCTGGTGGAGTGTTGGTGGAACTCGTGCAGGGCGAGACTTAATGCAGGATTTGGTAATTGGGTAATTTGGTAATTGAGTAATCTAAATCCCGGGACGAGGGCGACAATTACCAAGTTACTCAATTACGAAATTTTTCCATGCTCATCCTCGGAATCGACACATCCGGCAAGTCCGGCGGGATCACCCTGGCCGAAGGCGACGCTCAATCTTTTCGCGCCGTTGAATCATGTCCCATCCTCGGCGGGACTTTTTCCGCGCAGCTGGTGCCGACCATCGCCGCATTGTTGGAACGGCACGGCCATGACGCTCAAGATCTCGACGGTTTCGCCGTCGCGTCGGGGCCGGGATCGTTTACCGGGCTGCGCGTTGGCCTCAGCGCAGTGAAGGGGCTGGCCGAAGTGCTCAACAAGCCGATTATGACGGTCTCCCTGCTTGAGGCCTTGGCGGTCTCTTCCGGCCACCGCGGACGGATCGCCGCCGCGCTCGACGCCGGCCGCTCGGAGATTTTCTGGGGTGTGTATCAAGTCTCCGCAGAAGCCACGGCCCCGATCAGTGAAAAAATCAGCGAAGAGCTGCTAACGCGCGAAGCGTTTTTGGAGCGCCTCGGCAACAGTGGTTTGGACCACGCCGTCACCGGCGATCCGACCCTGGCAATTTTTACTTTGGGCGCGCCCGCCAAAGAGCGCATCCACGCCGTCGTCCGTCCCACCAGTGAAATGATTGCGCGAATTGGCCTTCAGAAACTTCTGGCCGGCGAAACGGTTTCCGTGGAAGCTCTCGACGCCAACTATATTCGTCGCTCCGACGCAGAGATTTTCTCCAAGGGCAGGCGATGATCGCGGTTCGCCCCGCGCGCAAGGAAGACGTGCCGCGCATGGTGAAAATTGCCGGCCACTCGGCGACCGCGGCGCACTGGAACCCGGAAGCCTATGCCAGCCTCTTCGCGCCCGAAGCCCTGTGCGGTCTGGTTACGCTGGTAATCGAGGAAAACAACGCGGTCGTGGGCTTCCTAGTCGGCCGCTTGTTAGCAGAAGGCGAGTGGGAGATCGATAACGTCGCTGTTGCCGGCGCGGCCCGGCGGCGCGGCCTGGGGTCGCGTCTGATCGGCGAATTCATGGATCTGGCGCGCAGCCGCGGCGGAAGGCACATCTTCCTCGAGGTCCGTGCATCCAATCGCGCCGCCCAGGCGCTCTATCAAAAGTGGGCCTTCATCGAGGCTGGAACCCGCAAATCCTACTACCAGGAGCCGGTGGAAGACGCCCTGATTCTAAGGTTTACTTTTCCACAGGGAGGCTGACAATTTGCTGGTTGAACCAGCCCGGCCCCTATGTTAAGGTTCGATGAAGATTCACGCAGGAGGTTCTTCCGGATGGTCGAATCCGTTCGCGAACAGCTTCTTGCCAGCCACGAAGAATTTCGTAGGCTGGCCCAGGAACACACCCAGTACGCACAGCGCCTTCACTCCCTGACTGAAAAAAGATATCTATCAGAAGAAGAAAAGGTGGAGGAAGTGCGTCTTAAGAAACTCAAATTACGCATCAAAGACCAGATGCAAACCATCGAGCAGGATTACAAGCGCACGCATTTTCAAGTCGCCTGATCCCGCTCGGAAACTTATGAACCTCTCCGATCCGCCCTTTGTGGGCAGCGAGGAGAGGTTTACTACTTTGTAGCGCTTGGCTTCAAGTGAACCATAGGTGTCAGTCCCTTTTCCCGGGAAGTTCATGATTTCCGCTCAGGCCCAGTCGCTATAATCGTGAAGGATGGTCCGCGACGGGATCTATTACGCTTTGGGAATGGCGCTGGTGGCTGCTCTGCTCTGGTGGCTGGCAGCCCCCCTTTGGGCCCTAGTTCCGCTGCTGTTCGCCATTTTCTTTCTGTGGTTCTTCCGCGATCCGGAGCGCGCCATCCCTGCCGAGCCCGGTTTGATCGTCTCTCCGGCCGACGGCAAGGTGACTGCGGTTGCCGGCACCCAGTTCGACGGCAAAGCATGCACCCGGGTCAGCATTTTTCTGAGCGTCTTTGACGTCCACGTAAACCGCTCGCCCATTAACGGTGTGGTCCGCGACGTGATTTACAAACCGGGAAAGTTCCGCAACGCCATGGATTCAGCTTCCGCTGACGACAACGAGCAGGCCATCGTCACCCTGGAAGGCCAGAACATGACGCTGGTGTTCAAGCAGATCGCGGGTCTGCTGGCGCGGCGTATTGTGTGCACTCCCAAGCCGGGCGATACACTGGCCCGCGGGCAGCGCGTGGGCATGATCAAATTCGGCTCGCGGACTGATGTGATCTTTCCCGCGGCGGCCACGCTCAGCGTCAAGGTGGGCGACCACGTCAAGGGCGGCTCTTCCATCTTGGCGCAATATGCCACGCCGGCCACCATGACGATCACTCCCGCCCGCCAACCTACGGAGGCTCTGCCATGAAGATGCCTATCACCATGCCCCGATGGGAAGACCAGGGCGCCTCCGTCCGCAAACGCCGCATGCGTAAGGGCATGTACATTTTGCCGTCGCTTTTTACGGCAGCGAACATCGGCGCTGGTTACTTCGCCATCACCGAGACTCTGCAAGGCACCGCTGCGGACACCTGGCATTTTGATCTTGCTGCGAAAGCGATCGGGGTGGCGATCGTGGCCGATGGGTTGGACGGGCGCATCGCGCGCATGACCGGCACTACCAGCGATTTCGGCCGTGAGTTCGACTCCTTGGCTGATGTCATCACCTTCGGCGTGGCCCCAGCTCTGCTGGCCTGGATGTGGGGATTCCGTTGGCTGCCCATGTTCAACACTCCAGACTTGAAAACGCGCCTCGTGCAACTGGGCGTGATTGTCACGTTTCTTTTTCTGGTGGCAGGCGCCAGCCGCTTGGCCCGTTTCAACATTCAAGCCAACCCGCAGCCTTCGAATCCTGGGCGACCGGGAAGAAAGTATTTTGTCGGCATGCCCATTCCCGCGGGCGCCGCGGTGGTAGCCGCTACCATCCATTTGCTGGAGGGCAGGCCCATCGAGTCCTGGTGGATGGCCACGGCCTGGGCGGCACTGGTCACTTTCGCAGCCTTCCTGATGGTCAGCACCTGGAGGTTCTATAGTTTCAAGGACCTCAATCTTCGCAACCGGCATCCTTTCCAGTGGGTGATTCCGATTGGCGCATTCTTTCTTCTCTTGTGGTACTTTTCCGGTCCTGTGCTCTTTGTGCTGTCGGTAACCTACATGTTCAGCGGTGTGATGACCCGGCTGGCGTCTCTGTTCCGCCGACGTCCGCCCGAGGCAGGATCAGCGGTGTACAACGAAGCCGAAGTGCCTGAACCGCGATGAAGCCCGAAACCCAGAAGCCGTTTCACGTGGCCATTGTGGGCGCGGCCACCCTCAAAGGGAAAGAACTCAAAGAGGTGCTGGAAGAAAGAAACTTCCCTGCTGTCGACATCCGCCTGCTCGATGACAACGAATCGCTGGGACAACTGGAGCGCGTCCAGGACGAGGTTTCCTTTGTGCAACCGGTCACGCCTGACCAGCTGGAGAACGTGGATTTCACGTTCTTTGCCTCGGACCAGGATTTTACTCGCGTGAATTGGAAGCTGGCGCGGCAAGCCGGCAGCGCCATCGTGGACCTTTCCTATGCGCTCGAAAGCGAAGCCGACGTTGCTCTGAGCGCGCCCTGGATCGATCGCGAACTGGGCCGGAACCAGCAGCCCAACCTGGAATCGAGTGCCGTGATGATCGCGCACCCGGCTGCCATCACCCTGGCTCTGCTGCTGCTGCGGGTGGGCAAGGCCGGCGCAATTCGCCGCGCTGCCGCCACCATGTTCGAGCCGGTCTCCGAGCAGGGCCGCCGGGGCATGGACGAACTGCACGAGCAAACTGTGAACTTGCTCTCGTTTCAGCAGATGCCCACTGGAGTTTTTGATGCCCAGGTGGCATTCAACATGATCGACCGCTACGGCCCGGCTTCGTCCAGTTCCTTGGAAGTCATCGAGCGCAGGATCGGCAGCCACCTCCGCGCGCTCCTCGGCGACAAAGCCGCTATGCCGGCTCTGATGCTCGTGGAAGCGCCCGTTTTTCACGCTCATACTTTTTCGATCTATATTGAGCTGGAGAAACCGGTTTCTTTGGGAGACTTGACGCAGGCCATGACCGGGGATCACGTACAAGTGAGCCGTGCGCCGGAAGATGCTCCCAGCAACGTGAATGTTGCGGGCAAAGATGAGGTTCTGGTGGCGCTGCGGCGCGATTCATTCCACGAAAGCGGTTTTTGGATTTGGGCGGCGGTGGACAACCTGCGCCTGGCCGCGATTACCGCTGTCGATTCCGCCAACTCCTTGGCCGCTGTCCGGCCGCACGGGAAGGTCCAGTGAAACGGTCCCTCAGGTTTTTTGCTGCGTTGCCTCTCTTTCTGATCGTCTTGCTGAACAGCTGCGGCTATCACACGGCAGGCAAAGCTTCGCACCTGCCGCCCGACCTCCACGTGCTGGCCGTGCCCGTGTTCGTCAACCAGACACAGGTGTTCAAGATCGAGCAGATCATGACCCGCGACGTGATCCGTGAGTTCATTGAGCGCACCAAGTACCGAGTGACCAACTCGTCCACGGACGGCGCCGGCGCCGACGCCACCCTCAAAGGCACCGTAATCTCCGCGCAAGCCACGCCGCTGACCTACGATGCCCAGACCGGACGCATCTCCAGCGCCGTCGTGATCATTACCGCGAAAGTCACTCTCACCGACCGCAACGGCCGCGTGCTGTTTGAGAACCTCAACTACACGTTCCGCGAACAGTACCAGGTCTCGAGCGAGATCAACAGCTTCTTTGCGGAAGAAGCACCGGCCATGCAGCGCCTGTCGCGGGATTTTGCTCGCACTCTGGTGTCCGACGTTCTGGAGGGCTTCTGATGCCGGACGGCAAGAGCGCGCGTGTGGGAGCCGGCGGACGCAGCTTTGCGCCTTCGGAAAAATTTGTCGCCGAAGTGGCCGGTCGCAAGCTCCGTTCCGCGTATGTCTTCATCGGCGATGAGGTCTTCTTTCGCGACCAGTGCCGCCAGGCGCTGCTCGAACACCTGGTCCCCGCAGATTTGCGCGATTTCAGCCTGCACGATCTCGATCTTTCTGAGGTCAGCGTAGCGGAAGTCATCAACCGCGCGCGTACGCCTTCGCTGATGGCGCCGTTCCAGGTGTTTTTTATCCGCGGGGTCAAGAACCTTTACACCCGAGGTTCGCACGCGGAGGAATTTGCGGTCATCGAGGCCTACCTGAAGGACCCCAACCCGGATGCGGTCCTGATCTTCATTGCTGACCACATCAGCATTCCCGCTGACGTCCGCCGTATGGAACTTCAGGACCGTGATCGCTACGAGCGCATCCGCGAGACGCTAGGTGAGTACTGCGGCATGGTGGAACTGGCCCGCGTGGAAGAGAGCGACGGCATGCGTTGGATCATCGAGCACGCGCACGAGCAGGGCGTCAAAGTGGAACAAGATGCAGCCCGCGAATTGATGGACGCGCTTGGTGCGGACATGATGATGGTCAGCCGCGAACTCGAGAAACTGATTCTCTATGTCGGCGAGAAAAAACAGATCACTCTGGGCGACGTCGAGACCGTGGTCCTCGCCGCCAAACAGCGCTCGCTTTACGAACTCACCGACGCCATCTCCGCCAAGGACAAGGCCCGCGCCCTGGCCGTGCTCGACGCCATGCTCTTGAGCGGCGAAGGCGATGACGCCGCCATCGGACATCTCTACATGCTGGCCCGCACCTTCCGCCAGATGCTGGTAATCCTGGAGAAGGGGGTGCGCGACTCCCGCGCGATCTGGCAGGCGCTATGGCAAGGCTTCCGCGTGCCGCCTTTCGCCGCCGAAGACATCATTCGCCAGGCCCGCCGCTACAAGTCCCGCCGTGAACTCACACGCGCCATCAAGCTGGTCGCCCGCGCTGACCTGGCCGTCAGATCGAATCCGCCCAGCAAACGCCTGGTGCTGGAGCAGTTGATGATCGAACTCACGGAAGAACCGAAGATCGTCCCCGCCGGATGGCAGCAGGAAGAACTGCTTTCTTCGTAGCCCCGAGCGCAGCCAGGGAACGCTAACGACGAAGCCGATTTCTGCATTCGCAAGACCTCTGGTTTGATTGGAACTCCAAGCGATCCAAACCGTTAATGCCAAGTCACTCAGCGCCGGAGGCGCGACGAAAGGGTAGCCCAGGGCGTCAGCCTGGGTAAACGGCAAAGCGTTTCGAGCCCCGGAGGGGCGACACAAATCTATGGCCTCTGTAGACAAGCATGTGCCGCGCCTCCGGCGCTCGTCATATTTTTCAACGTTTCCCAGCGCTCACGCGCTGGGCTACCTTCTTAACGCGCCTCCGGGCGCTGTTCGAGGCCGCCGCATCTGGATCGCCCGTAGCTTCTGACTCGCGAACCACGTCTGCAACATCAGGCGTTGAGACCTGATCGCGTCTGCTTGAAAACGTCTTCTTGAATCGAGATCAGGGGTTCTTCTCGCCCGTAGCTCCCTCGCCGGGCGCAATCGTGACCCATTCAGCGTCCAGTTGCTTAAGCCTCAAGTGGTCCGTTCGAAAGATGAAAGTGCCGATGCCGGCGGCGGGATCGTCGCGCGTTAGGGGACCCAGGCGAGAGACCCTGGTCCCCGGCATCACATTCGGGCGGTAATACCGTGCAGCCCGCAAGGGAACGGTCTGACCGTTGATCTCGACTGACTCCAGTTGCACTCCAATTTGGAAATGGTCGAACGGATCCGATTCGTGGCCAACCCGCACCAGGCGTCCATGAAGGCGCGTGCCGGCGGGCGCCTTGATGTTGTGCTGATTGTCGTGCAGTGGCGAACGGAGGACAGCTTCGATCGGGTCGCCGGCCCATGCAGTGTCGGAATCAATCGGCGTCACGATGCGGGTGTCAAGATGCAGGCCTTCGGCCAGCAATGTGGATGGCGCTGGTTGCGGCCCTGCTCCGGTTAACGCGCTGTCCGGCGGGGCCTCCAGCAACATCCGGCTCTTGCTCGCATACTCACGACAGCCTGAATAGGTGGTCAGGTTGAGGGTTTCGCTGCCGTCGCGTCGAATCGACCGCAGTCGGGTTTCGCGCGGGATTAGGATCAGGCGGTCGTGAATGAGAGTCCTCCCGTAGTCAACCTCACTGACTGCCAAACAGCCCGTGCCGCCCTGGGGCAGTTCCGCTGTGCGAACCGTCAAATTCGTGATGTCTGTGGTGCTAGGATCCAACAGGAATGTCCCGCTGTACGCTGTGAGGACCCAGCCTTCACCCATTTTGACGTTGTACCCGCTCCTGTCGATGGGCATGTCATAGGAGTACTTCAGCAATCGACGGCCATTCAAGACTTCTTCCCCCTGAAAGGTCATGATGGCTCGGCGAAAAATTTCGAGGAGAAAGGTTCCGAAGTCTCCGGTGCCCATCGGGCCGCCTCCCGACATCCTCTCCAAGTTGCCTTTGTCAAACTGAGGTGCTCCCACCCAGGAAAAAGCGTAGGTGTTCTCAATGATGGCCACCTCCAGCCGCAGGCGATCCCAGGAACGCAGCGACAGTTCGTGACTCCTGGCATCGTGCGCGGCAATCAGATCGGAGCATCCCGGCAGGCGCAGATGGACCGGCGCGCCAAAATATTTTCGCGTGATGGACTGGACGCAGGTGTAACGCGGCAGACGCGCCAGATCCGCGAGTAACCGATCACGGGTTTGCAGCAAAGCCGCTGTCGGATCAAGCGCCTGTTGGCCCGCGCGGGCCAAAGGAGAAATCAGAGCGACGATCGCCGCCAAGGTGAGAAGATGATTGCGCAAAGCGCGCCTCGCTCGCCGAAAACAGCGCGCCCATTGTATCCCGGAAACACTTTGGAAGAACCGCCCTGCCGACAAGATAAAAGCCCGGCCTCAGCCGAGCTTTCACTAGAAGCTAGCACCTAGAAGCTACTTCGCAGCCGCCAGCCGAGCGCTCAATCTCGACTTGTAACGACCAGCAGTATTCTTGTGGATTACGCCCTTCCTTACAGCCTGGTCGATCTTGGAGACGGTTTCGCCAAAGGCGTTCTTGGCTTGGGCTTTGTCCCCCGCAGTGAGTGCAGTGCGGAACTTGCGCAGCGCGGTGCGCAGTTGTGAGGTGTTGGCGCGATTCTGCGCCGTGCGTTTCGTGGTCTGCCGGGCGCGCTTCAGCGCCGAATAATGGTTTGCCATGTTAACTGGTGATCCTCGTAGGATTTGTTTCGGAAGCAAGCCGAAGGTCTTATTTTACTTGGGCTTAGCGGATTGGTCAATCGCCCATCTTGCTCGATGGTCCCCCCGACGAAACACCATCCCGAACCCCAAGCCGATCCCGCGAGGCGGGAGCGGCGAAGTGGGTGAGGGACCTGCTCCGCTGCTGCCTCGCGGAAGCCATGGAAGTCGTTTGTGGTCAGTGTAGCCAGCTTCGCATATCTGCCGCTCACGCGAAGCCGCAGCAGAGCAGGTCCCTCACGCCCGCTCACCCGCCTCGGCGGGCTACGCGGGGATTCGGGATTTGTCTCGTGGAGGTTTTAAGCCGATGTGAGCTGCAAGCCTGCGGGTCACGAAGGAGTCCACACAATACTTGGCAGCAAACAAGACCCCGTCAAACGATCATCTTCCTAAAATTCTTGGCCGCCAGGAGCAGAACGGCTACGCCCATCACCAGAAGCACGAGTGCATTCATCCACAGCTCAGCCAGGCCGGCGCCGCGCAAGATGATGCCACGGGCAATGTCCATCATGTAGGTCGCCGGCAAGCAGAAGCTCATGAGGTAGAAGATCAGCGGCATGGTGTCACGGGGGAAGATGTAGCCGGAAAGAAAAATGGTCGGCAGCATGATCCCCATGGCCCGTTGCATGGCGTCATTCTGAGAGTTGGCCTTTGAGGAAATCAGCATCCCCAGCGCCAGTTGCACGAACATGTAGAGAGTGGCCAAAGCGAACAAGAGGACCACGCTGCCGTGGATCGGAACCGAAAAGACGAAATGCATGAAGAGCAGGATCGTCGCCATCTCCACCAGTGCCACTACAAAATAGGGCACGATCTTGCCCATCATCAGTCCCAGGGGCCGCACCGGGGTGACGAACAGCTGTTCCAGAGTACCTCGCTCTTTCTCGCGGACAATGGAAAATGCGGTGAGCATGGTAGTGACGAAGAGCAGGAGCACGGTCATGAGACCGGGCAGGAAAAAGTTCGGCGAGCGAGAGTCGGGATTGAACATCACCTTGGGACGCACGTCGATAGGCGGTTTGGCGCCCGGCGGCAACATTCGCCGCAGTGACTCATCGAGGCCAATGGCTTGGGCCACGTTCACCGATTGGCCGGCGACGGAAGAGTCCGAACCGTCGACCATTACCATGACTTGCGCCGAACCGCCGCGCAACAGGTCGCGATCAAAGTCGTAAGGGATCTTGACTCCCACTTTTGCCCGGCCGGCAACCATCTCCTGGGTGAGTTCGCTGTCCGAGTGAACGTAGCGATAAATCCGGAACGTGTCGGAATTGCGGAAGCGGTCGAGCAGGGCGCGGCTTTGCTGGCTTCCCTGGGTATCGGCGCTGCTCTCCATGATGCCGGTCTGGTCGTAGACCGCGGTCTTCACCTGCCGCACATTGGTGTCGATGGCGTAGCCCAGGATGATCATCTCCAGGATAGGAATCGCCAGTGCGAACATGATGGCCATGGAGTCGCGGCGTAGATGAAGAGCTTCCTTGTAAAAAATGGCGCGAAAGCCACGGAACGGGTTCCCGCCTTTGGATGCCTCAGACACGATCGGACCCCCTTTCTGCCTGATGTTTGTAAGTCAGCTCGACAAAAACGTCTTCCAGGTCAGGCATGAGCGGGCGGATGTCATCGGCGTGCACGCCCACGTTTTTGAGTGCGCTCAAGAGTTCAGGCTGAGTGATTGTGTCGTCGATCAGCGCGTGGATGGAGCGGCCGAAGATGGTAGCGGAACGCATGAAGGGCAGCTTACGCGCGCGGCGCAGGGCTGTGGTCACGTCTTTCGCCGCGATCTCGAACCGCTGGGTCCCAGGGGGCTGCACATCGGGCAGTTCACGCAGCGTGTCCGGAGTCCCGTCGGCAATCAGCTTCCCGTAATAGATGTAAGCGAGATGTGAGCAGCGCTCGGCCTCGTCCATATAGTGCGTGGTCACGAAAAAGGTGATGCCTTGGCCGCTCAAATCAAAAATCAAGTCCCACAGCTTGCGGCGCGCCACTGGATCGATGCCTGCCGTAGGTTCATCCAGGTAAACGATCTTCGGGTTGTGGAGCATGGCGCAACCTAGCGCCAGACGCTGCTTCCACCCACCCGAGAGCTTGCCCGCGAAGCGTTCCTTGTACGGCTCGATGGCGTTGCGATGCATGGTCTCTTCGATCTTGGCTTCGGCTTCTGCGCCCTTGAGCCCGTAGACCTGCGCGTAGAACCGCAGGTTCTCAAGCACGGTAAGGTCGTCGTACAACGAAAACTTCTGGCTCATGTAACCGATGCGCAGCTTCACCTCATCGGGATCGGCCGATACATCGATGCCATCGACCACACCGCGCCCGGAAGTAAGAGGGAGGATGCCGCTCAACATCTTGATGACCGTTGTCTTGCCGGAGCCGTTGGGGCCCAGGAATCCGAACACCTCGCCCGGCTCGACCGTAAAGCTCACGCCGTCGACCGCGGTGAAGTCGCCGAACTTTCGAACGAGATTTTCCGCGAGAATGGCAGGCATCAATTCACCTCACGGAACCTGACGTCGGCGTGGATACCCGCGCGCAGCTTTCTTGCCTGGTTTTCCACACGTAGCTTCACCCCAACCACCTGGTGCTCGCGCTCTTCCTTGGTCTCCACGTTGCGGGGAAGAAACTCGGCCTCCTGGCGGATCTGCTCGACGACGGCGTGGAACGACTCGTTCGGGAAGGCGTCAATCTTCACGTCGGCCGATTGGCCGATGCGCACTTTTCCGATCTGGTCCTGGGGAACGTAGACAATCACATAAAGCTGATCGGCCTCCAGGAGCTTGGCGACGGGAGAGTTCGCGGGAATCAGATCGCCCGGGCGAAGGTCCAGCACCTCGACCACCGCGTTGGCGGGCGCACGCACTTCGCGCTCGAGATAACGCGCCTCGGCCTGCTTGAGTTCGCCGTCTGCCCGCTCCAGATCAGCGCGCGCGGCGGCGACGTCTTCGGTACGGAATCCGCTTTCACTCAGCTTTTGCGCTGCCGTGGCGGCCGCGGAATCGGACTCGGCAACCGTTACTGCATGCTCGGCGCTGGCCGCCTGGGCCTGGGCCATCTTGTAGCGGTTCTCCGCGGCGTCAAGCTGTTCGCGCGAGACCACCCCGTCCTGGCTGAGTTGCCGGTAGCGGCGGTATTCGATCTCGGCGTTGGCGGCGTCGGCGCGCGCGCGTTCTGCCGCTGCCGTTGCTTCCGCCACCGCGTGCGAGCGCGAGGCGCCCATAGCCCTTGCTTGCGCGACTTCTTCCGGACGATTGCCCCGGCTCATCTTCGCGAGAGTGACTTTCGCCTGGGCGTAGCGTCCACGGGCCTGTAACAGGGCTGCGTAAAGTTCAGCGTCGTCAAAGGCCACCAGCAGCTGGTCCTTCTGCACGTGGTCACCCTCGGCGACCAAAACCTGCGTGACGCGGCCGCCGATTTTGGAGCCGACGCTGACGTTGCGCGCCTCGAGCGTACCCGAAGCTGCAAGGGCGTTGTCCCTTTTGAAGAATGATCGCGCGCCGATCGCCGCCGCTGCCGCGACCACGAGAACGATTGCCATCAAGATTTTACGATTCATGAGGCGCCGCCGTTTCTTGTTTAGAGTTGAGTGGTCCTGAGCCGGATTCGGAATGTGTTGCGATGCCACGCCAGAACAAGCCCATGGAACGCTCCTGCCAGGCTATTAAGTCCGAGGGCTGGGAGGCCGCCCAGATGAAACTGGTCCCGAAGGCGGTTTGCTGCAGGCAACGCGCGATCTCGATCGCCGGAATATCACGCCGTACTTCCCCTATTTGCTGGCCGCGCTCGATGATCGTGGCTACTTTTTCACGTCCCGCTTGCAACGCGCGCGAGAAAAGCCCGAGCAGCATCTGGTTGGAGAGCACGGTAGCGAACAAGCTGCGCAGCATGATCGGGCTGCGCGCGGGACCTGACAAGAGTTCCCTGACCATCTCCTGTAGAACCGGGCGTACGGTTACCGCGCTTGCCGCCTTCTCAGCCGCCCGATCAATGATCTCCAGCTGGCGTTCCGCGAGCGCGGAGAGAATGGCTTCCTTCGATGGGAAATAGTTGAAAAATGTTCCCTTGCCGACGTCCGCAGCCTCGGTAATCTCCTCCACCGTGGTGCTGAAGATGCCTTTCCTTGCAAACAGGTTCATGGCGGCCTGAAAGATCTGCCGTCTGGTCTCTTGCTTGCGCCGCTGGCGCCGGCCTGGATCTTTGCGTCCTTGTTCCCTCATAAATATGACTATAGGTCATAAATGAACGACGGTCAAGTTTTAATTTTCGATTTTTTGTCACAGGATACAGGTCTGTAGTTCTCTCATACTTCCCACCCCCCCACGAGATACCATCCCGAATCCCCGTAGTCGCTCCCGCAACCGCGGGAGAGACGAAGGCGGTGAGGGACCAGCTCCGCCGCTACCTCGCGTGAGCCAAGAAGGCTATTCGCCTTTCCTCGCCCTCAAGTCAGGGTGGTTTTCGAGGCTAACGCGAAACGGCAGCGGAGCAGGTCCCACAGCCACCCCAGCAAGCCAAAACCGGGCTTGCCGGGGACCGCGCTCACCCTGCTCGCCCGCCGCAGCGGGCTCCGCAGGGTTCGGGATGGGGTCTCGTGGGGTTAGGGACTCTGAGGTTTATCATGGGCCGCATGAAGGCAAAAGCTTGGCTCTCCTGGAGCAGCGGCAAAGACAGCGCTTGGGCCCTGCACGTCTTGCGAAACCAGGATGAAGATGAATTTGAGATTACCGGCCTGCTCACCACCATAAACTCGGAATTCGATCGTGTGGCCATGCATAGCACGCGGCGTGCGCTGGTGGAAGCGCAAGCCCAGGCTATTGGCCTGCCGCTCGTCGCTGTGGCGCTTCCCTGGCCCTGCTCCAACACCGACTACGAGCGAATCATGGCCGGAGTCTGCCGCCAAGCGGTTGCCCAAGGTGTGACCGCCGTTGCTTTCGGAGATCTTTTTCTTGAGGACATTCGCACCTATCGCGAGCGCCAACTCCAAGGTACGGGTCTCCAGCCGCTCTTCCCGCTCTGGAAACGTCCGACCCGCCAACTGGCGCAGGAAATGATCGAAGGCGGCTTGCGCGCCAAGCTGGTTTGCGTGGATCCCGCGAAACTTGCTCCAGAGTTTGCGGGGCGCGATTTTGACCGGGAACTGCTGGCCGACCTGCCCCCGCAAGTTGACCCTTGCGGCGAGAACGGAGAATTCCATTCCGTTGTCTACGCCGGGCCCATGTTCGATCGTGAGATCGCTGTGGTGAGCGGCGAGCGCGTGCAGCGAGACGGATTCTGGTTCTGCGATGTGCTGCCGGTGGAGGCTGGAGCGCACGTCAGGTAGAGGTGAGCTTCGGCAGTTGCCGGCAAATCGTGGAAAAAAGATGCAGGCGATTATCGCCGGGGTGCCGGCGTAGCTGGAGTAAAGCCGCCGTCCGCCGGTGCAGGACCGCCAGTGGTGGCATCGGGCGTTGGGGCAGCCGGCTGAGGACGTTTCTTTCGCCGGCTGAGAATAAATGGACGCCGCCGCCGACGTTCGACGCGCTTATCAATCTTCTTCCAGAAGCCCCAGAAGTAATCCACCGCCGAAATCACCGAAACCGCCACCATGAACCAGATGGCCATGACGGCGATCAGACGCACGCCAATAACGAAACGTCCGAAGAAAACCCACTCGTTCCAGCGCAGCGCCAGGATGGCGGCCACCACGCTCACAATCTGTACCACCATCTTCAGCTTGCCCAGCTCACTGGCCTCAATGGTGAAGCCTTCCGAGGCAGCGATGGAACGCAAGCCGGAAATCAGGAACTCGCGCCCCACGATCACAATCACTACCCAGACGCTGACAATCGAGGGGATCAGGCTGACCAGCGCAATGTAGAGCGCGGCGATCATCAACTTGTCGGCCAGCGGATCGAGCAGCATGCCCATGGTGGTGATCTGACCGCGGCGGCGGGCCAGGTAGCCGTCCAGGCCATCGGTAATGGCAGCCAGAATGAAGATTCCGGCGGCCAGAAGCACACGCAAAGTGAGCTGCCGGACGCTGAAACGGGAGGTGGTAAGGATCCACACGATCAGCGGGATGGCTGCAATACGCGAGAGCGTAATGTAGTTCGGCAGGTTCACAACGGACGAGAAGCCTCGGAATGACTACTCAAATTATCCTAAACAACTCCACCGGAGCGCAAACCGGGGCCGTGCTATTTCTTACCGTTGACGGTATTCAGGCAGCGAGTATACAACTCCAGTAGGTGGGCGGCATAGTCCTCAGCTTTGCTCTCCGCGCCCGCCTGGAAACCTGCGCCTCCGGCGCTGACCTTGCCGTACGCCGTGGTCACGGCAATGAATTTCATCAGATCCAGGGCAATGTCTTCATTGCGCCGGGAACCTACGAGTGCTGGAACGTCCATCTTTCCCCTCCAAACCTACATGGGATGCACATATTGTAAGCCGGGAACAGCTTGGATCGGTGCGAGGAGATCGGGTGATCGCCGTGATCGGGTGATCGGGTGATCGAAACCCAAAGCGGAAATAGCGAGCCTAGGTCCCATCCTGGTACGGATCACCCGATCACCAGATCACCCGATCACCCGATCTTGCCGTTCCTTCTGTTAGCATCTAAGAGTCGAGTCTATGGACATCACCTGGGTGACGGATCGCATTGCGGTAGGCGGCGGGATATGGAATGACCAGAACATGGCTGAACTGGTCCGTATGGGCGTAACCCATATCATCAACATGCAAATTGAGTTTGACGACCGGCCTCTCGCCGCGCCTTACCCCGTCACTGTGCTCCATAATCCCACCGACGACGACTTCCAGCCCAAGCCACCGCAACTGTTCGCTACCGGCGTGGAATTTGCCCGGGAAGCACTCGAGGATCCCGAAGGAAAAGTCTATATCCATTGCGCCGCCGGGGTGCATCGCGCGCCCATGATGACTTTGGCCTTATTGCGCGCTCTGGGCTGGAGCCTGGAGGACGCCCAATCGCTCATCCTGACGCGCCGCTACGTCGTGGACTTCGCTGACGTGTACGTGGACAGCGTGGAGGAGTTCATCCGGACATACGATCCCCTGCCAGCCGACGCGACTGAACCCGGGAGCCACGGCGCAAACTAGAAAGCACCGTGATATCTCTTCAGGGTTTACTTCGGCACCTGTTTTGACGATTCGCCCAGCAACTGCTGTATCTCCCGCTCCCATCCGTTTTTATCCACCACGCCGGAGTGGGAATCGGCGATCCTGCCGTCACGGTCAATCAGCACACTAACTGGCATGCCATAGCCGCTATAGCGGTCCATAAGCTCCTGATTCCCGACGACGACCGGATAGTTCATCTTTTTCGCTTGCATGAACGGCTTTACAGATTTCCAGCCGTCATCATCCAAGGACACCCCGATCACGACCAATCCTTTGTCCTTGTACTTGCCCGCAAATTCGATGTACCAGGGGATCTCTTCCTGGCAGCCATGACACCAAGTTGCCCAGAAGTTGAGCAGAACAACTCTGCCCTTGAATTGCGACAGGCTCACGGTGGCGCCGCCGCTGTCCGCCAGCGAAAAGGCAGGCGCCGGTTTCCGGGAACCCGCCGCCATGACGTCGGCACGCCCGGCAATGGGAGAAAACCAAAACGTAATCAGCAGCAGGATCGCAATACAACCTTTGACGTTACGCACCAGCATCTTCCCGGTTCCTCCTACATGCTGGGACCCGCTCAGATCCCAGCGCCATTGGCCCGCTTATTCTAACCGTGCGTTCGCTCATCGTGCTGCAATCCAGCAATCCACCTGTACAATTGACCGCCTATGCCCACCGAGGCCGTCCAGCACGTGCGGCGCATGCGCGGTGGAGCGCAAGCCCACTTGATGCGCGCCCACGACGGTCACTTCTACGTCGTCAAATTTCAGAACAACCCGCAGCACCTTCGCGTATTGGCCAACGAGATGCTGGCCACGCGCCTGGCCGAGCGCATCGGCTTGCCGGTGCCTGTAACGGAGGTCGTCGAAGTTGGCGCTTGGCTCATCGCCAATACGCCCGAGCTGCGCATCGAGTGCGGGCTCGATCCCATGCCCTGCGCCGCAGGACTCCAGTTCGGCGCGCGCTACGTCTGTGATCCCGCCGAGACCCACATCTTCGATTACCTTCCTGACAACCTGATGCACAAAGTTAAGAACCTGCAGGCTTTCGCCGGCATGTTGGTGGTCGACAAATGGCTGGGCAATTCCAATGGACGCCAGGCCGTGTTCTGGAAGAAACCGCGGGAGCTCAAATACAACGTAAGCTTCATTGACCAGGGCTACTGTTTTAACGCCGGCGATTGGAACTTTCCCGACTCCCCGCTGCGCGGCGTTTACGCTCGCAATTGTGTCTATGAGCAAATCCGCGGATGGGACAGCTTTTCACCCTGGCTGGAGCGCGTGGAGAGTTTTGATCCGGAAATAGTCGAGGAGATTGCCGGCGACATTCCTCCAGAATGGACCGGCCATGACTGGCAGGCGTTGGGCAACCTGGCGGCGGCGATCGTGGGACGGCGCGGCAGAGTGCGTGAGCTGATCGCCGCGTTCCGCGACTCCTCGCGTAAACCTTTTCCGGCGTGGGCTGCCGAAGAACGGAGTTCAGCGGCCGCGGCGGGACATGCGAGCTAATGGTGCAACGATGATCGAACAACACAAATGCAGTTTCTTCCTTCTCCGCTACGTGCCCGATGCGGTGAAGAACGAGTTCGTCAACGTGGGCCTGGTATTGCTGCCTGAATCCGGACGCGCGGAACTGCGCTTCACTCGTGACTGGTCGCGCGCGAAGTGTCTCGACCCTCAGGCCGACACAGATCTGCTGGAATCGCTCGAGAGCGACCTGCGCACTCAATTGCTCGACTCGAACGGCGGGCGTGATCAAATCCTGCGCAAGATTCAAGACTCGTTTTCGAACTCCCTGCAGGCTTCGGATTTCAAGGCATGCTTAGCGCAGTCGCCGGCAGAGGAAGCCGACGCACTGGCCAAGATGTATCTCGAAGCCGGGCGTCGCGGCGCGCCTCGCGAAACCAGCGCGCGCCAGACAATCCTGGCCCGCATGCGCCAGGAATTTGAGACGAGCGGGGCCTGGCTGCTCATGACGAAAGAGATCAAAGCCGCGGATTACACGCGCCCTGGCGATCCACTCAAAATCGATTGCGGCTACAGTCCTCTTGCCAACGGCACCGTAAAGATGTTCCATGCTCTGGCCCTGCCGGCGGATGCCAACGCGGTGAACGCCGCCAAAGTCCTGGCCTTCAGCATTCCCCAATTGGCCGAAGGCATTCGAAAGAAAGAAAACAAGCAGGCCCAGCTCACAGCGGTCGTGGATGACGGGCTCGAGCGCGAGGACCCATCGATCGGCTTTGCCTTCGAGACCTTGGAGCGGCAGAACGTCCAAGTGGCGACGCTGAGCCAGATGCCGGGCTTGGCGGCGTTGGCGGCGAGAGAACTGGGAATTGCGTAGCGCGGATCGTCGCAAATGAATCCGGCCCTCATCGCCGGTGGAAAGATCTGAACGTAGAGGCGCGGCATAGCCGCGTCTCATTCTCAACCTGTCGACATTGTTTCGGAACAGCCACGGCATGGAAGGAGGTGGCGGTGAGACGTGGCAATGCCACGTCTCTACGGATGGCGCTGTGGGCGCTGCCCTACTTTTTCTTCGTGCACTTGGTCGCCGGCATTGTCTCTTTCCCCCAGCCAAACGCCCTGAAGCGATCGCCCTCGATGACTTTGGTGCGAACGCCGTCCAGTACAGCAGGGATCGGCGGATGTGCCTGGCCTGCCAGCACGTAAATGACGATGGCCGGTTCCGCGGGGTTGTCACTGCTCCGGCCTACACCTATGCCCTGGACGCCGGGCTGCGTCATGAGATCAGCGTGGTTCTCCTTCACCGCGGTCGCCTGATCCAGGTCGGCCAGGCTTAGCACGGGCATGCGTCCTCCGGGAGGGGAGACCACGCGCGTGCGGACTCCATCCAGTACTTTTGGAATCGCTGTGTGCGGCGTTTGGGAAAGGGTGATTACCACTGCACCTTCAGCCCGGCTGTCTTCACTGACTCCCGCCTCAACTGAAGCTACAACCGGATCCTGCATCAGCCGGGCGGCGTGTTTTTGCCGCGCCGCGGCCGCGCGTTGTTGTTCGGATTGGGAAATCGCCGCGAAACCTCCCGGGCCCTGGCTGGCGCCTGGAGCCACGGCCGTAGGATCGCAGCTCACCGTGTGGTCGGCGCCGCCAACGAAGGCCGGTGTTCCTGAGGCGTCAGTGAACGCCGTAATGACGTCCGCGAGGGGGTGAGCGGATGTGCTGGTGCTGTTTCCGCCGAAGAGCAACCCCACTGGACGCGCCGTGTCCGACGTCACCACCAGGGCACCCGAGTCGCCCGCCGCACTGAAGCTGCCACCGTTGACGATCACCTGGTTGCTGAACGTGGCCGTAAAAGACTTGGCGCCGCCGCAGGCTACGAAGTAGTCCACCGACACGGTTACATTGATGGCTTGCAGCGTGGAGCACGTCAGACCGGTGCTGCGGCCGCTCTTGGCCACTCCTTCCCCGTTTGCCAACACCGTCGATGGTACGGCCAGCGTGCTCGAGGGCGGCGCCGCAGCGATGCTGCCTGCGCCGGCGGCCCCCAGGTCCAGGATGCTGCCGCTGGTATCAACCGTGCCGGGGACAATCTGGGCGATGGCCGCGTCTACGTTGCTGGGTGCGGGGCCGTTCGTCCCGTTGAGCGGCTTCAGGGCCGCCGCCGCACTGAAGTGGGCCACTGTGTTCGCGCCGGGGGCGCAGTTGTTGTCCACCAGCCCAGGCTGGCTAATGATATCAGTTGTCTTGGCGGTGCCATTGTCGGATTTAGCCAGGACGTGGTTGCTGCTTACGATGAAGGTGACTCCCCCACGTGTGATCAGCGCGCCCAACGTGCCCGAGCAGCATAGGTTGGCATTGGTGTCAGTGACGTTGCCGCCGCTGGTGCCCATCTTGACCGGCACGGTTTGCTGCACGTGGTTGTCGTTGGGAAAGACGATGTTTATCCCAGAGGCCCCGATCTTGCTGGCGTCCGATTGCAAGGTAGCGGTCACGGTCACAGAGTGCGGGGAAGGAAACGAAGTGGGGGCGATGAAGGTGGCAGTGCTTCCGTTGACCTGAAGGGTACCGATGGCAGCGCTCAAGTTCCAGTTCACTGCCACCGGGGCGCCGTTGGGACCCGTCGCATTGAATGCCTGCGATGTGTTCAAAGCCACGGTCGCCGAACCGGGCGAGATCGTCACGCTGGGGGTGGGTGTGGGCGTGGGCACAGAGGCGGTTGTATGGCCGTCGCTGCAGCCGGCAAGGGCGATAAGGACTCCGCACGCGCAAACTGCCTTCAGCAAATTCATAGCTGCTGAAATTGGATGCGCCGGCGAGCATTGCCGGCCAGATGCAAGGACCGCGGTGGATTCAATCTTTCGTGACACAGAGGCCTCCAGGCCATAACCGGCCGATGAAGAAGTGGCTAGAAAGGCACCAATGACCACCACGCGATGATGGACGCGGCGGCGAGCGACTGCTCAGTCAAAATCCTGTACGAAGGGCGGTAAATCGTGCGACCCGAAGCATTTACCCAATATCTTCGCTAAAGTTGAGGCGTCCTGGAGGCGTGAGCGCCAGCGGGAGCCTCCAGCCGAAATCCTGAGCGGAGCGCCGCCCGGCGCGCGCCGAAGGATCTACCCAATATCTTCGTCAAAGTCTTCCAAATAATCCCGCACCGCGACCATGAACTGATCGGCATCGGCGCCGTCGATGACGCGGTGGTCGTAGCCCAGCACCAGGCGGATAATGTGACGCACGGCGATGGAGTCGTTTCCATCCTGGTCTGTGATAACAACAGGTTCTTTGAAGATGCCGCCCATGCCCAGAATCGCCAGCTGCGGTTGCAGGATGATCGGCGTACCAAACTGCGGTCCAAAAATTCCCGGATTGGTGATGGTGATGGTGCCGCCTTGAACCTCGTCCGGCACCAGTTTTTTGGCGCGGGCGCGCTCGCCCAGGTCCGTGATGCTGCGCTGCAAGCCGACAAAGCTCAGGTTCTCCGCGCCCTTGACCACAGGAACGATCAGGCCCCACTCCAGCGCCACAGCGATCCCAATGTTGATGTTCTTGTGGTACTGGATGGAGTCGCCGATCACCGATGCGTTTACGATAGGCTTGGTGCGGATGCCATGCATCAGGGCCTTGGCGATGAATGGCATGAACGTCAGCTTGACGCCGTGGCGGGCTTCCCATCCCTTGCGGAGACTCTCGCGCAGCTTGACGATGCGCGTCATATCCACCTTGAAGATGGTGTGCACGTGGGCGCTGGTCCGCCGCGACTCCACCATGCGCTCGGCAATCTTCTTGCGCATCGGCGTCATGGGCACCAGCTCGCCCGGTAGCTCGGTCACGGCAGGAACGGGCTGGGCAGCCGCGCGTTGGGCGGGCTGGACGGATGGCGCCGGCCGCACGGGCTGCGGCACAGCCGGCGCGATCGCCTGCCGGCTCGGCGCTGCCGTGCCGGGGCCATGCTGCTCGACGAAACTCAAAATGTCGCTCTTGCTGATGCGCCCTCCCAGACCGGTACCTGCCACCGCAGCGAGATCCACGTTATGCTCGCGAGCGATGCGCCGCACCAGCGGTGATGAGCGTACGCGCTCGCCTGCCTGCGGGGCAGAAGGACGCGGCACCGCTTGCGGTCCCGGGGACGGTCGCGGAGGCGGAGGAGCGGAGGCGGTAACCGGTTGTGGGGCCGGCCTGGGCGCGGGCGCAGCGGTCTTTGCCGGAGCAGCGGCCTGCGCGGGAGCGCCTGCTCCCCCAATCACAGCCACCACAGTATTCACTTGCACCGTGGTTCCTTCTTTAACCTTGATCTCGCTCAAGACTCCTGCAGCCGGCGCCGGGATTTCTGCGTCCACTTTATCGGTGGAGATTTCAAATAGCGGTTCGTCGCGCTGGACTTTGTCGCCGACTTTCTTCAGCCACTTAGTGATGGTGCCTTCGAAGATGGATTCCCCCATCTGCGGCATGACCACATCAACGCCGGGACCGCCCGGCGCCGCTCCCCCGCCGTTACCTCCGGTGCTGGCAGCCGCTTGCGTTGGGGCCGCTTTGGAAGGCGCCGCAGGCGAAGGTGTGGATACCCCGTTGGCTTGGGGCACTGATTTCGCCGGGGCTGGCGCCGCCTTCGCAGGCTGGGGCGCTGACGCCACCGCGCTGCCTTCGGCGTCGATCACGCCCACCACCGTGTTCACCTGGACGGTCGAGCCTTCCGGAACTTTGATCTCTTTGAGGACGCCGGCGGCCGGGGCGGGGATTTCGGCGTCCACTTTATCGGTGGAGATTTCAAATAGCGGCTCGTCGCGCTGGACTTTGTCTCCGGGCTTCTTCAGCCACTTGGTGATGGTCCCTTCAAAAATCGATTCGCCCATCTGGGGCATGAGTACGTCGGTCGCCATGGATTCCTTTTCGCTCAGGTGAACGGCAGGGTTTGAGCAACCTGAAATTATAAATCAGCGGATGGCGGGTTGGGATTTAGCGAGACTGCAACTCCTATTTGCAGTAAATACTCACTATCTTGGGTCAGGGCTGCGGACTGGTCCCATCAGCGCCGAAGGCGCGTGACAGTCTAGCCCACCCGCGTAAGCGGTGGGTTGGTGAGATAGAATCCCCGAGCGCCGGAGGCGCGACACATGTCTCACAGTTACGCTCAGAATCATATCCATTTGGTTTTCAGCACGAAGGACCGGGAGAAGCTGATTGCGAAGCCTTCTGCAACGGAAGCTATGGGCGTACATGGCAGGCATTTGCAGACACTACGACATGCTGGCATTTGCCATCGGCGGCATGAAAGATCATGTCCATGCTCTCTTCCGCTTGCCGCCAACCATCACGCTGGCCCATGCGATATCGGTGATCAAAGCTAATTCCTCAAAGTGGATGGGCGAGCACGGAAGCCGGTTCGCATGGCAAAAGGGTTACGGCGCGTTCAGCGTGAGTTCCTCGAATGTGACTGCTGTTATCAAGTACATTGACAATCAGGAAGAGCACCATCGGCGCAGAAGCTTTGAGAAGGAATTCAAGGCGCTCTTAGACAAACACGGTGTGGAATACGATCCGAAATTAATTTTCGGTTAGGTGTCGCGCCTCTGGCGCTCGAAAAATCCCAACAACGACCACCCACCGCTGGCGCGGGTGGGCTAGGCTATTACGCCCTTCGGGCTGAGGCGATCAGAGGGTTGCATGGTCACCATCAATGATCTGCGCAACCGCTGCGACGTTCACTCTTTCTTGTGGTCGTAATACGCGCCGATGATCAGGCCGATATCGACCGCCGCGTCCGGGTTGAGGTCCACGAACTCAAAGCCGGCGTAGTCTTCCCCGGCCGAGCGGGCACGCGCGTTCACGGTTACGCTGATGCCTTCGCGCGGCTCCGTGATGGTGAAATTGTAGATCTTGTTGTCTTTGCTGTAGTCCTTCTCCGGTTCCATCATGAAGCCGCCACGCGCCAGTTGGCGCAGCACTCCGGCCTTGCGGCCCTTTACGTCAAACACCATCACCTGGGCTTCGGCGGCGATGTCCACCCGCTCGAAGCGGCGGCGTTCCGACCCACTTTTTTCCGCCTGTTTTGTCACTGAACCTGTTCTCCGAATGCGCTGACTGGATCCACATCCACGGGCACATCTTTGGCGTTTGCTAGCATTGATTTTAGCTCAGCCGGCATGGATTCGTACTTCTTGAACCATTGCTCGGCGCGGTTACGATCGCCGGTGGCCTCGATCTCCAGCAGTTCCTTGGCCAGCGCCGCGATCGCGCCTGGCATCTTGTCGTAATCGATCACATAGCGCCCAGTCTTGGGGTCGCGAGTGATGGCGCCCTGCTCGGCGAGATAATTGAATTCCATCATTTCCGCCCGGCCATGAGCCTCAGCCACGCCGAAGCGCACGGTGCGGAAAATCCCCGCTACGTACGACGAGTAAATCTCGGCGGCGCTTTCCTTCGGGACCACACCTTTGTCCATCAGCCACTGCAACCCGTAGAGGCCGACCACATCAGCCTTGGCTTCTTCCACTCCGGCATAAATCGGCCCCAGAGAAGCGCGGATGTCAGCCTTGCCGGCGCCGGTGCGAGCATAGGCGGGGCCCAGCCCGTGCGAGATCTCATGCATCAGCACCGCGGCCATATATCCGTCCATGGAAGCGCGCGCTGCCTGGTCTTCACGCAGCAGCAGCTTGCCGATGGGCAGCACCACGTAGTTCACGCGCGCGTCCATATAGTTCTTGAAGAAGATCTTCTTGGTGCCCTTCTCCTCGTGGATCCGCGGATCATTGGGCAGATTGTCCGCCACGGCCTGATAGCCATGGCGCAGATCGCCGCCCCGGAACGGCGTGTCCATCACTTCCATGGGCGTGCTCTTGCCCTCGAGCGACGGCTTGTCTTCGGGTGCGAGCGGCAGCCCTGCCTGGATTTCAGGAACGTATTTCATGAACGTGGCCAGGCTGGCGCTCTCCTTCTCATTGCGGACCATCACCGCCGCACCATAGGAAGTCTTCACGCCCAGCACATCGTCGAGGTAAGTCTCGTAGGGAGCAAAAATAATGTCGAACTTGGGGTTCTGAAGATCAAGCCAGGCCAGGTCGCTCTTGTAGTAGTCGTCGGTGAGCAGAGCATCGGCGCGCAGGCGAAGAAAATTGGCGAAAGCTGGGTCCGAACTGAGGGCTGCAGCTTCGCGAAGCGCCGCCGCGGCCGGCTTGAGCCATTGCGCGTACTCCACGTGATACGGCACAGCCACCAGCTCTTCGCCCTGGCGCTTGATCACCGTGTGCGGGCTGTAAATCTTATCTTTCTTCTCAGGATGTTTCGCTACGTAGGCCTCAATCTCCTGCCGCGTCAAGCCCGCAGGGTAGAGCGCGCGGCCCGGCGGGAACGAATCCATGCCCACGAACGGCTTATTTTCTTCAAGCAGATCCCAGCGTCCGCCGTTGATCATCAGATAGCGGCGGAGCTTCTGCGCCATGACGGTATTGCAGCCGGCCAAGCGCTTGTAGAATTCCAGACCCTTGGGATCGTTCTGCCGCCAGTAGATGTCGTCAAGGTATCGCGACGCCTCCACCAGCTTGTAAACCATTTTTTGTTCCTGGGCGTTCAGCCCGGCCACGCTGAAGGGCATGGAGACCATCTGGAACTTAGCCACTTGCCCAGTCAGGCTGCCGTGGATCGGCTCATGGAGGATGCATTGGTCCACCTTCTTCGGTGGCGGCGCCGCCCGACGTCCCGCCTGGCCGTACAGACTGGCGCCAGCGAGACAAACAGCGGGGAGAAGAACCCAAAAGAGATGTCTTGACTTCATTCAGAAAATTGTAACAAACCTGCTACCGCGGATTTAGGTGGATGGAACGCGGAAGTAACATGGGCTAGACCTGCTAACTACGAGGAATGGGCCTCCGCGTCAATCCGCGGTAACGTTCTGCAACGTCCTTTATCATACGAAGATCATGTCCCAAATCCCCCCGCAAGCGCTTCTCATCGACGCTGACGACACGCTTTGGGAGAACAACATTTATTTCGAACAGGCAATCGCCGATTTCATGCGCCTGCTGAACCACCAGGAGATGCCGCCGCAGGAGGTGCGGCTGTTTCTCAATCAAGTAGAGCGCGAGACCATCCTGGAGCGCGGGTACGGCGCGCACAGCTTTGCCCATTCCCTGGTCATCACCTTCGAACGGCTGGCCGACCGCCCGGTCACACCGGAATTGCACGAGTTCGTGTGGGGCTTCGCCCATCACGTTGCCACGCGCCCGCTCGAACTGATTGCTGGAGTCGTAGAGACGCTGGGCCATCTCGGCCGCCACGGGCATCACCTGATCCTGATGACCAAAGGCAACTTCACCGAGCAGTCAGGCAAGGTTGAACGTTCAGGGCTCAAGGAATATTTTGCCGCGGTAGAGATCGTGGCGGAGAAGAATGCCGTGACCTATCAAGGAGTCGTAGGCAAGTATGCGCTGGAGCCGGGAGTTACCTGGATGGTCGGCAACAGCCCCAAGTCCGATATCAACCCCGCGCTCGCCGCCGGCATCAACGCGGTGTTCGTGCCCCACGATAACACCTGGGTTCTGGAACACGAGACAGTCAACCCTCCGCCTGACGGCTTGCGACTGCTGCAGGTGGAGAAGTTCGCGGACCTAAGAGAACACTTTTAGTCGTTCGCTTTCGGCACGAGCATGTAGGAATAGACCAGCAGCGCGACGCCGATGAGAAATGGGATGGCGCCGACCAGGTAGACTCCCTTGGCATCTTGGTCGGCGACGCCCCAGAGGAGAAGCATAAGGCCGACGCCAACCGCAATCAACACTAGCCCGCCCAGCTTGCGTCCTTCGCTGGCTTGCTGCTCACGACGGCGATGACTACTTCTCTCTTCTTCCCGCAAGTACTCAAGCGCGGTTTGGCCCCCCGTCCCGGGCGCCTCGGCAATCTTCTTGAGGGTTTCGCTTTTGTAGTAGGCTTCTCTCTCTTTGCGCCGGGCGTCCGACCACGCAGCGATGGAAATGAATGTGAAAACACAGACTATCGCGACCACGGGAATTAACAGAGCCACGACACCAGCCATAGATCAATCTCCTCTGCGCGGTTTGCCGCTGCATCCGGTAAGACAGGCATGAAAACGGTCCGGTTCCTTTTTTTAACTGCCCCACCCAAAAATAATGGAACCTTAGACAGACCGGGCCAGTCGTACTCAAAAGAATAAAAGCATGAGCGCCAGCGAAGACCAAGCCGATGTCGCGAAAGTTCTGGCCGGCGACGCCTCCGCATTCGAGGGGATCGTTCGCCGCTGGCAGGGGCCGCTGGTAAGCCTGGCCTACCGGTTCTGCCGCGACCGTGGCCGCGCCGAGGAGATGGCCCAGGAGGCCTTTCTGCGCGTCTACCGTAAACTCGAGCGTTGGCATAGCGACTCGCCCTTTTCAAGCTGGATGTTCGCCGTGGCCATCAACCTCTACCGCTCCCAGTTGCGGCGCATCCCGTTGCGGACCGTGCCTCTCGACGATGTGGCAGAGCCTCGCGATCCTCGCCCGCAAGACGGCGGGCTGGACGCTGAAGATCGCGACCGGGCGGTGCGCAATGCGGTAGCTGCGCTTCCACCCAAGTATCGCGACGCGGTTTTGCTCTTCTACTTTCACGAAATGGACCTTTCTGCCGCTGCCCGCAGCCTGGGGTTGAGCGAGGGCACGATGAAATCCCGGCTCTTTCGGGGACGGGAAATCCTGCGTGGCAAACTTCAAGCGCGGCTGGTTGCGCGCGAACTTAGAGAGGCTTGATCATGATGATGATGGTGATGAAAGACGATCCGAAAGACGATGATCTCGATCGTATTCTGTCGGAGACGGAGATCCTGCCTTCCTCGGGCTTCGCCGCTGCTGTCATGGAAGTCGTACGACGCGAGGCCGAAGCGCCTCCGCCCATTCCCTTTCCGTGGAAACGCGCTTTGCCCGGCCTTGTAGTTGCCGGTGCAGTCCTGGGTGTGGTCCTCGTCATGACCATAGTGCAGTTGAGCCGCGGAGCTGCCTCCTCGCTCCCCGCGGCTTGGGGAACAGCGCTTCAGTCCCTGGGTCAATCAACACTGAAGTTCGGCGGACAGTGGGTTGCTCTCGCCTTGCTGACGAGCTTTGCCTGTGTGAAATTCTCAACACTCTTCGTGGGACGCAGAGCGTAAAGGGATTCGTAGCGTGTTGTGAAAAGAAGAGCGAGAAACACAGCCGCAGCTGCTATTTACCAACGCGGTACTTAGGGCTTTCTTAGAGTTCCCTAAGTTGTTACTCTGAACTTGCTCTGGAGTTCGCGCCTCATACAACAACTTGGCCGACCCATTTATCAGCAGCCGGCCGCCGTTGCTAGCTTCCCAGGTCCTGGCCGAACTGGGCCCCGTGCTGACGGGCGAGAGAGATCTTGTCCATACGGCGGGCGCGGCTCTGGAAGTGGTGAAAGCCGCGGTGCGGGCGAGCTCAGCCGCGCTGTTCCGCTTCCACGACAAGCCGGCCATGCTCAGTTCCATCGCCGCCGACGGCTTCGTCATTTTTCCCCAGACCGCGGTCTTTCCACTTCAGCCGAAGCACGTGCACGCGCTCACCAACGTGCCCGGTCCGCAACGTATCTCCGGCGAGCGTTCCGACGTTTTTCTGAGCTCGACCGGAAACATCTCCAGCGTGTGGTTCCGCTGCGTGGCGCCATTGAAAGTCCGCGGCAAACTGATTGGCGCACTTTTGCTGGGGGAGCGAGAAGGCGGCGCCGAATACACAGCCGAGATTCTGAAGCAGATCGGCGACCTGGCGCCCTTCATTGGCCTGGCGATCCACAATCACCAGCTCATGCTCTCGCTCGAAGAGCGCACAGCGGAGAATTTAAAGCTGATTGCTTCCGTCCATTCTTTCTGGGACGAAGCTCTCGCCGCGTTTGCAGCCACCATCGACGTAAAGAGCGTGCAGATGCAAGGCCATTCGCTCCGCGTGGGACGTTACGCCGCGGGCATGGCGGATGCGCTGGGCATGAGCCCGGGTGAGGTCGGCGAAATTCGTGCTGCCGGTTTTCTGCACGATATCGGCAAGGTCACCGTGGACAAGCGTCTTTTCACCAAACCAGGCGCGCTCGAGCCCGGCGAATTCCAGGAGATGGCTGACCATACCGTCCTCGGACACCAGATTGTATCCACGGCGCAGTTTCCCTGGCCGCATGTGCCGGAGGTGGTGCGTTCCCACCATGAACGCGCCGACGGCTCCGGGTACCCCGATCGCTTGCGGAATGACGAGGTCTCCCTCCAGGTCCGCCTGGTAGCTGTGGCCGACACCTTTGACGCCATGCTCAGCGACCGCCCCTACCGCAAGCGCCATTCGCTCGGCGAGACCGCGGCGCAGTTGAGCTGGCTTGCGCCTTCCAAGCTCGATGCCGAAGTGGTCCACTCGCTGCTGGTGCAGCTGCGCCGCGATGCCGCCGTCACCATGGCTCCGCCGCGTCCCTGGGCCTCGGCCGCGGAAAAAGCCCGTAAACCGTTCCTCGATCCCAGCGTACCCTGCGACATCTCGCCCCCGGACATCGACCACCTGGTCTCCGAGCTGACCCACCGGGCTCACCGCGGCCGGGTCAGCTTGTCGTAAACTCGGTAGTGGACCGTTTGTTAGGCAAGGATTCATCCCGGCTCGCCGGGATGAACGTCTGCCCTGCAACTTTTACTCCGTTTGGGGTTAGTATTCCTTTGAAGACAGAGCACTCTGGAGCGCTTATGCCCGCCTTGCGTCGCATTGTGGTTTTGCTGGGCCTTCTCCTCACCCTCTCCGCTGTTCTAGTGGTTGCCGGCGACAAGAAATCCAAATCCAAGAACCAGACTGCTGACCCAGCACTTGCCCAGATGGACGATGACAAGCGCATTCTTCACGCGCTGAACCGCTTCACCTTCGGTGTTCGTCCAGGCGACGTGGAACGCGTTCGCGCCATGGGCCTGGACAAGTGGTTCGATCAGCAGCTCCACCCTGACCAGATCGACGACGGTGCCACTGAAGCGCGGCTCGCACCTTTCCGCACATTGCGCATGAGCACCCGGGAAATGGTGGACAACTTCCCGACCCCGCAAGTGGTCAAGGCCATCGAGAACGGGCGCAAGTCTCTACCCTCCGATCCGGCCAAACGCGCCATCTACGAAGCGCGTCTGGACCAGTTGCAGCAACGCCAGGAAAACAAAGCCGCCAAGGCCGCCGACAACGCGAACACGACCAACAACACCGCCCCCGACAAGGCTCTGGAAGCGGACATGAAAGTCCAGCCAGCCAACGACGACGCCTCCATGCTCTCTCCTGAAGATCGCCAGAAAATCCAGAAGAAGCGTGAAGTTGACATGTACGCCGACCTGGGCGCCAAGCCGGCCCAGCCTGCTCCGGCCCAGTCCCAGCCCGCCCCTACACAATCTCAAAACCAGCCAGGGGCGAAACGTCGTGAAGACGCCATGTTCGCCGATCTGGCGTCGGACCAGTTGCTGCAACAACCGCCCGAGCAGCGTTACAAGACCATCCTCAGCATGAACCCGCAGGAGCGCATGGATTTGCTCCGTAACTACCGCGGCGAGCGGGCCCAGCGGCTCACCGACGGTATGAAACCGGACCAGGTTGAGACCATCATGGCCATCATCAACCCGCAGGTCGTGGTCGGTGGCGAACTGACGTCGGCCAAATTGCTGCGCGCGATCTACAGCGAACGCCAGCTGGACGAAGTGATGACCGACTTCTGGTACAACCACTTCAATGTGTTCATCGGCAAGGGTCCTGATCGCTACATGATCACTGCCTACGAGCGCGACGTGATTCGTCCGCATGCGCTGGGCAAGTTCAAAGATCTTCTGGTGGCCACAGCCAAGAGCCCGGCAATGTTGTTCTACCTGGACAACTGGCAGAGCGTGGGTCCTAACTCTGACCTTGCGAAGTACGGCCCCGCGGGCCGCCGCCGGCCGCAGTATCGCCGCGGTCCGTTCGGCATGATTTATCAAGTGCCGCCCCGCCCTCCGGGCAACAACCGGAACAGCGGCCTGAACGAAAACTACGCGCGCGAGATCATGGAACTGCATACTCTGGGCGTTGACGGCGGTTATACGCAGAAAGACGTCACGGAACTGGCGAAGGTCCTCACCGGATGGAGCATTGACCAGCCGCAACGCGGCGGCAGTTTCAAGTACAACGACCGCGCTCACGAGCCGGGCAAAAAGTACGTCCTCGGCCACAAGATCGGCGATCACGGCGAGAGCGAAGGCATGGAGATGCTGGACATTCTGGCGCACCATCCTTCCACCGCGCGATTCATCTCCAAAAAACTGGCCATGCGCTTTGTGTCGGACAATCCGCCGCAAAGCCTGATTGACCGCATGGCTGACACCTTCATAAAGAAAGACGGCGACATCCGTGAAGTGCTGCGTACCATGTTCCACGCGCCCGAGTTCTGGGCCGCCGACGCGTACCGCGCCAAGATGAAAACGCCGTTTGAGTTCGTGGTCTCTTCGGTGCGCGCGTCGGGCGTGGAAGTACAAAACGCGGTTCCGCTGGTGCAGTTCCTCAACCGCATGGGCATGCCGCTCTACGGCATGCAGCCGCCGACGGGCTACTCCATGAAGGCTGAGACCTGGGTGAATTCCGCGGCGCTGCTCTCGCGCATGAACTTCGCGTTGCAACTCGGCACCGGCAAACTGCCGGGCACCACGCTGGATCCGCAAACGCTCTTGCATGGCGCCCAGCCGCGGGATGCAGATTCGGCCCTGGCCGTGCTTGAAAACAGCATCCTCTCCGGCGATGTTTCGCCCCAGACCCACGCTGTGATCCAAAAGCAGCTCACCGATCCACAGGTCGCACAGAGGCGGTTAGATGATCCAGGGCGACCGCCCAACTTCGGGGCTATAGCCGGGTTGATTATGGGTTCGCCGGAGTTTCAACGACGGTGACGGATTTTGCTGGAGCGCAGGCGCCCTCGCCTGCGGGATTGACGGTAAGCAACGCAGCCGAGGGCGGCTGCGCTCCCGAGGTTGTGGAAGTGAAGTAAGGAGCTTGCAAATGGCAATCACACGGAGAGTTTTCCTGAAGAATGGCGCGTTGGCTGTTGTAGGGACTAGCGTGATCCCCAGCTTTTTGACGCGCGCGGTGTACGCCGCGGATACCGCCGCCGGCGGCGCGGCGGGCAAACGCCTGGTCGTTCTCTTCCAGCGGGGCGCGGCGGACGGCCTGAACATTGTAGTGCCTTTTGCTGAAAGGGCGTATTACAGCATGCGTCCGTCGATCGCCATTCCTATGCAGAACGTGATCGACCTGGACGGCTTCTTCGGGCTGCATCCTTCGATGACCGCTTTCAAGCCCCTCTGGGACCAGAAGCACCTGGCCATCGTGCACGCCGCCGGTTCGCCGGACACCACCCGCTCGCATTTTGACGCGCAAGACTATATGGAGTCCGGCACGCCTGGCGTAAAGTCCACCGAAGACGGTTGGCTGAATCGTGCCATCGCCGGCGTGAAAGAGGCGCAGCCTTCGCCCTTCCGCGCCGTGGCCATGGGCGGCGCACTGCCGCGTACGCTGGCCGGCCCGGTTCCCGCTGTGGCTATGGCTGACATCCGCGCGTTTGCCGTAGGCGGCCGGGGCCCCGGCGCATCCGTGGCCAGCAATACGTTCGAAGCCATGTACGAGCAGTCGGTTGACACCGTGCTGCACGGCACCGGCAACGAAACATTCGAAGCCGTGAGGATGTTGAAGTCTGCCGATCCGGAGAAATACACGCCCGTTGCCGGCGCCGAGTATCCCCGCGGACGTTTTGGTGACAGTCTGCGCCAGGTAGCGCAGCTGATCAAAGCCAACCTGGGCGTGGAAGTCGCTTTCGCCGACATCGGCGGATGGGACCACCACGTGAACGAAGGCAGCGTGCAAGGCCAGATCGCCAACCTCACTCGCGAGTTCTCTCAGGCCATCGCTGCGTTCTGGACCGATCTGGGCGATCTTGGCGAAAACACAGTGATCGTCAGCATGTCGGAGTTCGGGCGCACCGCGCGCGAGAACGGCAATCGCGGCACCGACCACGGCCACGCCAACGTCATGTTCGTGCTCGGCGGCCCGGTCAAGGGTGGCAGAGTCTATGGCCGCTGGCCGGGGCTCGCGACTGAGCATCTCTACGAAGGCCGCGATCTGGCTGTAACTACAGACTTCCGCCAGGTACTGAGCGAAGCTGTCTATACGCATCTAGGCAGCAAGCAATTGCAGGCTGTTTTCCCGGGATTCGAGAAGGGTGATTCCAGGTATTTCCTGAACTACCTGGGCTAGACGAAAACAGTCTCCTCATTGCAGTATCTCGATTTCGAAGGCGACTCTCCGGTGTGCACCGGCACTCCTGCCGGTGCTTGCTCCCTTCAGAAGGACGATTCGGCACGGGCAAGAGTACCTCCACCCCGCCAGGCGAAGCGCCTGGCAGGGACCCCGGTGCCTGTGCCACACAAGCCTGGCGCCCTCATGAACGGGATCCATTGCATTGGCTCTATGCTTTCGAGAAAATGACCGTGGGTTCAGTCTGGGCGTGATGCGATGAAAGATCACAACCGGGTATTTGATCGAGGCCAGATATTCGTTCCATCCAACCCGGCTCCTCGTCCGTCCGTCATTTTGATTTCGGTTCTGGCACACCTCGTTGCACTGGGCTGGATTGTTGAGTCCCGGCACGCCCCAATCGTTCTAATCGTGCCCAAAGAATACGCAGTACAAAGAGTCTCGGGCGCGACGCCTCTGTCTTTTCAGGCAAGCAACGTAAGCCCCACGTCTCCACCTAGCCCGTTGCGCGCGCGTCGCAGGGCAAGGCACGAGCTTCCCCTGCAACCCGGATTCGCGGACGGCAAGGCCCTCCAGGTTCTCCGTGAGCACGCAAAACAAGCAACCGCAGGGATGATGATGAGCTTCAAGCTTCACCAGGTTTACGGATTTTCTCCCAACGACTATCGTCTCGCGGTTCAGACCGCAGGAGAGATTCCTACTATTGCGGCTGCGGACGTTCCGCCACATTTTGAGCAATACGTGGTCGTGGAAGTTACCATCGACGTCGACGGTCGAGTGGCTGAGGCGCGGATCGTGGCTGGAGAAGTAGATTCAACCATTCAGCAAAGGCTGCTCTCCGCGATTCGTGAATTCAAGTACAACCCGGCGACGCGCGATGGCACCCCGATACCAATCCAGGTGGACCTCGTCATCCACATTCCGACATGATGGTGTGACACCGGCACTCTTGCCGGTGCATGTTTCCTTCAGAAGAACGTTTCCGCACAGGCAAGAGTGGCTGTGCCACAAACGATAAATGGTCGTGAGCAAAAGCAAAAACCGCCGGCCTTCAAGCCGGCGGTTTAGATAGAGCGGAAAACGATCAGCCGTGGAACGATTTGGCCAGGTCGTTGTAGATCACGACCACGAAGAACAACAAGAGCATGACGAAGGCCGCCTGGTACACGCGCTCCTTGATTTCGATCTTGATGTCCCGGCGCAGTACGCCTTCGATTACCAGCATCAGCATCAACCCGCCGTCGAGGATGGGAATGGGCAGAAGGTTGAAGATCGCGAGGTTAAGGCTGATCAGCGCCATCAGACCCATGAGAGGCAAGAAGCCCTGCTTGGCCGCTTCGCCGGACATTTTTGTCATGCCAATCGGCCCGCTCATCGCGCGGATCGAGATCTTGCGTTCTAACATCTTCCCGACCAACTGGAAGATCAATCGAGACCCAGTTTTGCATTCCTCAACCGAACGGCTGAAAGCCTTGCCGAATGGCAGCTTGCCAACTTGAATGGCTTCGGTCAGAGTGGCGCCGATGCGATATTTCTCCACGGTATCCGGGGGAGCAGCACGGAGTTCCGGCGTCACACGGACCGTCGACTGCTTGCCATCGCGCAAAAGAACAATGTCAACGGGCGCGCTCTGCGTCGGTTGCAGCAGATCGGGCAAGTCAAGATAAGAACGCATCGGAGTGCCATTGACCGACAGGATATGGTCGCCCACTTGAATCCCGGCCTTCTCCGCCGAGTGCCCAGGTTCGACCGCAATGACCTCGTTGGGCCCTTCGGCAACAAGCCCGGCAAAGCCCACCTGGTCGGGTCCGGATGCCTTGGGAACCATCGTGGTCTTTACGATCTCGTTCCCTCTCTGCAGCGTCACGTCAACGTGCTGGTTGGGATTCATCTTGATCGCGTAGACCATCTGTTCCCAGGTCGGCTCTTGCAGATCATCGAGCTTGAGGATCCGGTCGCCGGGACGAATGCCGGCTGCTTCCGCGGGAGAGTTCTTGTCCACCCATGCCACAGGCACTGACTTCTTCCAATACACGGGGAATTCGTAGTGCACCATGTACAGTCCGGTCAAAACGACCACTGCCAGGATGATGTTCATCACTGGCCCGGCAATCGCGATCAGGAACCGCTGCCAGCGAGGATGGCTGGTGAACTCGCCGGGATCACCGGTGTGCTCTTCCATCGGGTTCTCGCCGGCCATCTTGACGTAGCCGCCCAGGGGCAGCGCGCTGATGCGGTAGTCCGTATCGCCGCGGCGAAAGCCCCACAGGCGCTTGCCGAAGCCCAGGCTGAAGACCTCCACCCGGACGCCAAAGAACTTGGCTACGGCGTAGTGTCCGAACTCATGGACGAAAACCAGCACTCCCAGAACAAAGAGGAAGGAGGCCAAATAAATCGGCCAATCGCTAAAGCTGGGTAGAGCCAGCAGGAAAGTTGCGGGATAAAGCAAAAAAGCCATAGATTGCAGTCTAGTTATTTTAAATGCAATCGCCACAAATCGCCAGATTACGGGCGTGCGAGTTGGTGGGTGAGCTTCTGCCGGGCTACGGTGCGGGCCCGGGTGTCCACGGCCAGGACGTCTTCGATGGTGTGGGGATGGCGGTCTTCGGTCTCATTCATCGTCTGTTCCACCACGCGGGCGATGTCGCTGAACCCGATCTCGCGCTCGAGAAACGCCGCCACCGCAACCTCGTCGGCTGCGTTCAAAGCGATGGATTTCGCGCCGCCCGCGGCTGCGGCCTGGTAAGCGAGCCGCAGGCAGGGGAACTTGTTCATGTCTGGCGGGCAGAAGTCCAGGCGCTTAAGGTCGAGCACATTGAAACGCAAGTCGGAAGGAACGCGCTCGGGATAGGTCAGCGCGTAGAGGATCGGCAAGCGCATGTCGGTGATGGAAAGCTGGGCCAGGATGCTGCCGTCGTTGAACTCGACCATGGAGTGAATCGTGGACTGCGGATGCACGATCACGCTCACCCGTTCAGGCGGAAGATTGAACAGCCGGCAGGCCTCGATCACCTCGAATCCTTTGTTCATCAGCGTAGCCGAGTCAATGGTGATGCGCCGTCCCATCTTCCACGTAGGATGGTTCAACGCCTGCTCCACGGTGATCCGTTCGAACTCAGCCTTGGGCGTGGAAAGAAACGGACCGCCACTGGCGGTGAGCCACACGCGTTCCACTTCGTTCATGCGCCCGCCGCGCAGGCACTGGTGCACGGCGTTGTGCTCGCTATCGATCGGCAAGAGCGGCTTGCCCCGCTTGCGTGCCTCAGCGGTGATCAGCTCGCCCGCCGTGACCAGGCATTCCTTGTTGGCCAGACCGACTTCTTTCCCCGCGCGCACTGCTTCGTAGGTAGCCTTCAGTCCGGCGACGCCGACAATCGCGCTGACTACGAAGTCGACTTCCTTGTGCGTCGCTACGCGCACCGTGCCGGCTTGTCCGTAAACGACTTCGATTCCACTCAGGCCTTCAGCCTTCAACTGCTGGGCAGCTTGTGCGGCATCTTCTTCGGAGGCCAGCGAAAGAACCTTCGGCTTCCAGCGCCGCGCTTGCTCGAGCGCCGCTTCCATGTTCGCGCCCGCGGCCAGCGTGAGCAGCTGGAACCGTTCAGGATGGTTCTCGATCACGTTCAGCGTGCTCCGGCCAATGGAGCCGGTCGAGCCGAGGATGGCAATACGCTTCATCTACTGGAATGTTTTGTTGAGGAATCCGGTCAGATTCGCATAGTACCACACCACCGGAATGGCAAAGAGTAGCGCGTCAATGCGGTCGAGGACCCCCCCGTGACCGGGAAGAAGCGTTCCGGAATCCTTGAGATTTGCGCCGCGCTTAAGCGCGGATTCGAATAGATCACCGAATTGCGCCGCGACGTTGGTAAGGATGCCCAGGCCAACGATGGAAATCCAACGGGGACGCATTGCCTGCGGAGGGACGACAAAGAGCTGACTGATCTGGGGCTGGAAATGAAATACCAACGCGGCAACGGCGACGCTGCCCATCACCGAAGCGATGGCTCCTTCCCAACTTTTCTTTGGGCTCACGATCGGCGCGAGCTTGTGTTTGCCGAGGCTGCGGCCGACGTAGTAGGCAGCGATGTCTCCGGCCCAAACCGAGAACAAGACAAAAATCACAAGAATTTTGTCGAATTGGTCTCCCCGCATGCAGAACAGCAGCGAGAGGGAGCCCGCAATGTAAATCACACCAAAGACCGACGCTGCCACCGAAGCCAAACCCATGGTCAGGTCTTTCCGAAAGACCAGTGGAATACCAAGGATCACCGCTGTCGCCATCAGCACAAATAGCCAGTTGGGCAAGAAAAGGACATTGAAGGGGACCTTGCTGATTTGGCGCTCTACGGGCCAACCGTTGAGCCACATTAAGACAAATGGCAGCAAGCTAATGACATACGTTAACCACTTGAAAGGCTTCAACCCTGCCGCTTCCGCGATATGGAGATATTCATGCAGCGCGAGAACGATGACTGCTGCCACGAGTAGCGCGAACAGCCACAGCGGCGCGCGGAAGACTGCCAGCAGTACCAGCGGGGCCAGCACTACTGCGGTCAGGACGCGCTTCATTTCGTGTGGGAATGCCCGTGAGAGTGAGAATGACTGCTGGAATGCGCGCCTGGCCCGAGGCCGTTCGGTTCGTTCAGGCCGCCGTAACGGCGCTCGCGTTTCTGGAATTCGCGCATGGCTTCGAGCAGATCCAGGCCGCCGAAGTCAGGCCAGTATGTCTTGGTGACGTAGATTTCGGCGTACGCCGCTTGCCACAGCAGGAAGTTGCTCAAGCGCATCTCTCCGCTGGTGCGGATCACCAGGTCGAGCTCGGGAAGATTGCGGGTGTAGAGATGGCGGTCGATGGTCTCTTCGTCGATCTTCAAATGGTCGAGCCCGCCGTTGTTAGCCGCGGCGCTGACCATGGCCTTGAAGGCGTCCACCAGTTCGGAGCGCGCGCCGTAATTCAGAGCCAGGGTCAACACCGTGCCGGTGTTGCCGCAGGTTTGCTCCTTGGCCCAAGCCATACGCTCCTGCACTTCCTGGGGCAGCGAATGGATCCGCCCGATGAAATTCAGCCGGATGTTGTTGCGCTGCATCAGCGCCAGCTCGTTCTTCAGATAGCTGTGCAACAGCTTCATGAGGAATTGGATTTCCGTGGGCGGGCGGCGCAAAAAGTTCTCTGCCGAAAACGCATAGAGCGTTAACGCCGGCAGATGGATGCGGGCCGCGGTCTGGACTACGTCGCGCACCGCTTCCACGCCTTTGCGGTGCCCGGCGATGCGCGGCAGATGGCGGCGCTTGGCCCAGCGGCCGTTGCCGTCCATGATGATGGCCACGTGTTTGGGGAGCTGGTCCGGGTCCAGCTGGCTGAAGATTTCAGCCTGTTTACGATCCAGCCCAGGAGGAACGATTGTGCGCAAGACTTGCCTCTCTACAACCTGAACGGCTACGCGAGCAGCGGAGGAGCGGACGGGGAAGCGTTACGCCCGCAGTAGAGCTGCTCGGTTAGGTTTCATCGTACTCCAAGTGGCCGTTTACGACTAGCGGAAGAAGACCTGAGTTCCGACACTCGCCCACAAGCCTCGCCGGCAATGCCTTCGAAAATGTAAGTTGCTGGATAACTAAGCAGAGTGGCCCGGCATCCAATGGTGTGGAAATATCCCCTCAACTGGAAAATCTGTAGCCGGATCGCGACGCTGTCGCCGACCCATGGGTTGGTTCATCGGGAGGAGACCATGAGAACCATCGGTTTATTGCTCTCTGCCTTTCTCGCTGTGGGCGCGGCTGCGCCCGCCTTGGCACTCCAGGAGGACAAGAAGCCTGCACCGGAACCTGCTCCAGCCGCAGCCAGCGACGATCAGACCCCGGCTCCCGCTCCCGACAAACAGCCGGCAGCCCCCCAAAGCAGCGGGACTTCAGTTAAACATCCTGGGGGCAAAGACGATGTAAAGGCCATCGGCAACCGCAAAGTCGGTGGCGTGGACTGGTATCCCATCGCTACCGACATCAAGATCGGAAAGACATACTCGCAGCAGATTGAGCACACCGCTAAGATCATTGATGACCCCGTGGTCAACGAGTATGTGAATCGTCTTGGCCAAAATCTGGTTCGCAACTCCGACGCCAAATTTGTCTTCACCTTCAAGATTATTGACGATGATGACATCAATGCCATCTCACTCCCTGGAGGTCCTGTGTACATCAACTCGGGGATGATCTTGGCCGCCGACGACGAGGCTGAACTGGCAGGCGCCATGGCCCACGAGATCGCGCACGTCGCCCTGCGTCACGGCACGCGGCAAATGACCAAAGCGCAAATTCTGAATCTGGCAACCGCCCCCCTGGTCGTGATCGGCGGGCTTCCGGGCGTGATCGGCCCTCAACTGAGGAACCTCGCCTTGCCTGCCACATTGCTGCAGTTTTCGAGGGGCTTTGAAATTGAGGCCGATTACTTCGGCACGCAGTACATGTACAAGGCAGGGTACGATCCCAACGCACTGGTAACATTTTTCGAAAAGATCGAGGCGCTCGAGAAGAAGAAGCCAGGGATGCTCTCCAGGGCGTTTGCAACGCATCCCCAGACCCCAGATCGGATCAGGAAATCGCAGAAAGAGATCGCCACCATCCTCCCGGCGCGCGACAACTACGTGGAAACCACCTCAGAGTTCAACGACGTGAAGGCGCATCTGGCCGTCTTGCGGAATCGGCGAACCGTTGAACCGGACGGCCAAGACAAAGACAAGCCCACCCTGCGCAAGGCTGCGGATCGCACTTCCAGCGGGGACGAAAATAAGAAGCAGGAAGACGACCGCCCGGTGCTGCAACGGCGGGTTC
>DATFQZ010000303.1:0-24655 GCA_035263765.1 Candidatus Angelobacter sp. | reverse complement strand
TTCCGGCGCGTTGTCGATCGAATCAAACGACCGGAACTTGATCTTCGGGTTGTTCTTCGACAACACCTTCGTGATCGCCGCCGTCAACGTCGTCTTCCCGTGATCGATGTGCCCGATCGTCCCTACGTTTACGTGCGGCTTGCTGCGATCAAATTTTTCCTTTGCCATAAAATCAGCCTCTAGCTTTTAGCTCGTAGTAGTTAGCTTTGAATTCCTAACCAGAAACTTCCCAGCCGGGTTTCAGTTTCTGTTAACTTCTCCAATGTTTTATCGAGCCGTTCATATTCAGCCCGATTCTGCTCACGAAACTTCTTGAATTCGCTTTGCGACTGCCAATAATCCAACGTCAAGAACCGCTCGCCGTCCGAAACGTCTTTCACCAGCTCAGTGCGGATATAACCTTCGCCGCTCCGAAAAAACCTTGCCCAGGTTCCATCCTGGCCATAATGCTCAACGAACCCGGATTCAGCGCCTTGCTTGACCCGGAATTCCCAGACAATCACGTATTGGGAACCGGGCTTCAATCTTTTTGTGCCGCCCCTCCGGGGCTCGATCTCTTCTTTATCGCTACCCAGGGCTTACGCCCTGGGCTACCCTTATTCCGCGCCTCCGGCGCTGAGTCTCGTTCTGCAAGCCACTCGCAGAACCAAAAACCTCAGCAAGCCTTGCTCTGATCCGTCCCATCCGCGCTAATCCGCGGTAAGGTTCTTCTTTCTAGGCTTCGACCAGGCCAGCGTCGTCCCCAGGTTCCTCGCCGCTGTAAAACGCTCCCAGGAACGTCTCCTGTTTCACCAATTCCTTGCTCGCAAGCCACTTGTGAAACTGCTCGACGTCCTGCTGATATCCTTCGCGAAAGTCTTCAAAATCCGTATGCGACTTCCAGCAATCGCGGACCTGATACCGCTCATTCGCGAGCCGATGCAACACACTCCCTAAAAAGCCTTCCGAACGCGGCTGCAACAATCCAGGCCACAAACCGTCTGGCCCGAACACCAGCTCAAAATCCTTCTCGCCGCCTTCGCGTACCCAGAATTCACGCACGATCACGAACCGTCAACCTGGCCCCGGTCACCTTGCCGCAGTCTTGCCCTGCACCTTGGCCACAATCTCTTCCGTGATGGCGCGCGGAGCTTCGTCATAGTGGGCAAAGTGCATGGAAAAAGTCGCGCGTCCTTGCGTGTTGGAGCGCATCTGCGTGGCATAGCCGAACATCTCGGCCAGCGGCACCATCGACTTGATCACTTCCGAACCCGCGCGATGCTCCACTCCTTCAACACGCCCGCGGCGCGAATTCAAGTCGCCGATAATGGTGCCCATATACTCCTGCGGCACCACGACTTCCACCGACATGATCGGCTCCAGCAGCACCGGCGAGCCCCGGCGCGCCGCTTCCTTGAAACCCATGGAAGCCGCGATCTTGAACGCCATTTCGTCAGAGTCGACCTCGTGGTAGCTGCCGTCGTAAACGGTGACTTTGATATCAACCATGGGATAGCCGGCGAGAACGCCGCCTTCCATGGCTTCCTTGATTCCCGTCTCAATGGCTCGGAAATACTCTTTCGGAATCGATCCGCCCTTGACATCGTTGATGAATTCGAAGCCTTTGCCTTTTTCGTTGGGATCGACGTACAGCTTGACGTGACCGTACTGGCCGCGGCCCCCGGTCTGGCGGATATATTTGCCTTCGGCTTCAGCGTGCTTGCGGATGGTCTCGCGATACGCAACTTGCGGCTTGCCGACGTTGGCCTCCACCTTGTACTCGCGCATCATGCGGTCCACGATGATTTCCAGGTGCAACTCGCCCATGCCGCTGATGATGGTCTGTCCGGAGTCAGGATCCGTCATGACCTTGAACGTCGGGTCTTCCTGCGCCAGACGGCCCAGCGCCATGCCCATTTTTTCCTGATCGCCCTTGGTCTTGGGTTCCACTGCCACGGAAATGACCGGCGCGGCGAATTCAATCGACTCGAGCAGAATCGGCGCTTTGTCCGAGCAGATGGTGTCACCGGTGGTGACGTTCTTGAGGCCCACGCAGGCGCAAATGTCGCCGGCGAAAATCTCGTTGATCTCTTCCCGCTTGTTGGCGTGCATCTTTAGCAGGCGGCCGATGCGTTCGCTCTTACCCCGCGTAGTGTTCAGCACGCTGTCACCGGTCTTGAGGTGCCCGGAGTAAACGCGGACGAACGTCAGTTGCCCGACAAACGGATCAGCCATGATCTTAAAGGCCAGTCCCGCAAACGGCTCGTTGTCGGCCGGCTTACGTTCCAGAACTTTTTCAGGATGGTCGGGGTCGTGGCCCTGGGTGGCAGGAATATCGGTGGGCGACGGCAGATAGTCCACTACCGCGTCCAGCAAGGTCTGCACGCCTTTGTTCTTGAAGGCTGTGCCGCAGAGCACCGGGAACAGCTTCAGACTGATCACGCTCTTGCGCAACGACTTTCGCAGTTCATCAGCGGAAATGGTTTCGCCTTCCAGGAATTTGTGCAGCAGTTCGTCATCATGTTCGGCGACGGACTCAACCAGTTGGGCGTGGAAGGCTTCGGCTTTCTTCTTCAGATCGGCCGGAATTTCTTCCACTTCATATTTGGCGCCCATGGTCTCGTCGTTCCACACGATGGCCTTCATTTCGACCAGATCGACGATGCCCTTGAACTTAGCTTCTTGTCCGATGGGGATCTGAATAGCGACAGGGCGGGCGTTGAGGCGTTTGCGGATGGTGTCGACAGCGTGTTCGAAGTCGGCGCCCATCTTGTCCATCTTATTAATGAAGCAAATTCGGGGGACGCCGTACTTGTCGGCCTGGCGCCATACGGTCTCCGACTGCGGCTCCACGCCGTGCACGGCGTCAAACACCGCTACGGCGCCGTCCAGAACGCGCAGGGAGCGCTCGACTTCGGCGGTGAAATCCACGTGGCCGGGCGTATCAATGATGTTGATGCGGATGTCGCGCCAGAAACAAGTGGTGGCGGCGGAGGTAATGGTGATGCCACGCTCTTGCTCCTGTTCCATCCAATCCATGGTGGCGGTGCCTTCATGCACCTCACCCAGCCGGTGCGTGATGCCGGTGTAGTAAAGGACGCGTTCGGTCGTAGTTGTCTTGCCGGCATCGATGTGGGCCATGATGCCGATGTTTCTACAACGCTCTAATGGGACCTGACGTGGCACGTTTTTTCCTAATCCTCAAAGTCAAGATTTCAAATTTGAAATTTAAGATTTTAAATTTCAAAATCTCGCTACCACCGATAGTGTGCAAAAGCCTTGTTCGCTTCTGCCATACGATGAACGTCTTCTTTCTTCTTGATAGCCGCGCCGCGCCCGTTGGCGGCGTCCAGCAGTTCGTTCGTCAACTTGTCGATCATGCCTTTCTCTCCGCGCTCGCGGGCATAACCCACGATCCAGCGGATGGCCAGCGAGGTGCGCCGGTCGGGATTTACCTCTACCGGCACCTGATAGTTCGCGCCGCCGACACGCCGCGTTTTCACTTCCAGCAGCGGCTTGGCGTTCTCCACGGCCTTCTTGAACAGTTTCAGCGCCTCGTCGCCGCCCTTGGCCTGCAGGTTCTGCATGGACTTATAAAAAATCGACTGCGCCGTGGATTTCTTCCCGCCCCACATCATGGTGTTGATGAACTTGGTCACCAAATCGGAGTTGTAGATGGGGTCGGCCAGCGTCTCTCGCTTGGGCACATGTCCTTTTCGTGGCATAGTCTGTTTATTCCCTCAAATCCTATTTGGGCCTCTTGGCGCCATACTTCGATCTTCCCTGCTTGCGGTTGGCGACGCCGGTGGCGTCGAGCGTGCCGCGCACCACGTGGTAACGGACGCCGGGAAGGTCTTTCACGCGGCCTCCGCGAATCAGCACGATGGAGTGCTCCTGCAGGTTGTGTCCCACGCCGGGAATGTACGTCGTAACTTCGATGCCGTTGGTCAGGCGCACGCGGGCGACTTTGCGCAGCGCCGAGTTCGGCTTCTTGGGCGTCTGGGTATAAACGCGGGTACAAACTCCGCGCCGCTGCGGCGATGCTTGCAGGGCAGGACTGGCCGTCTTGTACTTCGGCGCCGTTCTGCCTTTCCGGACCAACTGGTTAAATGTCGGCATTCAATATCCTCGTTCCAAAGTCCCTTGCACGTAGACCAACCGCAGACGCGCACACGCACGCTGCGGCTCCTCTTCGACCCGGCGAACCGGGGCTGGCTGCTATGCACGCAACCATGATTCCGCGCAAACGCGGAAGGATTGTAAGTTCCTATCGGTGGTGGGAAACGACGGTGGCACCGAGCCTGACGGGGGCGCTCCGTTTCGTACGTCCCTGGCCCGCATACCCCTCACGGCGGAAGGAAGCGCGAACCATTTCAGCGAGGCATGCCCTGCTAGCGGATGAAATCCTCGGGCAAAACGTCCGTACAGCTTACGACTACAGCAAGCTAACTTGTACTCGCAGAACCTACTTACTATAGCAACCGCGGAGCCGTGGCGTCAATACGCCATTCTTCGAAGACGTCGATTTTCCGGAGCCGGCATCAAGAAGGTCAAATTCCTTGTCGCCGGTGACGCAAGAACTCCAGAGTTGCCGCGTTCTTCCGTCGGACCGTCGCACAGGAGTCCGTCTGTCTTTCTTCAGCAAACTGGCAGCTTGGCTTACCGTGGCGAACAAAACGAGAAAACTCGCAAGTGCCTCTTGCGCTGTTGATTTTTCGAAGCGGCTCGGCCAATCCCGGGAAGAGGTCGGCGCTCTGATCCGGCTCAGCCCTCAAGCGACTGTCTTAGATTTGGAAGTTTTTGTTATCAGCAATCGTAACAACGAGATGTAAAACCAGCGCACGTCTTGAAGAGAACCCAATCCAGAAGCTACACTGGTTTCTCATCTTTGAACCGAATTTATTCCTACATTCCGCCTCGGGGATGCCGGGCGGGGAGGTGGCATGCAGTCCTGGGTCGGTAGAGCGGGAATTCCTATCATTTGTGCTGCTATTCTGGCGGGTTGCGGAGGCGGCTCCAAACCCAACAACGCCGTCACCCAGGTTACGGTTGCTCCCGCTTCGCTTTCGTTGAACCCAGGGGATGTGGGCCAACTCAGCACCTCAGCGCTGAATTCGGCAAACACGGCGGTCACCGCCACGATCACTTTCAGTTCCTCGAACCCCAGCCTGGTTACGGTCTCCACTGGAGGCCTGGTCTGCGCCGGTGTGTGGGACGCGAACTTCGTGGTATGCAACGTGGCCAGGGACTCGATGGGCAATCCGTTGACAGGCGTCGCCAACATTACTGCTACGGCGAGCGGAGTGAACAGCACCGCGATCCCCATCTCCGTGCACCAGCAACTTTCATCCATCATTGTCCAGCAGGCCTCCCCAGGAAGTGCGTGCACTTCCCTCAACCAAACCCAGCAATACCAGGCCACAGCCTGTTCGACGGTGGCCACACCGCACGATTCCACCGGACCCTGTGCGCCCAATGCCAAGGACGTAACCAGCCTGGTAGGGACGTTCAGTTGGACACAGACCACGACTCTCGTGGGCACGGTTGACACGAACGGGCTAGTGACCGCCACCGCACCTGGCCAGATGGGGGTCGTTGCCTCCGTAGGCGGCGTTCAATCTTCTGCAGCTCCTTTTCGGGGCTGCATGCCGGTTGCGATCCGGCTCCATCTGAGTACCGACTCAGGGGGGACGCTGACCACATCAGCCTCCATGAATCCCGCAGACACTCTCACGCTCGAGGCTGACATGGATGACGAGGCCGGTGTGACCATCCCTAACGCACCGGTGACCATCGTAAGCAACAGCAACCAGGCGGCGTCCGTTTCCGGCACAACCATGACGGCAAACTCGCCCGGCGGCGCCGGAATCCTGGCGGCGTGCATTCCACCGGGTTGCGGCGCCAATTTGAATCTGCCGGTCTACAGCAACCTGTTCAGTACGACGGTCAACGGCACTAGCCCGGCAACGACTGTTTACGTCAGCACGACTTTCGCGCCACCCATCGGGACTTTCTCTACGTTGGTGCCCCTCGATACCTCAACCAACACTCTAGGTACGGCCATCAATCTTCCCGGCCCGCCCAACTCGCTGGTGTTCACGCCCAACGGAGTCAAGGCATATATGGGGACAACCGCTGGACTGGTTTCAATCGATACCGGGACAAACACGGCGACGCTGGTGGCTGCAAACGTCACGGGCAAGGTACTGGCGGTCTCCGCGGACGGCAACACCGTGATCCTTTCCAGTGGGGCGTTGGCTCCCAATCCCCTTACCGGGAATATCGAGCCGATCGAGAAGGCGGCCGCGAACCAGCGGCTGGTGGTCTTCACCGCCAACACCAATGGCGTCCAGAGCTTTGTTCAACAGGGCGCGGTAGCGGCAGCGTTTACCAATGACGGCTTCAAGGCTTTCATCGCTGCCGACTGCTCGCACGACAGCCCCGCAGTGGCATCCTGCCCGGCCCTGTCCCCGCCTGGCGCCAACCAGAACGTCTACGTGTTTTCTCCAGCCATCAGCTTGCAAACCCTGAACCTGGGTGGCACAACCGCCAATAATGAGGACGTGACCACGCTACCTTCCGGACCGCTGGGCTATGTAGTGAACAGCGCCAGCTCCAGTTTGCAGGCGCTGGGCACGTGCAACAACCAATTGCAGGCCAGCCCTCCTGCCACCAGCGCGCCGCAGCTGGTCAAGAGCTTTGCCAACAGCAACGTCATCGTGGCCGTCAATGGCACGGGCATTGACATTAATACTGCCACGGTGGCAACCACCTCACTCACGGCTCCCATCAGCAGCTCCACCTGCGTTCCCGCCGTTTCCTATAGCAACCAGTTCATTGACTTCGGCCAGGGTGCATTCACGGCCCGACAGCTCCTGGTGGCCGGCAATGCCGTTGGCAACAACGGCAGCCCCACGAACGGAACCCATATCGTTGTCGTCCCGGCAGGGGTCAACAAACTGTTCACGGCGGTTCCTGGCGGGGCACCTACGATCATCCCACTGGCCGCTGCTGGAGCCACCGAGGCTTTGAGCGGCGGCTTGACGTTAGACGGCAACACGGCGTGGGTCGGTGTGGCCGGAAGCAACACGGTGGACCAGATCGACCTGGTCGGCGGCACTGACGCCAACCAGATCGTCACCTCGTTCAAAAAAGGGGACTCGACGGCGGCGCCGCCAAACCTCGTGGCCGTGAAGCCGAAATAGAGCAATTAGCAATTAGTAGTTAGCAATTAGCCTGAGATTGTGTGGCGCAGGCACTCTTGCCTGCGCCAAAGTATTTCTTCTTGATGGGCGCGAGCACCAGCGGAGTGCCGGTGCCACACGTCACCAGCGGCGACGAGCTCTGTGGTTCGCGAGCTTTCAGAGCGGGGCAAGAGCCACAAGCGAATTGCGAATTGCTAATTGCCAACTGCTAATTGCTGGCTGTTTAATCCATCCGTGCCCTCTGCAGCTCCCTATCGCGGCCGCCTGGCTCCTTCGCCGACCGGATACCTTCATCTCGGCCACGCGCGCACTTTCTGGGTCGCCCATCAGCGGGCTCGCTCTGCCTGCGGCAAACTTGTTTTTCGAAACGAAGACCTGGACTTTCAGCGCGCCAAACCGCAATTTGAGCGCGCCATGTTTGAAGATCTGCGCTGGCTCGGGCTCGACTGGGACGAAGGCCCGGACATGGGCGGCCCATGCGGTCCTTATGTTCAAAGCGAGCGCCGGGATTTTTACCTGCACGCATGGCAGACGTTACGCGACCGCGGCTTCATCTATCCATGCTCCTGTTCGCGCAAAGACCTGGAACGCGCTCTGGCTGCGCCGCACGAAGACCAGGAAGACGACGAGATCCCTTATCCGGGAACCTGCCGGCACAAATTGAACGTCGCCAAAGATTGGGAGTCGCCCGCGGGCGTGAGCTGGCGGCTCAAAGTGCCCGATGGTGAAACTGTCTCCTTCAGCGATCTCCATTGCGGAGAGCAGCGCCATGTCGCTGGAAAAGACTTCTCTGATTTCCTCGTCTGGCGGCGTGATGATATCCCCGCGTACCAGCTGGCGGTGGTGGTTGACGACGACGCCATGCGGATCAGCGAAGCCGTCCGCGGCGCTGACCTGCTGAAGAGCACGGCGCGCCAGCTTCTGCTGTTTCGGGCTTTGGGCGCTCGACCGCCCCAGTATTTCCACTGCCCATTGCTGCGCGATGCCGGCAACGTGCGCCTGGCCAAACGTCATGATGCGTTGAGTCTGCGGGCAATCAGGGCACAGGGAGTCGAGCCAGAGTCGTTGCGCGAGAGATTTGCGAAGGAGATCGTATGGCAAGATTTGTAATTGGTGATTGTTTTGAAAAACTGCGAGGGTTTCCTAATCGTCAACCTCCAAGCACAAATCATATTCGCGAATGCGCTATCCGTTAGAATGGCTGCGCATATGAGAACTCCGGTGTTGCTGTGCTTCGTCCTCTTTGCGGGCAACCTGCTGGCGCAGACGTTGCCTCCTGCACCTAAAGCCCACGTTACCGACATCAATGCCAAACCCGGTTACTTCAACGAACCTTCCATCGCGGTGAACCCCAAAGACCCGCAGCAGTTGGTGGTAGCGTGGCAGGTCAACGCCAGCGCGGCGTATTCGACCGACGGCGGCAATACCTGGACCATCGCCGAAGGCACCGCGCCTAAGGACTATCGCGTTTCCGGTGATGTCTCCGTCGCCTTCGACAACTCCGGCCGCGCGTTCCTTTGCTACATCGCGTTCGACAAGCTGGGCACCAGCCAATACTGGGCACACGGCGCCACGCGCAACGGCATCTTCGTCCGCCGGTCGCCCGACGGCGGCAAAACCTGGGAGCCCGACGCGTTCCCCGTGATCATGCACAACTCCACCCCGGGTATTCCCTTCGAAGACAAACCGTACATCGTCGCCGACACCGCAGGGCCTCACGCCGGCAATCTTTATATAGGTTGGACCCAATTCACCCTGACTGCGAGCGATCTTCTCTTTTCGCGCTCCACCGACGGCGGCGCCACCTGGTCGCAACCCATCAAGCTCAACAGCACACCGGGTCTGCCGCGTGACGACAACGGCGCGCAGGAAGGCTTCCACGCAGTCGCCGGACCGGACGGAACGCTCTATACGGTCTGGGACAGCGGCGAGGGGATCATGATGGCCATCTCGCATGACGGCGGTAAAACCTTCAGCCACGACCGCCGTATTCTGGCGACCGGGCCTCTATTCTTTGGGATCACCGGCGTCTCGCGCAGCAACGGGTTTCCGCAAATCGGAATGGATCCGCGCGGCGACAAGAAGGGCGGCACGCTTTACGTCTCGTGGAGCGACTACATCAACGGCGACGTTGATGTCTTCGTCGCTTCGTCCAGCGATCACGGGCGCAGTTGGAGCGCTCCCGTCCGCGCCAATAACGATCCCATTCACAACGGCAACGATCAGTTCTTCCAATGGATGGCGGTTGACCCGCAAAGCGGCGCCGTGAACCTGGTGTTCTACGACCGGCGCGGCAACAACGAGAATACAACCGTCACTCTGGCGCGCTCCACCGACGGCGGCAAGACGTTCACCAACTACACCTGGGACAGCGAGACATTCTCAGCCGTGGGCGACTTCCTGGGCGATTACCTGGCCATCACTTCGTTCGGCAACAAGGTTTTCGCCGCCTGGGCCCACCAGACTTCCGAGCCCGCCAAAGAAGAACGCGAGAAGAAAACCAGAACTGTGGTGCGCGTGGGCGTGGCGGATTTCAACCCGTAGCGACCTTATTCAATGTTTTACGTAGAGACGTGGCATGGCCACGTCTCACTGCCTGTGCCATACACAATGTGTCGTTCCGGCAAATTCGCGGCCGATGCAGCGTCATAGGATTGAATGTGAGACGCGGCAGTGCCGCGTCTCTACAACAGTGGTTCCTTCATGAAGCATGCTCTGCTTTTTTCTTCCGCGCGCCGTTCCAGTAGAGAAGCAACCCAATGCCGATGAAGACTACGGTATATCCCACTACTTTGGCCAGAAACACAAACCTGTTGGCGGGGCCTTCCGGTGAGATTCCCGCGACAATCATGGACCCCAACGTGATCAGGAATGCCAGCGAGCCGGCGATCCACATGCCGGCTTTTCCCCCGGGCACCAGCACCGCCTGGCTATTGGCTTTGCGGTCTGCACGATACGCGAGTTTGATGGCTGCCGCATACATATAAAGGAACGGGATGAAGTTAAGGATCACCGACATCGATACCAGGAATTGATACCATTCGATCACCGTTGTGCTGCCCAGCAGTGAAAGAACCAATATGACGGCCGAGATCCCCGCTTGAATCAGAATCGAAATCCAGGGCGTTTTCCATCGCGGATGGATCTTGCCAAAGAACGAAGGAAGATACCGGTCAATACCGGCAACGAATGGTACGCGGGCAATACCGGCCACGGTTGTTCCGACTCCGCCGGCGTTTCCAACTGTTACCAGGATCGCCGCAATGATCCCAAACCAGCCAATCGCTAGAAGAGCAGAGCCGCTGGAAATGGCCTGGAACACGCCACTGCGAGGATCTACCGAGTCGGGAGAACGCATCACCAGCACGGCAACCGTGCCCAGAATATAGATGAACGCAATCAAGACAGCTGATGCGTAGATGGCTCGCGGAAACGTTTTTCGCGGCTCGCGAACTTCTTCACTCATGGCGCAGACCAATTCCATGCCCGTGAACGCGAAGGCTATGTTGGACCAGAAGTTGAGTTTGTCCAAATCGGGAGGCCAGGGAATGAGGGAGCTTCTCCATGAAAAATGGGTGACGCTGCCGGCATGAAGCGCCAGATAGCCGCCAATTCCGACGAGCATGAGCAGTGGGACGTAGGTGGCAACACCGCCCGCGTTTTGCAGCCACTTGCCGACGTTCAGCCCGATCACGTTAAGGACCACGGCAACTGCCAGCAATCCCAGCGAGGCCCATACGAGATACTTGGTGTTCGACGCAAGGTACTCGAACCTTGGGCCGCCGATGTACACCGACATGGCCACGCTCGCCGACAGCAGTCCCGGAAAATAGAAGAACGTATAAATCCAGTATGCCCAGCCGGCGACGAAGCCGTGAAAATCGCCGAAGGCCTCTTTGCTCCACACGTACAATCCACCCTCGGCGGGATAGCGGGTGGACAGCTCAATGATGATGAGCGCGGTGGGGAGAAAGAAGAGCAGCGCCGCGAGCACCCACAGGCTGATGGAAGATGTTCCGTTGTGCGCCGCGGCAGCTATCCAGCGCGGACCGAGCACGGCTGCAATGTTGAACAGCAGCACGTCCCAGAAACCCATGGCGCGACGAAGCTGGCCGGTTTGTCCGGCGGTCTCAGTCGTCAAGCGTTCCCCTTATTGATCCAGCCGGCGACAAGTCAGCATTCAGCCAACCTCATGAAATCCCGAAACGAAGTGAGGGATCCCTATCAGCTAGATGAACCCCTCGGGTCATTCACTTCACCTACCAGCGAGGTTGCCGCTTCGGTCATCAGAACTGCGAGGTCCTCACATCTCGAACAAGATAGTTTTGCATCCTCAAGTTCCACATTCAATATCTTTATCGCGGTCCGCCCCGGCCCATTCCCATTGAAAAAACGTTAAGCCTGAGAGTCCTCACCGTTGATAGGGATCCCTCGCTAAGGCTCGGGATTTCAGAGAGGTGCTGACTGCTGATTGCTCGACTCAGGAAAGATACCAAAAACAAAGCGCGTCCGGAAACCGAACGCGCTGAACCTGCTCCCAACCCGAGAGATCTATCGCTTCACTTTGAGAAGCCAGATCGCTAAGCCACTGCTCGCCAGACCCAAAAGTCCCAACAAGGGCAACACCGTCGACGTAGCCGGGAGACGGCTAGGCTGCTGATTGGGTTCCGCCTGTTGCGCAGATGGAACTGGCGGCATCGTACTCGGCGCCGGTGGTTGATTTGCCGGCTGCTGCGGTGCCTGGGCCTGCGGAGCCGAAGGTTGATTCTGCGGCTGTTGCCCCTGAGCCTGCGGAGCGGACGGCTGATTCTGGGCTTGCGGAGCCGGCGGCTGGTTTTGCGGAGGCTGCGGCTGCTGGGCTTGCGCTGTCGCTGTCCCGGCTGGAGGATTTTGTCCAACCACTACGGTCTCTGGTATCACGTTGGTAGCGATCGCTGCCCCAGTCACGACATATGTCTGCTCCAGTTGTTGCCCCGCGGGATTCACATAGACCCGGAGGGGGTGCGGCTGCGTTGTTGCTCTGAAGCTCGCCGCCACTTCACCCAGGCTTATGGGCGGGGGTGGTGGGGCGAGGTTGACGACTTCTCCGTTGGGTCCGGGAGCAACTGTGCCCCCGTAAGAGGAAGGTCCCATGTCGTTGATCAACCGTCCAGGGGGTGCAGCTGCTTCCACTCCTGCGCTAACACTACCTGGCGTATACGCATAGCCAGGCTGCCCGCCTTCATAAACCAGAGGGGCCGGACCGAGCGTGCTGGTCACTCCTAGATAGGGCGCACTGTTGAGGCTGACGCCCGCCGCGCCGGACACAAAGCCTGATTGCGTGGCCCCGGCGGCGGCTTGCGGCGCGGCAAAACCCGCGCTCGGCGCCATGAAGACGCTGGGGCCGTACAATCCGCTGCCAGCCACCACGATGGTGGGTGATGGATTCACGCTGATCACGTTTTGGGGAACCCCTTGCGGCTGGTTCGGCGACATGGGTTGTTGTGCGCAAAGGCTCACAGCTGTTACCAGAGCTGTCAGCAAAAGAATGATGCGGGTCATGGATGCCTCCTGACACCTCCCCCTGGATGTTTGATTACCAATCCGTTAACAGGAGATGCCAGCCTCTAAGATCCTGGCCAGCACAGCTATCTCGCCTGGGATTTATTACCCACCTGCAATTTGACAAGCCGAGTAGCGCGTTTTACTTTGCTTGCGACGGAAATCTCCGCTTATTGGGAGGCGGCATGCGGCGCTACCTGTCCTTTTTCTCCCTGACACTCGTAGCAATTCTTTCCCTGGGCCGTGCCATGGCCCAGGACATAGCTTCGTTTGAAAAGCGAACTACGGTCAAAGTCCTTAAGAATGGGCTGACGGTAGTCCTGTGCGAACGTCCGGAAGCTCCGGTGTTCTCTTTCTTCACGATTGTCGACGCCGGCGCCGTGCAAGACCCGCAAGGCATGTCAGGCATGGCTCACATGTTCGAGCACGAGGCCTTCAAAGGCACCGACCGCATCGGCACTACCGACTACGCTAAAGAAAAGGTCGCGCTGGAGAAAGTAGAGCAAGCCTGGACTGCGTACGATCGTGAAGACCGCAGGGAGAACGGGCGTGACCCCAAGAGAGTCGCGGCCCTGAAGAGCGCTTTCGACAAAGCAGTGGCGGACGCCAACAGTTACGTCATCAAAAATCGCTTTGGCGAGATCATCGAGCGCGAAGGCGGCGTGGGCTTGAACGCGACCACCAACCTGGACAGCACGCAATACTTCTATTCCTTGCCCGTGAACCGTTTTGAGATTTGGGCCTACCTCGAGTCTTCGCGCTTCCACTCTGGAGTGCTGCGGGAGTTTTACAAAGAGCGTGATGTCGTGCACGAAGAGCGCCGGCTACGCACAGATAGCAGCCCGGTCGGAAAGATGGTGGAGCAGTTCCTGGCCGCCGCCTACACCGCGCATCCCTACGGACGCTCCGTCGTGGGCTGGCCGTCGGAACTGGACCATCTCAGCGCCACCGAAGCCGCCAAGTTTTATCGCAAATACTATGTCCCTTCCAACATGGTGATCGCACTGGTTGGCGCTCTCAAACCGGAGCAGGTGTTTCCGATCGTAGAAAAATACTTTGGCCCCATCCCAACGTCGCCCAAGCCGGAACCGCTGACCACGATCGAACCGGAACAGTTCGCGGAACGCACCGTCACCATCCATGACAAATCGCAGCCTTTTTACATTGAGGGCTACCACCGTCCCGGCTATCAGGATCCCGATGACGCCGTATACGACGTGATCTCCGACCTGGTCTCCCAGGGCCGGACGTCGCGCCTGTACCGCTCGCTGGTGCGCGACCAGAAGATCGCGGCCACGGCGGGGGGCATCCCCGGCTTTCCTGGCAACAAGTATCCGGGCCTGTTCGCATTCTTTGGGGTCCCCTTGCCCGGACACACCGCGCTGGAGATGGGGCAAGCCATCCATGAGCAAATCAACCGGCTGAAGACGGAAGACGTCAGCGACGAGGAACTGCAGATGGTCAAAACTCGCGCCAAGGCCAACCTGATCCGCGGGCTAGCCAACAACCAGGGCTTGGCCATCCAACTGGCCACGGCCCAGCTTCGCTATGGCGATTGGCGCGAGCTGTTCCGCGACGTGGACAAGATTGACAAGGTCACCAAGGCAGATATACGCCGCGTCGCCAACAAGACATTTGTGGATTCCAACCGCACTGTGGCGGTCATTGAGACTACGCAAGCTCAAGCGGCCGCAGGCGCGCCGGCGCAGAAGGAGACGCACTGATGACATCGCGAACAATCTCTTCGATCGTTCTGCTTGCGCTGATCTCGCTCGCGGGCGCTGCGCAAACCAGCGCTCCAGCCAAGCCACAGACTTCAACTGCCACTGCGAAGGCGCCTGCCGGCAAGCCTTCATCCGGCGAAGCTGGAAAAACAGACCTGGCGGCGGCCGATCTTCGCGGCATCAAGAAACCGTCTTTACCGGAGTTTCATCCCCAACAGCCCAAACGCATACAGTTTGACAATGGCATGGTGGTCTTCCTGCAGGAGGACCATGAGTTGCCGCTGATCGAAGCCGGAATCATCATTCGCGGCGGCTCAAAGAGTGAGCCCGAAGCCAAGACCGGCCTGGTCAGCATCTATGGCAGCTCCTGGCGTACCGGCGGCACCAAAGCGCACACCGGCGATCAACTGGATGACCTGCTGGAGGCCCGCGCCGCACATCTTGAAACTAGCAGCGGTACTGTGCTCTCAACTTTCATGTCGCTCTCCTGTTTGAAGGGCGATTTTGATTTTGTTCTGGATCTGGCCAACGACCTGCTGCGCAATCCCGAGTTCCGGCAAGAAAAGATCGACTTGGCCAAAGACTCTATGCGCGCCCAGATCGCGCGCCGCAATGACAATCTGGGGCAGATCGCCGGGCGCGAGGCTACCAAGATCGGATACGGTGCGCACAGTCCTTACGCTCGCGTCGCTGAATACGCGACGGTGGCCGCGGTGACGCGGCAAGACCTGCTGGACTGGCATGCTCGCTACGTCCATCCCAACAACATGATTGTTTCGGTGGCCGGCGATTTTGACGCCGCGGAAATGGAAACCAAACTGCGCAAGATGTTTGCCGACTGGCCCAAGGGTCCGACCGCGACAGCCCCCGATGTCGCGGTGCCGGCGCCTAAGCCTGGTGTGTACTTTGTAGCCAAAGATGACGTGAACCAGAGCGAGATCCGCATGATCTCTGCCGGCATTCGCCGGGACGATCCTGACTACTACGCCCTCTCCTTGATGAACGAGATTCTTGGCGGGGGCTTTGCCTCGCGTCTGATCTCCAACCTGCGCACCAAGGCCGGCCTGGCCTACGCCGTGGGCGGTGGCGTGGGCTCAGCCTACGACCATCCCGGGCTCGCGACGTTAGTGATGGGCACCAAGAGCGCCACCACCGCTCAGGCCATTGATGGCTTGTACAACGAGATGGAAACCATGCGCGACCGCGGCGTGACTCAAGAGGAACTGGACCGCGGCAGAGACGCGATTCTCAACTCCTTTGTCTTTGAGTACGACTCCAAAGTCAAGGTGATGAACGGGCGCGCGAACCTGGAATTCCAAGGCTACCCTGCCGACTTCCTCGAGCGTTTTCAAAAGGGCGTGGAAAAGGTCACGGTAGCCGACGTGAACCGCGTAGCCAAAAAGTATCTCGACAAGAGCAAGTTTGCCGTCCTGGTGGTGGGCAAAAGCGCGGACTTTGATAAGCCGCTCAGCTCGTTTGGCCCGGTCACAGCAGTGGACATCACTATTCCCCAGCCCGGCGCCAGTGCTCCGGTCGTGGCCAGCAACCCCCAGGGCAAGGCCCTGCTCGCCAAGGTGTTCGACGCCGCCGGAGGACTCGACAAGCTGAAGTCGATCAAAGCGGTGCACACCAAAGGCACGCAGACCATAAAAGCCCAGGGCGTCACGCTCGACGTGGACGAAACGACTGTGGGCGAGGACAAGATCCACCTCAAGCTGAACACACCAGCCGGCGAGGTGCTGATGGTGGCGACGGACAAGGGAGGGTTCATGTCCATGGCAATGATGGGTACACGCGACATGCCGTTATCGCAACGGGAGGGCATGTTGAAGAACTTGCGGCGCGAGCTCTGGTCGATTGCCCAGCATGCAGATGATCCGCAGTTTTCTTTTGCCGCTCAGGGCACCGAAAAAATTGGCGACGTCGAGACTTCCATCCTGGAGATCAGCGGCGGCGGCGACCAACTGCGCTGGTTTGTGGATGCCAGGACCGGCCGCGTTCTCCGCGCCTCGTACCAGGCCAATACACCCGCAGGCCCGGCCACTCAGGTTGCGGACTATTCCGACTGGAAGACTGTGAATGGAATAAGCCTGCCTTACCATTTAGAAGTAACCAACAACGGGCAGCCCAGCGGCGCCGTGGCTATGAGCAGTGTGGAGTTCAACCCCACGGTGGACGCCAAGATCTTTGAGAAGCCGCAGCAGTAAAAGGAGCGCGCTCCGTCAGGTCACTTCGTGACGACAGAAGTCACGGCAGCTCGCCGCTGCGACGAGAAGGCCCAAGCCCCCGCTGATGGCCAGGGTCGCTGCGATGTTGTGTGATTGCTTCACCAGTACCAGCATAGGCAGGGCCCAGGGAAAGTACTGGGGCCAGCCCGGGACCGCCCGCGACGCTGCAACCGCAAAGAACGCGATCACGGTCGCGACGATCCCGGTGCTTGTCGCAACTGAAAACGATTTCCATCGCAAACTCACCCACTGCTGAATCGTGAGCGGCAGGAACATCAACCCCAACACTTGCGCGTAATCTCGTACCATCGCCCGCCATGGAACAGGAAGACCGAAGTGTACTTCCGGCTGAATCTTTGGCAGGATCGCTCCAGAAATCAGAATGCCGCACAGAAGCACCAGCGTGCCGGCCGCGGTCATGGCCATGAGCACGATCAGTTTCGTCACGGGGAAGGTCCAGCGCGGCACCGGTCGAGCCAGCAGGCTTTTCCAATGATTTTCTGAGTGGTCCAATCCGGCTACTAGGGCGCTCTCCAGCGTAACGTACAGCGGCATCATCAGGAGCGCCCAGAAGAATAAGCCCAGGTTTGCCAATCCTATCCACTCATTCTTGATGCCGTTACGGTGCAGCGCGCCAAACGGCGCTTGAGACGTTATGAAGAGAACCAACAGCACCACGACCAGCGGAGCGAGCAAAACCATCTTCAGGGCGATTGTCCTCTTCATCTTCAACATTTCGGCGTGCAAGACTCGCAAGAGCGTCATCCGGCTGCGTACTCCTTTTCCGACACAGGCGAACTCGTCAGCTCCAGAAAGAACTCTTCGAGCGTGGGATGTTGCACGGTGAGACGCGACACTGCGATTCCCTCTTTCACCAGCATGGAATTGATCCGCGCCGGCTCGCAGTCATCGTCCGCGGTGATCCTAAGCTTGCCGCCTTCACGAGCCACTGGACCGCAGAGCCCGCTCAGCAGAGCATGAGCTCGCTCCGGCTGGTCCACTTCTACAACGATCAGTTGCTGGCTCCGGCGGCGGAGACCTTCGCGCGTCCCTTCAAACATGAGCCGGCCCTGGGAAATGATCGCCAAATGTGTCGCGACCTGTTCGACCTCGGCAAGCAGATGGCTGGATAGGAACACGGTCACGCCGCGGCGGTCGGGTAAGCTCCGAATCAGCGTGCGGACTTCATGGATGCCCGCTGGGTCGAGTCCGTTGGTAGGCTCGTCGAGCACCAGCAGCTCAGGATCACCGAGCAGCGCTTGAGCGACTCCGAGCCGTTGCTTCATGCCGGAGGAATAGTGCCGCACCAGGCGGTCGCCCACGGAGGTTAGATCCACTGTCGCCAGAGCATCTTCGATGCAGCGTTTCGAGACATCAAGGTATCGCCGGTGGACCTCCAGGTTTTCGCGCCCGGTCAGATGTAAGTAAAGGGAAGGAGATTCAACCAGGGAGCCGATGCGGCGAAGGTTGGCGATCCGTTCGTCCTGCAAAGGGCTCCCGAACAAGGATATGGCGCCTCGGTCGGGGCGCTGCAGACCCAGCACCATGCGAATCGTTGTCGACTTCCCTGCCCCATTCGGTCCGAGGAAACCATACACGCTGAGCGCGGGCACGCTCAAATTGAGGCCACATACGGCGGCTGTAGCCCCGTAACTCTTCCAAACATCTTCGACTTGAATCAGAGTTTCCATTCTGGCTGAACCCTGCCCCAGTGAAGTCGGCCTGATACGCGCGCAAATTCATCAGACACCGAGGCTGGTTACCAGGTTCCAGCTCTCGTGACCCCGTGATCCGTCCTAGCAATTCGAGAGTCCGCTAGCTGCCCACGAACCTGGCGTAAAGGCTCCGGGCCACGGCGGTGTCGGTGGTGCCCTTGATGATAGCCCGGCCGTCGGGAAAGAGAGTAATCTCGTAGGGCTCACGCCAAAACTTCAAAACAAAGTCGTTGTGCTTCACGGCCCCATGCGGGCGGAGCCGCCCGCTCATCTCCGCAAAGTCCACTGGACGGTGGCGTTCGTGGATCTGCACGGAATTCCTGCCGCACAAGGTTATCTGCGGCCGGCCTTGTCCAGCCAGATAAACGAACTCATGCTTGCCGCAGGTCTGGCAGTCAGGGCGGGGACGCGCGGCGGCGACTTCAGCGCGATCGTTGCTCCACAAGTCGAAGGAGAGCAGCGTGCGCCGCAACTGGCCACGCGCCCCGACAAGAAGCTTCAGCGCCTCGCTGGCCTGGATGGAGCCGACGAGATTCACGGCGCTGTTCAGGATTCCGGCGGTGTCGCAAGTCTCTACTGTTCCTTGCGGCGGAGCCGGGAACATGCACGCCAGGCATGCCGTCTCGCCGGGGATGATGTTCATCGTCACAACGTAAGCCGCCACGGCAGCAGCGTAAATCCAGGGAGTGCCCTGCTTCACGGCAAAATCGTTGACCAGATAGCGGGTCTCAAAATTGTCCGTAGCATCCAGAAGTAAGTCCTGCCCGTTGAGCAAGGTATGAATATTCTCCGGGGTCAGATCAGCGACCTCGGCCTGGACGTCAACCTGGGAGTTGAAGGCCGCGATCTTTTTTTGAGCAGCCACGGCTTTCGGCAATGACTCAGCGGCGTCCGCTTCGTCAAACAAAGATTGGCGTTGCAAGTTGCTGGGCTCAACGTAATCGCGGTCGACGATGCGCAAATGTCCTACGCCGGCGCGGGCCAACAGACCGGCGACACATGTGCCGGTGGCGCCGCAACCTACGATGGCCACATGCGCCGCGGCTAGCTTGTGCTGACCTTCCGCGCCGATGCCGGGAAACAGCACCTGTCGCGAATATCGGTCCTGAAAGTTCATGGCCCTGTTTATTATATGGGTTTGGGCCGGACGGCTTGGCCGCCGCGTTCCTTGGAAGACCGCATGTGCAACGATGGCCTGAGTTGCTGCCATCCAAGTAGCCAAGAAATTTTTTCCAGCGAGAGAGGCGAGATATTTGCTGCGTCTTCGACCAGTCTGCCTGCGGTATCTGCTTTGGCTGGGAGTGTTGGCGGCGCCGCAGGAACGCGCGGCCGTGGCCCAGCCGTCCGCTCGCCCCGCGGCGCCCGCGCAGTCTGACCAGGAGGGATCCGGCAATCTCAACAGCCTGCAGGGCCTCAATGTAACCAGCATCCAGATTACCGGACCGTCGATCGAACATCCGGAGTGGCTGGAGCCATTGCTGGTGCAAAAGGTCAACCAGCCGTTGGACAAATATAAGGTGCGCGAGTCAGTCCAGGCGCTGTACCAGACTGGCCGCTTTGCTACGATCCAGGTGGAAGCCCAGCGAAGTTCTGGCGGCATCGCGCTGATCTTCAGTACTCAGGAGAATTTCTTTTTTGGCTCCATCGTGGCGCAGGGCGCTCCGTCGCGGCCAAGTGACAGCCAGTTGGTCAACGCCAGCAGGCTGGCCTTGGGCGAAAAGTTCGTCGAGAAAAAAGTCGAGACTGGGCTGACGGGCATGCAACGCGCGCTCCAGGAAGGCGGGTTTTTTCAGTCTTCCGTTGTTCCTTACTACGACTGGGACACCATCAACCAGCAAGTCAAGGTGCGTTTCGCGGTGGTTCCCGGCAAGTCAGCGCGCGTGGGTGAGGTGCAATCGAAAGGCCTGAATGAAATCAGCGCGGCAGAAATCCGCAAGGTCACGAAACTGAAGCCGGGCAAGCGCGTTACCTCCGGCCAGGCCACGCGCGCGCTCGAACGCATCCGCAAGCGCCTACAAAAGCAGGGCCGTTTGGAGGCGCAGGTTGTCCTGACCGAACGCGTCTATCATCCTCAGAACAATAGTCTCGATTACACCTTCGACATTACCCCGGGCCCGGTCAACGACGTTAGAGTGGAAGGCGCGAAACTGCGTCGCAACCGGATGAAGAAGCTGGTGCCTGTCTTTGAAGAAAACGCTGTAGATGAAGACTTGCTCAACGAAGGCCGGCGCAACCTTACTGACTATTTTCAAACCAAGGGCTATTTTGACGTTAAGGTCAGCTTCACACAGAAGCTGGTGAACCCGGATAAACGCCAGGTTGTTTTTCACGTTGAGAGAGGTGAGCGCCACAAGTTCGTGAAGCTCGAGATCAACTTCACCGACCTGAAGGCCGGTGCCACTCCCTATTTCCGGCGAGAAGACATTCGCGAACGCATGCAGATGCAACCGGCCGGCGGGTGGCTCAATCGTGGCCTTTTCAGTCAGGCGATTCTGGCGCAGGATGTTACTGCCATCGAGAACTTATACCACAACAACGGGTTTTTGCAGGCGAAGGTGACGCCGGAGGTCACGGACAACTACCAGGACCAGACCGGCCACATTCGCGTGGCCCTCAACATCACGCAGGGCCCGCAAACCACGGTGGGCAAGTTGACGATCGAGGGCAATACCGCTTTGTCGGTGACGGAGATCCGGAGCCTGGTGGGGGCCCAGGAAGGGCAGCCCTATGCCGACGCAACCATCATTAATGACCAGACCGAGGTGATGAACGCCTACGTCAATTTCGGCTTCCCCGACGTACGGGTGGACTATGCGACTAAGCCTGAACCGGACGACCCCACCCGCGTCGACGTCACCTATACCATTACTGAGGGACAGCAGGTCTTCGTGAACCGTATCTTGATCTCCGGGTTGCATTTCACCAAACCCTTCGTAGCGTCCCGGGAAATGAAGATCGTGCCTGGCGCGCCGCTTAGCCAGCTGCAAATGCTGGACACACAGAACAGCTTGTACGGCATGGGCATCTTCAACGAAGTCGATCTGGCGGTGCAGAATCCCGAAGGGCAAACCTCGCACAAAAACGTGAACATTCAGCTCACGGAAGCCAAGCGCTACACTTTCAATTACGGACTGGGGCTGGAAGTGCAGACTGGCGCGCCGGGAGGCGCAACGAATCCGCAGGGGAAGACGGGCGTCAGCCCGCGTGTATCCTTTGACATCACGCGTCTCAACTTCCGCGGACGCAACCACACGCTGATCCTTAAGACTCGCTATGGCACTCTGGAACAGCTCGCCCTGGTGGGTTACACCGCACCGCGCTGGTTTGACTCGCCAACACTGACCTTTGATGTAACCGCCTTCTATGAGCTGACCAACAACGTGCAAACGTACACAGCAGCAAGGATCGAAGGTGCGGCTGAAGTTAAACAACAGGTAAGCCGCTTCACGACGCTTCTCTACAGGTTTATCTACCGCCGCGTAGAAACGTCCAACCTGGTGATCAACCCTCTCGCGGTACCGCTATTCTCACAGCCGGTGCGCGTGGGCTTCCCCGATTTCGCCTACGTTCGGGATAGCCGCGACAACCCTATTGATTCCCGCAAAGGCTCATTCAACACCTTTGATGTCGGCGTTGCCTCCACAGTCTTTGGTTCACAGCCCAATTTCGTCCGCGTTTCCGCTCAGAACTCCACGTATTACCTGTTTCACAAACACCGCTGGGTCTTCGCCAGGTCTACCCGCATCGCCACGGAGAATCCGTTCGGGGGTACCAGCGCTGCCATCGCCGCTCCTGGCCCAGGAGCGCCGCCGCCTTCCAGCTTTATCCCGCTCCCTGAGCGCTTCCTCTCCGGCGGGCCCACAACGCTGCGCGGCTTCGGCATCAACCAGGCCGGTCCCCGCGATATTTCGACGGGACAGCCTCTGGGTGGCGAGGCGCTCTTCATCAACAACCTGGAGCTGCGGTCGCCGACGTTTCCACTGCCGTATATCGGGAACAACGTGAGCGTGGTTCTGTTCAACGATATTGGCAACGTATTTACGACGCCTTCCGCCATGTGGAGCAGCCTGTACAAGTTCTCCCAACCCAACCGCAGTGTCTGCCTGAACCCTGCGGCTGCCAGTTGCGATTTTAACTACAGTTCAGTTGCCGTCGGCGGGGGGATCCGGTACCGCACCCCGGTTGGGCCGTTGAGCTTCGACTTGGGCTACAACCTTAACCCTCCGGCATTTCCCGTGGCCGCGCCGCCGCCGGCAACTCCGCCGGTGGCGCCGTTCTCTCAGGTCTTGAGGCATTTCAATTTCTTTTTCAATATAGGGCAGACGTTTTGATGACTCTGTTCCTCCAACTCGCGCTTCTTTTACCGCTGGGCATAGCCGCCGGCCAGACCCAGGTTGTGGTGGTGGACCGCATGGTGGCGGTGGTCAACAAGCGGGTCATCATGGAAAGCAAACTGGATCAGGAGGTGCGCTTGGAGCGGCTCTTCGAAGGCAAGCCGCCTGCCGGGCCCCAACTCGAGACTCCAGCGAAGGTGTCGGCCCTCGACCAACTCATTGACCGCGAGTTGCTGGAACAACAAATCCCGCGTGACGATCTGGAAGCGCCGTCGCCCCAAGAAGTGGGCCAGCGCGTCAACGAGATCCGGGCGCGCAATCCTGGGCTGAAGACTGACGAAGACTGGAAGTCGCGTCTCGCCGCCGACGATCTGACCGAGCAGGATGTGGAACGGCGCATTATCTCCGAGTTCAGCGTGCTGCGCTATGTCGATGAACGGTTTCGCAGCCTGGTGCGCGTCGACAAAGCTGATATTGCCGCCTACTACCAGGAGAAACTCCTTCCCGAACTACGCCGTCGGGGCGCGCCTGAACCTTCACTCGCTGAGGTCTCGGACAAAATCGAAAACATTCTGGTCGAGCAACGCGTGGACCAGATGTTGAACGAGTGGCTCGAAATCTTGCGTGGTCAAGCGCAGATCGAAAACATGCTGATCCCGCCCGGCAGCCCAGTCCCTGGAGCCAAGCAATGACCACGCCGGACACTCCGCCGAAGAAACGCCGCTTCAAGTGGATGCAGGCCGCCATTGGCCTGCTGGTGCTTGGCGTGGTTGTGGGCCTGGCGGTTTATCTTACGAGCGACTCTTTCCGCGACGCAGTCCGTTCTCGCGTCGTAGCGGAACTGGAACGGATGACGGGCGGCAAAGTTGAGATCCAATCGTTTACCTGGAATCTTTCCCAATTGCACTTTGAAGCGCGTGGGTTGACCATCCACGGACTCGAGGGGCCCGGTGAGGAGCCCTACGTGAGAGCCGACCGCGTTTCTCTGCGCTTGAAGATTATCTCCCTGGTATCGCGCCAGGTTGCTCTCCGCGAACTGGTGATTGACCATCTGGCGCTGCACCTCATTGTCAACCCAGACGGCTCAACCAACCAGCCCCGGCCAGGATCGAGTGCGCCCGGTGAAGGCCTCTCCACGGAGCGCCTTGTCGATCTGGCTGTATCCCGCGTCCAAGTCAATGACGGTACGCTCCTGCTGAACCAGGAACGAATCCCCTTCGAGATTGCAGGTGGAGAGTTCGCCGTAGCCATGGCCTACTCGGCAAAAGACCGCGGCTATGACGGCACGGTTTCCGTGTCCCTGGCTGCCGCACGTTGGCGCCGATCCACCCTGCCGCCGGGCAAGATTGACCTTCATTTCCTGATGCGGGCAAACGAAACCGAGGTTCGGCGGCTCCAGGTTGCGACTGGACGCTCCACGATCGAAGCCAGCGGCTTGGTCCGCAACTACAACCATCCCTCTCTGCAAATGCAGTACCAGGCGCAGCTTGATCTGCCGGAGGTGGCCAAGCAAACTAGCACACCGCAACTCCGCGCCGGACGCGCTGATTTGAAGGGTACTCTTGTCTATAAAGATGGACGCTACAACACCGAGGGCACCGCCGAGGTGCGTGGCGCGGAATGGCGCGATGCCTCCTGGCGCGCTTCGGGCGTCGACGCAGCTTTTCCTTTCTCCATCACGCCAGAGAAGATCGCGTTGCCCCGGTTCTCGACGCGGGTGTTCGGTGGCAGCGCGCAGGGCGAACTCCAGATCACAAATTGGAGCATGCCCTCCGGGGCCAAGAAGCCGCCACCTCTCAAGGGCACGGCCAAGGTACAACTCGAGCGGATGCAGATCGGGCAGATGGCCGAGGCCATTTCCACCGCGGGCCTGCCGCTGAATAAGATTGATATGGCCGGATCTGCCTCCGGCGAGGTCACGGCGTCCTG
>DATFQZ010000302.1:0-79266 GCA_035263765.1 Candidatus Angelobacter sp. | reverse complement strand
TTCTCCTCGCCCCTTGTCGTGGCGACGCTGGTGACGGCAGAGCGCGTCGGCCGCGCCGCCGGCCTCAGCCGCGCACAAACCAGGAAGGTCATGGGGCCGATTTTGCAGCAGACCCTCAGGAATTATCTGGAGCGCGGCGCAGCCGCTGCTTTCAGCGGACCCATCAAGCGCGGCGACCTGGAGACGGTTCGGCGACACCTGCGGGCGTTGAAGAGTGTGCCCGCGGTTCGGGACGTCTATCGCGCACTGGTGAAGTCGGCATTGCTGGACTTGCCGGGGGGAAGAAAGAACGAGTTGCTGAAACTGCTGCGCTAAGCATTCAGCAGTCAGCACTCAGCATTCAGCCCCCGTCCTGTGTCTATGCCCAGAGTGGGACCTTGGGCCCGCGACAAAACTGGGCGGGCTGAATGCTGAGTGCTGATTGCTTTTACCGCTTTGAGAGCAGGTGCCCGAGTTTCTCTTTTTTTGTCTTGAGATATTTCTTTGAAGCCGCGTGGGCTTCGACCTCGCAGGGGACGCGCTCGGTTACTTTGATCCCGGCAGCTTCGAGAGCGGAAACTTTTTGGGGGTTGTTAGAGAGCAGCCGCACAGCCTTCAGCCCGAGCGCTTTCAGGATTTCCCCGGGAAGCTGAAACTCACGATGGTCAGCCTTGAAGCCCAGCTCTTCGTTGGCCTCGACCGTATCCAGACCTTTGTCTTGAAGTTCGTAGGCTTGAAGCTTGGCCATCAGGCCGATGCCCCTGCCTTCCTGCATCTCGTAAATCAGCACGCCTGCGCCGGCCTGTGCGATGAGTGAAAGCGCCATCTCCAGTTGCTGGCGGCAATCGCAGCGCAAGGAGCCGAAGACATCGCCGGTGAGGCATTGCGAATGGATGCGCACCAGAGGCGGCTTGGCGTGAATGTCTCCCATCACCAGGGCAACGGCCTCTTCTACGCGACGGTCGCCGCGAAACAGGCCCTCAAAACCCATAATGCGGAAGTGCCCCCAACGCGTGGGAAAATCGGCTTCAGCCATTTTGCGAATGGTAGGTTCTGAACTCACGTCTTTCATTATAGGAGATTGCGCGTCTCAGCCCGTAGTGAGCTTAGGGCATGCTCGTTAAAGTCAGAGATTATAATGACTGCGGTCTGATCCCGTTTCCCGCAAGCCGGCCCCTCGGGCGCCACGGGGATTGGTGAAAGAAAGAGAACGTCACTGAATGGCTAAGGCTCGTAAGGCCGAGGATCCCGACAAGTCAAAAGGATTCTGGCAGACTTTGCCGGGAATACTCACGGGCGTCGCAGCCTTGATCACTGCCGTCACGGGCCTGATTGTAGGAGTACTGCACACAACGCCGCCAAATCCCAACGACAACACAACGAAGCACGACCATGTGGCGACGCCCAGTCCCCAGCCTTCCCCTTCAGCGAGCCCGAACAACCACGCGTCCGGCGGGTCGTTGGTACGGCAGTCCGGGGAAGGTACCAACCTTCTCGCTTCCGACAATGGAGGCCGGCTGGTTTCTGCCACCAGTCCCGACTGGCGGCAGACAACCGTAGGAAGTCAGGGCTACGGTGTAGTGGGCGGACATGATCCCGAAGAAGCTGTTTACTCATTTCGCGATGGCGCGGCTGCAACCTTCACTTCCTTCAAGATGCTGGTGTCACAAGTGAATCCCAGCAACGTGAAGAGATTCGAGCTTTTGGCAAGCGACGATTCTCCCACCAGCGGGTTCCGCTCGATCGGGAAGTTCGAAGTCCAAAACTCCATCGCACCGGACGACCCATACCAAGAGTTCAAGTTCGCGCCTACCAAGGCGCGATACTTCAAAGTTCGTCTGTTGCAGAATCAAAACGGCTACAAGAATCCGTTTGAGATTCGCGAGTTCCAGCTGATCGGAGAGTTAGACACGGCAAACTGACAACAGGGGGGGCCGTTTCAGTACGCCGCGGCTCGGGGTGCTAATATCTACCCGTGATCCCCTTCGATACAAAACCCGAGATCGCAGCGATGCAGGCACGAATCCTGGATGCAATGTCCGGAGAGCAGCGCGTGCTTCTTGCCTTCGAGATGAGTCACCACACTCACGAACTCGCGAAACAAGGCATTCGTGATCGCCATCCCGACTGGCCGGAAGAGCGAGTTACGAAGGAGTTCTTGCGTTCACTGTTCCCCCCGGGCGAGGCGCCACAGGGGTTCTGAATGAGCTTCGTAGAAGTGCTCCGGCGTGTCGCCCCGAAGCTGGAACAGAGCAAAATGCCCTACATGATTACGGGCTCGATTGCGGCCTCCTATTACGGCCTGACAAGAGCGACTCAAGACCTTGATATTGTTATTGCTGCCAGTCCTACAACACTGAAAACTCTCATTCAATTGCTTCCGAAAGACGACTACTACGCGGAGTTGGCTGACGCTCTTAACGCTCATCGTCAACAGTCCATGTTCAATGTCCTTGATATGACCACCGGCTGGAAGATCGATTTAATTTTCCAGAAATCAGCTCCTTTCCATCAAGAAGCTTTTCGACGCCGAAAGGCTGTCACACTTGAGGGAGTGCCCACTTTTATAATCAGCGGCGAGGACCTGATTCTTTCCAAGCTGGAATGGTCCAAGATGGGAGAATCCGAGCGTCAGGTTAAAGATGCAGCAATCATCCTACAAAAGCGATTGAGTGAACTAGATCGTACCTACCTCGAAAAATGGATCGCCGAACTTGGGCTCTCTTCCCAGTGGGACCAAGCCCGTAAGCTCACCGGCCTCGAATAAGCATTGCGCGATACACTCTTACGTTGCCTACGCGATCTGGAGGCACACCCGATTGCCAACTGTCCAACTGCTTCCCTACCAGAACTCGTTCTTGGAGCCGTTTATCGAGTGGCGAAACCAGCCGTTGTCAGTTCGTCACAACCCGCTCAAGACCATGACGAAAGCTCAAATCACGAAGATGCTAGCGTCCGAAGGTTTCAACCTGAGAGACCTGAAGAAGTATGAGACGTACCGCTGGTTTGTTGGTCTCAACGAGGAAGTCGTTGGCAGTGTGTCATTGAAGAACATCAGCCACTCCATGGGCTATGCGGAGATAGGCTACGGCATCGCAAAAAAACATCACAGCAGAGGAATCGCCACCGAGGCCGTCAGGCTCCTGGTGGACAAAGTCTTCAACGAAACGGCGCTCCGCAAGCTGATAGCCCTTGTCCACGACCAGAACCAGCCTTCGCGCCGTGTTCTCGAAAAGCTGGGATTCAAGCAGGAAGGATTCCTGCGCGAGCACTACATCATCAACGGAAAACCGGTTGATGAAATCCTGTTCGCTGTGCTGAAGGGCGAATGGTCCGCCGGCCTCGAATAACAATTCCTCTCCGCGTATACTTTAGGGTTTGATTTCCCAGCTTGGAGGATTCCTCATGGCCTCATCAGCAGTTAGCTATGCGCAACAAAACCAACAGAGATTCCTAGGCGAGTTGAAAGACCTGCTCCGCATCCCCAGCGTGAGCACCGCGCCGGAGCACAAAGACGATGTCCGCCGCGCCGCCGAGTTCGTCGCCAATGGCTTGCGTAACGCGGGGATGGAGAACGTCGAGATTATCGCCACGAAAGGCCATCCGCTGATTTATGCCGACTGGCTACACGCACCAGGCAAGCCCACCGTGCTGTGCTATGCGCACTACGACGTCCAGCCGCCCGATCCGCTCAATGAGTGGATCACGCCACCCTTCGAGCCCACCGAGCGCAACAGCAATGTCTATGCCCGCGGCGCCGTAGACGACAAAGGCCAGTTGTGGATGGAGATCAAGGCCATTGAGGCCCTCATGCGCGGCCACGGCGGCAAGCTGCCCTTGAACGTAAAGTTCATCATCGAGGGCGAAGAAGAAGTCGGCGGCGAGTCTATCGCCGCATACCTCCGCAAAGAAAAAGCCAAGCTCAAAGCCGATTTCGCGCTGGTGTGCGATACAGAACTCTTCGCGCCTGATCTGCCTACGCTGTGCGTCGGCCTGCGCGGGCTGATCTATACCGAGATCGAAGCCAAAGGCGCTATGACCGATCTGCATTCCGGAATGTACGGCGGCGCCGCGCCGAATCCTTTCTTCGCGCTCATCGAAGTCATCAGCCGGCTGAAAGATTCGAAGGGCAAAGTCCTCATCCCTGGCTTTTACAGCAAAGTAAAAGCGCCGACCAAGGCAGAGCTGAAAGCCTGGAAGCGTTTGCCCTTTAACGAAGAGCACTATCGCAAGACGGAAGTCGGATCGAAAGTGCTGACCGGTGAACCCGGCTATAGCGTGCTCTACCGGACCTGGGCGCGGCCCACGCTCGAAGTCCACGGCATGCCTGGCGGCTTCACCGCAGCCGGCGCCAAGACAGTGATTCCCGCCAAAGCTTCGGCCAAAGTCTCCATGCGGCTGGTGCCCAACCAGGACCCCGACGACATCCTGAAGAAGTACACCAAGTTCGTAAAAAAGCTCACTCCCAAGGGAATTGAACTCAGCATCAAGGTTTTTAGCAAAGGCCCGGCCTGCGTGGTGGACACCAATAATCGATTCATCAAGCCGGCAACGGAAGCCATGCATGAAGTCTTCAAGAAAGACACGGTCTTTATTCGCTCCGGCGGGTCGATTCCCGTGGTCACGGATTTTCAGGAAGCTCTGAAGATTCCCAGCGTGATGATGGGCTTCGGCTTGCCTGACGACAACCTGCACGCCCCGAACGAAAAGTTCCACATCCCGAATTTCTATCGCGGGATTGAATCGATCATCCGGTTCTTCGAGAAATTGGGCTAGTGGAGAAATCGCCGTGATCGCGCGTCAGCGCCGTCATCACACGTGATCGAAAGAGAAAAAAACCTTACCGCGGATTTGCGCGGATTTCAACGCGGATCAGAGTTGAATAAGCCTGTCCCATCGCAATTGAGCCTGAACATGGACACCTTGTGGCAGCGTGCTGTGGAAGAACGGGGGTTCACTGTCGTGCCGGGTCTATTCAGCCCGAGCGAGATGATTGCCCTGCTGGTGTCATTCGCTGACCTGACCCAGCCCAATCGCCGCCGCGCCGGCGTTCGGCACGTGCTCCGCCATCCCACGATCCGCATGATCGCCCATGACCGGCGCCTCTTGGGAATCGCCCACTCGATCCTGGGAAACACGGCGTTCCCTTTCCGAGCAACCCTGTTCGACAAATCTCCGGACTCCAATTGGCTCATCGCATGGCACCAGGACACCGCTTTGCCGATGAGCGAAAAGCGAGAAACGCCGGGGTGGGGACCATGGTCGGTTAAGGAGGGTGTGATCTATGCACACGCTCCAGCCAAGGCACTGGAACAAGTGCTTGCGTAGCGCCTTCACCTGGACGATTCCACGCAAAACAACGGCCCTCTGCGCGTATTGCCAGGCACGCACCGGATGGGCGTGCTGACCGACGATCAAGTTGCCCAGCTAGCCGGAGAGCGGACTCCGGTTGAGTGCACGGTTGCCAAGGGAGCAATCATCGCCATGAGACCATTGACCGTTCATGCATCATCGAAGTCAACCTCGGAGACGCCGAGGAAAGTGTTACACATAGAGTATGCAGTTTGCTCGGAGATCAACGATGGGTTGCAGCTGGCACAGGGTTAAGTTCTCGTTGCACCGTCTCAAGGGACTTGCCATCATTTCGATCGGCGTTGATCCGTGTGATCCGCGGTAAGATTTTGGGCCCCTTCCCCCTTGCTTCCCTGCTTTTTTCGCGCTAAAGTTCTACTTAGCTCTTCGACGATTCTCCCCGCCACCTCATCCAACCGTGAATGCGGAGTGTCTCTCCATCTTGCAAGGGCGGCTCGACATGGTGGGGTTTAAGAAAGTAATCCACAACCTATTGTGGCCTTTGCGCTTGACCCCCATTGACTCTCTCGGTACATTAGCTGGAGCGATGCGTGGTACCTCCAGCCGGGATAACGTAACGATCGGAAGTCAAATCTTTGTCCAGCCCTGCTTCGCGCCGGGTTACGATGAGCCATTCCGAAGGAGCAGGCGTTGCTCAAACTGAAGAAGCTGCAGATTCTTGGCTTTAAGTCCTTCTGTGACCGGACGGAACTGAAGTTCCCCGGCCAGGGCATCGCTGCCGTTGTGGGACCGAATGGCTGCGGTAAGTCCAATATCGCCGACTCCATTTCGTGGGTTCTCGGCGAGCAGTCCGCCAAGAGCCTGCGTGGCGTGCGCATGGAAGACGTGATCTTTGCCGGCACGCGGGACCGCAAACCCACCGGCATGGCTGAGGTGTCGCTGACGCTCATCGACCCCCAGGTATACGACGGCCCGGTCAGCAGCGAACCGGAAATCGATATTCAGGATGAGCTGGCGGAAGACGATTGGGACGAAGCTTCCGTGCGCTCCTCGGCGGCCGACGCCACCGATGCTGCTATCGCCGAGGTGCAGCCGGGCCCGCTCGACGCTGCCGATCCGGAAGCTGCCCAAGAATCTTTGTCTGAAGCCGGGGATGTTGATGCAGTGACTGCCGAATCAGCACCTGCTCCCACTGCAGAAGCGGCTCCGAGCGGAGCCGGCGCTGAAGCCGCCGGCGCCGCAGGCAATCCTGTAGTCCTCAAGATTCGCCGGCGCAAGCTTAAGCCGATGGTGCTGGCCAAAGGCGAGATTGTGGTCTCGCGCCGTCTGTTCCGTACCGGTGAAAGCGAATACCTGCTCAACGGCAAAATCTGCCGCCTGCGCGATATTCAGGACATCTTCATGGGCACCGGCCTGGGGCCGGAGTCGTACGCCATCATCGAGCAGGGACGCATCGGGCAGATCCTGAGCAGCAAGCCGACAGACCGGCGCGCCATCATCGAAGAGGCCGCTGGAATCACCAAGTTCAAGACACGTAAACGCCTTGCAGAAGCACGCCTGGAACTTTCCCGGCAGAATCTGGCCCGCATCAACGACATTTTTGAAGAAGTCACGCGGCAGATGAACTCCCTCAAGCGCCAGGCTTCGAAGGCCGAGCGTTACGCGCGCCTGCGTGACGAAATGCGCGAGAAGCTGAAGATCGTTCTAGCCAGCAAGTTCGCCCAGATGAGCCGCGAAGAGACGGCGCTGCATGAGTCGCTTGAGAGTATGGCGGAAGAGATCCGCCGTCGCACCGAATCGTTAAGCGCTCGCGAAGCCGAGCACTCCGAGCGCACGCAGCGCGGGTACGCAGTCGCCAGCGAGATCGCGCAGAACAGCCAGGCTGTCCATGCGCTGGACGTTGAAACCGAACGCGCTACCGGGCGGCTGGCGGCCAATGAGGAACGCTGCGCGGAACTGGATGCACGCTCGGCCGCTGCTTCCGTCGAATTGCAACGCGCGCAAGACAATCTGTCTTCCGTCGGCGAAGAGCTCAAGTCCCACAAGCAGTTCGCCGAGTCTGCGGCGGGAGAAGTCGCCGCGGCACAGCACGAGTGGCAGATGCGCCAGCAGGAGGCGCGGAGCGGGGACAGTTTGCTGGCTGACGTTGAGCGGCAGCAGGAAGCGCGGCGGCAAACGGTGATGGAAGTCATGTCGTCAGCGGCGCATGCCCGTAACCAGATCATTCAGATGGAAGAGCACATGACTGCGCTGGACCGTGAAGCCCATCGCCTGGAGCGCGAGATGGCCGCGGCGCAAGTGGACATCGAAGGCTTTGGCGGCAAACGGGGCCAGATCGCGTTTGAGTTCGAGTCGATCAGCCAGACGGTAACAGCCTTGAACGGGCGCATCGCCGAAATTCGCGTGCAGATCGAAACCAGGCGCAAGGAAGAAGACGAAACCAAGAAGTGCCTGGACACCCTGCGTGCCGAATTCGCTACCGCGCTGGGCAAAAAGAGTTCACTCGAATCGGTGATCAATGAGCACGGATACTCCACGGAATCAGTGAAGCGTTTGTTCCAGTCCAAGGCCGTCGGCCACGGATTCACTCCCGCGGGCGTGCTGGCCGATTTCCTTGAAGTTGACCACAAATACGAAGCCGTCGTCGAAGAATTCCTGCGCGACGAGCTGAACTACGTCGTAGTGAAGTCCTGGGACTCGGCCAACGAAGGCATGCGCTTGCTGCAGACGGACGTGGACGGCCGAGCCACGTTCCTGGTCCACCCCGAAGACGCCCAGGCTAAGTTCTCTTTTGCCGTGAACGAGACCGCGTCGCCTTCGCCACGGCCGGAAGAACTGGTATCGCTCAAGCACTGCATTCGCGTCCTCAACGGTTTTGGACGGTCCCTGGAGGTTGTGCTACCCAAACTTCGCGACGGCTACATCGCGCCGGATTCCGTCATCGCCCGCAACCTGGCGCTCGAGAATCCTGACGCCTATTTTCTTTCTTCCACGGGCGAGTGCTTCCATAACGTAACCGTAACCGGCGGCAAACAACGCAAGGAAGGCCCGCTTTCGCTCAAACGCGAGCTGCGCGACCTCATGAAGCTGGCCAACGATCTGGAAGCTGCCATCCAGAACGAGCAGAACAAGGTTCAGGTCCTGGCGCGCGAGCTGGCCGAGTTGGTGAAGCTTCTGTCGAACTTGGAAGAGGAGCGGCGCGATGCTGAAAAGCAGGCGCTGACTTCCGGGCATGCCCTCCAGCAGATGGAGACAGAGCTGGCGCGTACCGAGCAGCGGATGAACACGTACCGCCTGGAATTCGAGCGCACACGCGCAGAGCGCGAGCAAGCCGGCGCCGGCCTCGACCCGCAGCGCGAACAGGCGACCACGCTGGAGCAGAAGCGCGCGGCCCTGGAAGGCGAAATTCTGGCGGCACGCGAGCAAGTTACCGCCCTCAAGGCCTCGCGCGACGCTGCGGCCCAAACCGCTGCTGAGGCCGCGGCACGGCTCGCCGGGCTGGAAGAGCGGCGGCGCCTGGCGGCGTCAGCTCTGGAACGGACGGAATCGCTTTCCCACGAGGCCGCGCAGCGTGTGGAATCGCTCGCGACGCAGATCCAGGCCGCAGCGGCGGAGAAACAGCAACGGGCCGCGGAGAACCTCCAGATCGGCGAACGCCTGCAGGCGCTGGCCGCGGAGAAAGCCGAAGCGCAGGCCCATGGCGTGCGCTTGCAGCAGGAATCCGAGCAGGTGCGGGCGCGCATTGCCGAGATCGACCAGGAGCTGAAAGCGGCCCGCGCCGAGCTGGATGCTGTGCGCGATCGCAAGGGCGAACTCGGGACGCAATTGGCCAAGTTGCAATCTGATCTGGCCCACATGGGCGAAGTCTGCCTGAACGAACTGAACGTAACCGCCGACGACCTTCGCGCCAACGCCGCCATCATGCTGGTGGAAGGCGAGCAGCTCACCGCTGAAGAAACCCTCTATCGCGAGATGCGGACCAAGCTCGACAACATGGGCCCGGTCAACATGATGGCGCTGGATGAGTATCAAGAGACCGTGCAACGCCATGAGTTTCTCGAGACCCAGCGCAAGGACCTGCTGGAGTCCATCGCCAACACTGAGGCCACGATCAAGGAGATTGACGAGTTTTCGCGCCAGAAATTCCGCGAAGCCTTCGAGCATATCAACGAGAATTTCCAGTTCATGTTCCGCAAGCTGTTCGGCGGCGGACAAGCCTTCATGCGCCTGACCGACGAGCTGAACGCGGCGGAGAGCGGCATTGATGTGGTGGCTTCGCCTCCGGGCAAGAAACTGCAGAACGTGCTGCTGCTTTCCGGCGGAGAAAAGGCGCTGACCGCGCTGGCGCTGCTGGTTGGTATCTTCAAGTACCAGCCCAGCCCGTTCTGCATCCTGGACGAAGTGGACGCGCCACTGGATGAGGCCAACATCGGCCGCTTCACCGATCTCATCAAAGATATGGCCGTTGAAACGCAGTTCATCATCATCACCCACAGCAAGAAGACCATGGCCGTGGCTCCGGTCATGTACGGTGTAACCATGCAGGAGCCTGGCGTGTCAAAGGTTGTGTCAGTCAAATTCGGTCACGAAGCCGGCGGGCCGCGCGCGGTCCCCGCCTAAAAAAATTTTTATTTGCGTTAATTTTTTCGCCAACCGGTACTACAAACGCGCTTGAAAATCAACGCCGTAGAATCCGCTTTTCATGCGGAGTTTGTGCTTTCCCGATTTTTCCGCCCACTTTTGCACAGAAATCTTTGTGCAACGTGAGTTGACATGTCATTTAGATTGTTGACAAAAATAGTTGAGGGGCTAGAATAACGCCTCGCCTAGAAATTTCTTGCCATGAATCCAACGGTCATCAATCGCGTTCTCCTGCAAACTGATTTTCCGGAACTTTCTCTTCACGCCCGCGGCAAAGTTCGTGACCTGTACAGCTTGAACGGGCAATTGTTGTTCGTGGCCACCGACCGAATCTCCGCCTTTGATTACGTTTTGGCCACCGGCATTCCAGAAAAAGGCCGCGTTCTCACGCAGCTATCGCTTTTCTGGTTCGAGTTCCTGCGTGATACGGTCAAAAACCACCTCCTCACCTCTGACGTGAACGCATATCCGGCCGCGATCAAAAAGTATTCCGACCAGCTTCGAGGGCGGTCCATGCTCGTGAACAAGGCGCAGATGATTGATGTGGAATGCGTGGTCCGCGGTTATCTTTCCGGCTCCGGCTGGAAGGACTACCAGAAGACCGGAGGCGTCTGCGGCATACAACTGCCCCCGGGGTTGCGCGACTCTGATAAACTCCCGGAGCCTATTTTCACGCCTGCCAGCAAAGCAGTCACCGGGCACGACGAAAACATCTCGTTCGCGGAGATGAGCAAGCGAACGGGTAAGGAATTGGCGGAGAAGCTCCGCGATTTGAGCATCAGCATTTATAAGAAAGCCGCTGATTACGCAGCTGGCCGGGGCATTATCATTGCCGACACGAAATTTGAATTCGGCCACACCGGCGAAGGCCTGGTTCTGGCTGACGAGGTCTTGACACCGGATTCCTCGCGCTTCTGGCCCGCAGACAGATATCAACCCGGACGGCCGCAGGAGTCATACGACAAACAGTTTGTCCGCGATTACCTGGAGTCGATCCATTGGAACAAGCAGCCTCCGGCGCCGGCGCTGCCGGATGAGGTGGCCCGCAAGACGAGTGAGAAATACATTCAGGCTTACAAGGTTTTGGCTGGACGTGATTTGCCGGCAGGGTGAGGCGTTGCCGGATTCCCCAGATCGTGCCGGCGCTGCCCCGGCTAGGGTGGAGGCGCCATGAACGGTCTCGACTGGCTCATCTTGGCGCTATTAATGTTTTCGGCGCTGCTGGCGGCAGCGCAAGGGTTTTTCTTTGAGATTATTTCGTTGTCAGGCGCGGTCGGCGGATTCCTGCTGGCGGCTTGGGGCTGCGGCAAAATGGCGCCGTGGTTCCTGCCGTACGTGAAATCGCAGGCCGTGGCTCAGCTGGCAGCGTTTTTGGCGATTTTTTTTGGAGTGGTAGTGCTGGCGGGAGCCCTGGCCAGGATCGTTCGCTGGATGATTCACGAATCGGGGTTCCGCTGGGCCGACAGGTTGTTGGGCGCGGCCTTTGGATTTGTTCGGGGAGCGGTGATCGTGACCGCTGGGTTGCTGGCATTGACGGCGTTTGTTCCGGAGTCACAGCAGTTAGCGGGCTCGGCGCTGGCCAGTCATTTTCTTCTGGCTGGGCGCGGCGCGAGCTGGCTGGCGCCGGCAGACGTCCGCAAAAAATTCCATGAAGGCATGACCCTGCTGCGCGGCAACTCCGCTCCGGGGACAGAGAAGAAATCGAGTAACTGAAAAAAATTAAGTGCCGCACTGGAAAGTGAGGACTCTGTGAAAGACCAGCTTGAAGCACTCGTGGCACAGATGTACAGCAGCGGTATCCTCTATGCGGAAGCCGTACGCGAATTCAAGAAACGCTTCCTGATGAACGTGCTCCAGCAAAACCGTGGCAATCAGTGCCGCGCCGCGCGCGAACTGGGCATGCACCGCAACACCCTGAGCCGTACGATCGCTGAACTCAAGCTGGATGTCCGGCAATTCCGCGATGGCGGGCGCCGTCCGGTGCGCGGGGAGAAGCCCATGGCTCTGGAGAAACGGGCTGCGCGTTAGCCCGGCGGCAGCTTCTTTGGCCGATCTTGAATCCAATTCAGAATGTCTGGTCTGGTCTCTTCCTCTGCCACCCAACCACCTTACATCCGCACCGGCTTCCGATGGGACGCCTCTGACGCTTACCTGTTCGATATTGACGGCACCCTGCTGAATTGCCGTGATGCCGTCCACTATTGGGCCTTCCACCAGGCGGTCCAGGACGTACTCGGCATTACGGCCGGCATTGACGGCGTCCCATTGCACGGAAACACCGACATCGGCATCCTGCGCGCCGCCCTGCGGCGTGCCGGCGTCGATGACGCTCAGGTGGATTTGCATCTGCCGCGCATCGTCGAGCAAATGTGCGCCGAGGCCCAGCGTAACTGTGACCAGTTCAGCCCTGAACTTTGCCCGTCCATTCGCGAACTGGCGCTCGACTTGCTTGGACGCGGCAAACTGCTGGGGATCGCATCCGGCAATCTGGAGCCGATCGGATGGATGAAGCTGGAGAAAGCGGACCTGAAATCGATGTTTTCCTTCGGCTCGTTTGCGTGGCCGCCCGAGTCGCGAACCGAGATCTTTCTGCACGGAGCTACCATGGCCAGGCAGCGCCTGGATCCCTCCGCGGGAGTCTGCGTCCTCGGCGACACGCCGGCTGATATCCACGCAGCCCGTGCGGCCGGCTTGCCGGTCATCGTATTGGCTACAGGCATCTATTCGTTCCCAGACTTATTAGCTTACGAGCCCGATGCCTGTTTTACCTCGGCTTTTGACCTGCTGGCCCTGGCATTGTAAGCCGGGTTAAGCTCCCCCCTCTACGACCGCAAAGATCGGACCCGGAGGCGTTCTAGTTACAGGTAAAATAGCTGTTTCCATGCGTCTCGGCTCACTCATCCTAATTTGTTGTCTCTGCGTCACTGGCTTGGCAGCGGAGAAGCCCCACTCCGTTTCCAAGAAGGACCGTCGTGCGGCGGAGCAGGAATTCAAACGCGCCCTGGAGCTCGAGAAGGCCGGCCAGCTCGAAGGGGCTCTACAGGCTGCGACGCATGCCGCCGAACTTTTTCCTGACAACACCTCCTATGCCACCGGGCGAGAGGTGCTGCGGCAGCGGATTGCAAGCGCCTATTTGGAACGCGGGGACGCGCTGGCGGCCAAGGGCGACCTTGCCGGCGCGGCTGCTCAGTTCCGTGCAGCCTTAGCGGTCGATCCTCAGAACAGCTATCTCATGCAGCGGCTGCGGGACGTCTCCGCACCGGACGATCCTTACCGCGACCGCACTTTGCGGTTGCTGGCCTCCGTGGACCAGATCGATCTGGCGCCTTCAGCCGAAAAAGCCAGCATCCACGTGCGGGGCGATACCCGCGCCTTGTATGCCCAGCTCGGCCGCGCCTTCGGCGTGACCTTTCAGTTTGATCAGGCCATGAACAGCCGCCAGGTGCGCTTCGACCTGGATGATGTGGACTTCTACACCGCGACGCGTCTGGCAGGCCAGATGACCAAGACTTTTTGGTCACCGGTCTCGAAGAATGAAGCCATCGTGGCCAACGATACGCAGGAGATGCGCCGCGTGTACGAACACAACTCGCTGCGGACCTTCTACATCGGCAATGCCATCTCGCAGGCTGAGCTTACCGACCTGCAGAATATCCTGCGCACGATATTTGAAGTGAACTTCATTTCCGTGGATCCGGGACACAATACCATCAGCATCCGGGCGCCCCGGGAAATCGTGGAAGCCGCCGCCAGTTTCATTGACAACATCATGGTGGCGCGTCCGGAAGTCCTGGTGGATGTCCAGTTCATGGAGTTTGATAGTGACAGCGCCCTCCAGTACGGCTTGAACTTGCCAACCAGCTTTCAGTTGTTCAGCATACCTTCCGAGATTAGACGCATCCTCGGTCCCGACGCCCAGAGCGTGATTGACCAGTTCAACCGGACCGGAACCATCGACCCCTCCACCATTCCGGCTGCAGACTTAGCTAATTTGCAGGGATCGCCCTTGCTCTCACCGTTTTTCTTTTTTGGAAAGGGCAATGGGCTTGTGGGTTTCACGGTGCCGCCTGTGAGCGCTACCCTGTCGAAGACTCATTCACGTTCCACTAACCTCGAGCACGTGACGCTTCGCGCTATGAACGGCGAATCCGCCACCTTCCGCGTGGGCGACCGCTACCCCGTCCTCACCGGCACATTCAACAATGTCACTTTTGATAGCCGCGGCACGGTAAGCAGCACGGGAAGCACACCCCAGTTTCAGTACTACGACTTGGGCTTGACGCTGAAAGTCAAACCGCACGTGCAGGTCACCGGCGACGTCCGGCTGGACTTGGAGTTTGAAGTCGTCGCCCTGGGCGGCACGGTAGTCAATGGTATTCCCGATCTTACCAACCGATCGTTCAAAGGCAACATCTCGGTGAAAGACGGAGAGCAATCGGTGATTATGGGTGTGATCAACGACCAGGAGCTGCGCTCACTCTCGGGCTATCCCGGAATCGGGCAGGCAGTGCCCGGCCTGCGCAGCGTCATTAGCACCAATTCCAACCAAAGAACACATAATCAGATCCTGATTGTGGCCACCCCGCGCGTCATACGTAAGCCGCTGCATGATCAGGGAGTCGACACCCTCTGGGGCCTGAGCCGGTAGACGTTATTCCTCTGATCGCGAGGGACCTTGGTATCGTTTCGATGCTAGCGGGATCTATCTGTCGGAAAATTGGTAATTGGGTAATTTGGTAATTGACTAGTTAAGTGCGTTACGCATTTTGCAGCCTGCCGCACCGGCAAGGGATGATGAGGACGTTCCGCATCTAGAGAAACTTTGTATTTGCCAAGACATTCGGCAGTTTGGTTCTCCAAGCAAATCACCAAATTACGCAATTACTAAATCCACTTCACTTCCCGGCGTGGTCAATCTCAAACTGGACCAGGGCCTTCAGCTGATCGTAAGGGATGTTAGCAATGGCAGGCACCCTGCGGCCGTTGATGAAAAACGTTGGGGTTGAGTTCACGTCGAGCGATTTGCCAAGATCCAACGACTTGTTAACCCTCGCCTCCGCCTCCGGACTAGCGGCGCAGGCGGCAAGCTTGTCTGCGTCGTACCCAGCTTCCTTCGCCAATTGCCGCAGTTTATCGTCGGCCGTGGCCAGGGCAATGCTGCCCTGATTCTCGAAAACGCTGTCGATGTATTTCCAGAAGGCGTCTTTGTTGGCTTGCGCCGCGCAATCGGCGTACAGCGCGGCCTTCATGGCCCAGGGATGCAAGCTCGCGGGAAGCGGAAACTGCTGAAAGATGATACGGACCTGCGGGAAATCGGCGGCCAGCTTCGCCACAATTGGCGCAGCGGCTTTGCAATGCGGGCATTCCAGATCACTGAATTCGACAATCTCGATCGCCGGGGTTTTGGGACCGAGCGCTGGGCCGTCAGCGGCCCGCAGTAATTGCCGCGCCGGGGCGAAGGGGTTGCTTCCGAAGGGGATCATCTCGCCGATGACGGCCGACTCGATCCCCGGCGCAAAATAGATGTGCTGCGGCGGCTGCTTATTGATGGAAACCATTACGTCGGCCAGGCCGGCGATCGGTGACTGCCGGATCTCAACGACAGTCCAGGTCATGGCGGGATCGTACCCCAGCGTGCGCTGCATAGCCTCGTTCACCTGTTCTTTGGTGGGCAAGGCCGTTGCAGGCTTAGCAGCCGGGCTCGCCGCAGCTCTTGCCGCGGTGCCGGCCTTCGCCTGCGAAGTCTTCGTAGACTGAGCTGGCGCGGCCGGAGACTGGCTTACCGCGGTTGCGGCTACAAAAAAGAGGAGCACGATGATGGCTTTTCTCATGAGATTCCACCCGGATTTGGTAATTGCGTAATTTGGTAATTGCGTAATTGGAAAACCAAACCTGCTGAGCGTTTAACAATTACTCAATTACCAAGTTAAGAAATTACCAGATTCTCCCTAGACCTCCGACTTTTGTGCTATGGGGAAGCGCCGGCCGAAGCCGAAGGCCTTAGGCGTGATCTTGATTCCGGGCGCCGCCTGTTGCCTCTTGTATTCGCTGCGCTCGATCATGCGAATCACGTCGCGCACCAGCTTAAGGTCGTAACCTCGATCCTGGGCAATCTGTTCGGCAGTGTGGTAATCCTCCACGAAGTCTTCCAGGATGTTATCCAGGACATCGTAGGGAGGCAGCGCATCGCTGTCTAATTGGCCAGGCCGGAGTTCGGCTGACGGTGGCTTCTCCAGCGTGGATTGCGGAATCACCGGGCAGCGGGCGTTCACGTAATGACTCAGCCGGTACACCAGCGTCTTGGGGACGTCGGAGATCGCGGCCAAACCGCCCACCATGTCTCCGTACAAAGTGCAGTACCCGACTGCGAGCTCCGACTTGTTGCCGGTGGTCAGCACCAGCTCGCCGAATTTGTTGGACAGCGCCATCAGGATGTTGCCGCGAATGCGTGACTGTATGTTCTCCTCGGCCACATCTTCCGGCAATCCGGCAAAGACCGGCGCCAGGGCCTTGCGGTAGGTGTCAAAGATTTCCTGGATGGGAACGATCTTGAAGCGGACGCCTAGTTTGCAGGCCAGTTCCTCGGCGTCGCGCACACTGCCTTCCGACGAGTACTGGCTGGGCATGGCGACGCCGGTTACGTTCTCCGCGCCCACGGCGTCCACAGCAATGGCCGCCGTCAAAGCCGAATCAATGCCGCCACTCAGCCCGACGAGGACTCTCTTAAACCCGCACTTGCGTACGTAATCGCGCGTCCCAAGAACCAGAGCGGCGTAGGCGCTGGCTTCCTCGCCGGCGATCTGATCGCGCATGTCGCCTTGCAACGTCTCAGAATCGAAAAGAACCAGATCTTCTTCAAACGATTTGCCGCGCGCCACGGTGCGGCCGTCTGGCGCGATCACGAAACTGGAGCCATCAAAAACCAGGCTGTCATTGCCGCCCACCTGGTTTACGAAGACCACAGTGACTTTGTTGTCGCGTGCGATGGTCTCCAGCATCTCCCGGCGCAGTTCGCGTTTCTTCAGATGAAACGGAGACGCGGAAATGTTGAGCACCAGGTTGGCCCCCGAATGCAAGAGCTCCTCGACGGGATCCACGCTGTACAGGCGGCGGTGCCAGAAATGCTTGTCGTTCCAGGCATCTTCGCAGATGGTAACGGCCATTTGCCGTCCCCCGAACGGATAGACGCGCTGGGACGTGGCCGGCGCGAAGTACCGCAGCTCGTCAAAAACGTCATAGGTGGGAAGCAGCATCTTGGACTGCACGAACTGGACTTGGCCGCCGCACAGGACTGCTGCGGAGTTCATCACCGATTTGCCGGTCTCGACCTTGGCGGGCGAGACAAAGCCGCAAATTACCGCGATCTCCGGGACGGCGCGGGCGATCTCTTCCACCACTTGGCGGCTGCGGGCGACGAAGGCCGGCTTCTCCAGCAGGTCGCGGGGCGGGTAACCGCACACCGCCAGCTCAGGAAACAGCACCAGCTCGGCCCCACGGGCACGCGCCTGTCGCGCAAAATCGATGATCTTTTTAGAGTTACCGCTGAAATCCCCGATGGTAGGGTTGATCTGCCCGAGCGCAATCTTCACATATCCAGTGTAAACCCGCTCTCCTGTTGCGTCAGCCCCCGCCGTCTTTCAGCGGCGTGCCCGAGACTTGAAATCAAGAAATGCACCAGCTTAGACTTCCGTTAGATTGAGTTGCTCGTATGACAAAGAAAACCCTGCTCATAGTCGGGTCGCTGTTATTGATTGTGGCCTTGGCGGCAGGGCAGGGCCCTCGACTCAGCGAGCGGCTGCATCCTGGCTTCTCTCGAGATGCCGCGCATGCCAAGATCGGGATGCGTGTGCAATCACTCCCGCAGCCGGGAAATACCGGCCTTGTAAAATGCCCGCTCATGGAAGGCCATTGCCTGATCTGCCGAGGTGGCGAGCAAGGAACGATTATCGAGACGCAAAGAGTCGCGCCGAACCGATATTTCCTTGTGGTGCGATGGGACGAAGGCGCGCAGGATGGAACGGCCCTGTACTCTTACCTTGGAACTTACGCTTTCCGAATCTCCGTCAAACCTGCGGAATAGGCCAAGGGTTCATCCCTCCCGTAATCTCAAGGGCTTAACCTTTAGACATTGCGACAGTCTCACCGGGCTAAGAATTAGAACTCCGACTCTGATACCTTTTAGACACACAAAATTACCAGGGAGGACCCGTGGTTAACCGCAGCAAACAGCTCTTGCTCTTGACGACGATGGCCCTGGCGGTCTTGGCCGGCTGCCGTACAGTCACAACGATTGCCGATATTAACCGCGACCCGGGGCGCTTCACCGGCAAGGAAATCACCATCTCGGGGAAAGTATCGGACGCATTCGGTGGGCTGGGCAACGGAGTTTTTGCAGTCGATGACGGAACCGGAAAGATATGGGTCTTTAGCCAGAATTTTGGCATCCCGGCAGGTGGCGGCAAAGTGACCGTGACCGGACAGGTCCAACAGGGATTCAACTTTGGGGGACGCAATTACGGACTGATCTTCCGAGAGACGAAGCCTCGCGACTAGCCCCCCTTTGACAAATGGTGTAAGTCGGCAGGGGTTAAGTGGAGCCCACACCTTATCCCCGTGTCATCTTGATGGAAGAACTACTGCGGTGGTGGTTTCTGCGGGTCAGGCGGAGGCGGGGGCGGCTGCTGCCCACTCGGTTGCCCGCCTGGTTTGCCGCCAGTACCCCATTCCGGTTCATCGCGCGGATGCGGCGGCTGTTGGGTCTGTGTCTGGCCATTGGGAGCACGCAGGACCTCAGTATCAGGCGCTTCTTCGCCCTCTTTGCGCAGGGTCGGCCGCTTGGCGGGTTGCTGCTCTCCCTGCTGCTCCTGCGTGGCGTCTTGAGGTGAGCTGCTGGCCTTGAGCGCGGCCAGCGAAGCCACGCCGTCCTTGACGTCCACTTCCTTTTCCGTCTTGAGAACGGGATCCTTCCCGGTCCTCATGATCTTGACCTGCTTGACTTCGTCGCCTACCACACGGACAAAAGTTACGTCCTTCGGCGGGCTGCCGTAGACCCAGTCTTCGTACTCGTTGCCTTTTTCATCTTTTTCGCGGATCTTCTGCTGGGGCCGGTCCATGGCCATGACGACCATTTCCCGGTTCATGCCCACCAGCACTTCGTGGTTCTTGATGGCATCGCGTACCTTGGGCGGCAATGTCTCCGTGTAAACCTCAGCTGCGCTCTTGCTGGAGAAATCGAGCACCGGGCTCAGCAGTTTTTTCAACTCGTCGTTGTTCATCTCCGGCACCGGCTTGTCGAACTGCAGGGTCAATGCCGCGCCCGTGGGTTGCTTATCGGTGCCGTCGACAGGCGTGGTCGAACCGCCCGAGCCGCCAACGCCGATGGTGATGTGCTGGTACCATTTTGTCTTTTTCTTCGGACCACCATTGATCTCGAGGTACACAGACTTCTCGTGGAAAATCACATTGGTGACCTGCACCTTGTCGCCCACCTTGGCAGCCACACCCCGCGTTTGGGCCAGTTGAAACAGACCGGCGTCATTCGGGACCACGCGCCCTTGTGCGTCAATGACCATGGACTTGTCGCCTAGAGGAAAAGACTTGCGGGTGTGGGCAAACTCGGCATCCATCAACTGGATGAGGTGTCTCTTGGTGGTTTCGCTGAGCCGGGCGCGTTTCTCCAGGTCCACAGCCCGTAACTCAGGAGAGAATTGCGGCGTCCCCGGCGGAGGCGCGGGCGCTTTCAGTACAAAGACATTGGAGTCACCCTGTTTGGCCTGCGGATTTGTTTGAGAGTCGGCAGGTTTGCCCTGCGCGTCAGTCTTGGCCTGGGGATCAGCCGGGTTACTTTGGCTTGCGGGAGTCTGGCCCCCGGCTAAGCCGTAAGCGGTCAGAACTAATGACACCAGGAATAAGACACCGCGGAGCATACACACACCTTTGGGGCTGCTCTTGTAACTATTGTCCAAATCCGGCGAATTTTCAACTCGCGGAAGCTGGCTAAAGGCTTAGATGCCTGATAGCTTCGGCGCGGAGGCTGGAATCTCAAGGACTTCCGGTCAAAGTGAGGCCCTCCCGGGCCACCCTCGCTGGCAGCACCTGGCCCCCATGCCGGGCGACGGCCGCAGCCACCCGGTCGCGCGCCTCAGGATCGCACAGAAAAACGACGCATCCGCCTCCCCCGGCCCCGCAGACTTTCGCCGCAGCGGCGCCTTGGCTGCTGGCCGCCTTGATGAGCTTTTCAATCAGCGGGGTGGTAATGCGGGGGGCGTTGGTCTTGCGTAGCTTCCATTCTTCGCGCAGCAAACGAGCTACTGCAGCCCAGTCCGAGGCCGCCAGCGCCTCGCGCATGGCGCGGGCTATCTCAGCAATGCGCTCGAAGTTGCGAAACACTTTGTGATCGCCACTGATGTGGGCCTGAAAGACCTTCCAGTTGTTGATCCCCGACTGCCGCGGCGCGCCCGTATAAGCGAGCACGAAGCGCCGGTCCAGTTCTTCGGCGGGCACGCCGAGGGCTTCATGGTGAATGCCGTCCGGATCCAGATGAATGGCACTAACCCCGCCATAAAGGGCCGGATAATAATCCTGGCACCCAGTCGGGACACGGATCAATTGCGCTTCCACGTTCTGAGCAAGCTGGCGGATTTGCTCCAGACTGAGCTTGCGGCCCGTCAGCCGCGCCAGCGCGGCAGTGGTTGCGATCATCAGCGCAGAAGATCCTGAGATTCCGGCTCCGGCAGGCGACTCAGAATGGGTTTCGATTTCCAAGCCGCCCTCCGGCTGAAAGAAGCGTACGAGATACGCGGGCAGCGGATGCTGGTATCGTCGCGCCGCGCCAAGTTGCCCAAGGTTCGCAAATTCCTCGCGGCGGCCGGTATCACGCGAAATCAGGCGAATCCGACCGTCCCCGAGGCGAGTGACGCGGCAGGACGTGAGCACGCTCACGGCAAAATTCACCGTCACCGCGCCGGAATGGAAGAGGTACAAGGGCCAGATGTCCATGGTCCCGCCGGCCAAGTCCGCGCGGCAGGGCGCCTGGGCTGTGATCGTGGGTGCGTCGGCCAAAAGGATTATTCCGTGAAAAATTTCGCCATCTGGCGAAACTTCTTGTAGCGCCCGTCCAGGAGCTGTTGTGCCGGCTGCTTCTTCAGCTCGTCAAAATGGCGATGCAGGACGGCATCGACCATGGCGGCCGCGGCGTCGTGGTCCAGGTGCGCGCCGCCCTCAGGCTCGGGGATGATCTCGTCAATGATCTCCATCTGCTTCAAGTCTGGCGCGGTAATACGCAGAGCTTGCGCCGCGAGTTCTCTCTTGGAAGCGTCGCGCCACATGATCGATGCGCAACCTTCCGGCGAAATGACCGAATACACCGAGTTCTCCATCATGAAGACGCGGTCGGCCACAGCCAGCGCCAGCGCCCCGCCGCTGCCGCCTTCGCCGGTAACGACGGCGATGACAGGCACGCTGAGACGCGCCATTTCCCGCAAATTACGCGCGATCGCTTCCGCCTGGCCGCGCTCCTCGGCGCCCAAGCCGGGGTAGGCGCCAGGCGTATCAATCAAGGTGATGACCGGATGGCCAAATTTCTCTGCCATCTTCATGCATCGCAACGCCTTGCGGTAGCCTTCCGGGTTGGCCTGGCCGAAGTTGCGATAGACGCGCTGCTTGGTGTCACGGCCCTTCTGGTGGCCGACGACCATGACCTCTTCACCGTGATACCGTGCCATACCGCAGAAGATCGCGGGGTCGTCGCCGAAAGAGCGGTCGCCGTGGATTTCGCTGAAGTCAGCGAAGATGCGTTCCACGTAGTCCATGGCGAAAGGACGCTGCGCGTGCCGCGCTAATTCCGTCTTCTGCCAGGCGTTGATCTGCTGGCGAATCTGCTCGCGCAGAAAACTGATCTGATGCTGCAAGTGCTTGAGCTCAAGTTGGGCGTCTTTGTCTTTCCCGGCCTTAGCCTCGAGCTGGGAAACTTGTTTTTCGATGCTCTCCAACTGGCGCTGCGCTTTGAGGGCTGGTTCCAAAATAGCTCCTAGCTCCGTCGCCGTAGAGACGTGGCATTGCCACGTCTCATAGACGCGACAATGTCGCGTCTCTACGTCGCTAATCAACAATTCTTACAGCACCGCGTCCACACAGCTCTTCCACACGTGTGATGAAAGACCTGTCTGGGCAAACATTATATCCGTCGGCTTCCATCACCACCATGAAGTCTCCGCCACGTTCCACATCAAACAACACCTTGGCTTCGCCTTGACGCTCGCGGCAAATGGAATGGAGTGCGTCCACCGTGGCCAGGGTTGCCGTCTCCAGCGGCACACGGATACGGATGGACCTCGGGAGCTTGGGCTTGGCTTCTTCGAGCGGCGTCAATTGGCTGATGGCGATCTTCGGATTCGCGCCTTCCTCCACGCGAATACTGCAGCGCACCAGCATGGGGATCTCCTGCCGCAAGATCGCCTGCAGCCGCTTGTAGGCTTCAGGGAAAACAATGGCGTCTACGCTTCCAGTCATGTCTTCGAGGGTGGCTTGGGCGTACAGATCGCCTTTTCGCGATTTCAGCACCCGCAGGCTGGAGACGATGCCGCCCGCGTAGACCTCGTCGCGCCCGGTGCCGCTGCTCATGGCGCCGATGGCCTCCGCCGTCAGCGCGCGGAAATCTTCCAGCTTCTCCCGGTATCGTTCCAGCGGATGCCCGGTGATGAAGAAACCCAAGACCTCTTTTTCGCTGGCCAGGCGCTGGTGTTCGTCCCAGTCCGGAACGTCAGGAAGACGGTCGCTGTCGGCGCCGTTCTGCGCCGCGTCGGCAAACACGCCGAACAGCCCGTGTTGGCCGAGCTCGGCGTCGCGCTGCGTTTTCTGCCCGCGTTCCATGGCCTTGTCGAGCACAGCCATCAGTTGCGCGCGGTTGCCTAATGCGTCCATGGCGCCGCTCTTGATCAGCGACTCCAGCACTCGCCGGTTCAGCAGGCGTAGGTCAACCTTCTCGCAAAACTCGAAGATCGAATGGAACCGTCCAGTCTCTTTGCGCGCACTCGTGATGGACTCGATGGCATTGCGGCCCACGTTCTTTACGGCAGCCAGCCCGAAGCGGATGGCGTTGTCGTGCGGCGTGAAGTAAGCGTCGCTGACGTTGATATCCGGCGGCTCCACGGGAATGCCCATCTCGCGGCACTCGTTGATGTACTTGACCACGTTGTCAGTGTTCCCGGTCTGCGAGGTGAGCAGCGCGGCCATGAACTCCACGGGGTAGTGCGTCTTTAAGTACGCGGTGTGGTAGGCCAGCAGTGCATATGCCGCGGAATGCGATTTGTTGAAGCCGTAGCCGGCAAACTGTTCCATCAGGTCGAAGATTTTGACGATCTTCTTTTCCGGGAAGCCGCGCTCCACCGCACCCTTCACAAAGCGCTCGCGTTGCCCGGCCATTTCTTCGGCGATCTTCTTGCCCATGGCGCGACGCAGCAAATCGGCTTCGCCCAGCGAGTATCCGGCCAGCGCGTTGGCGATCTGCATGACCTGTTCCTGATAGACGATGACACCCAGCGTCTCTCTCAGGATCTGTTCGAGTTCCGGCAGTTCGTACTCAACCTTGCGCCGGCCCCATTTGCGCTCGATAAAGTCGTCAATCATTCCGCCCTGGATCGGCCCAGGCCGGTAGAGCGCGTTCAAGGCTGTCAGGTCGCCGACGGAATTCGGTTTGTAGCGGCGCAGCACATCGGTCATGCCTCCCGATTCAAACTGGAATATGCCGGAGGTCAACCCGGTATGAAAGACGCGTTCGTAGGTGGCAGCGTCATCGAGGGGGACGGTGTCGAGATCGATCGTTTCCCCGCGTGGCGCGATAAGCTTCAATGCGTCGTCAAGAATGGTGAGCGTGGTGAGCCCGAGGAAGTCCATCTTCAGCAGGCCCATCTTCTCCACCGCCTTCATGTCGTAAGCGGTGACGATTTCATCGTTCTTGGTCCTGTGCAGCGGAACGAGTTCAGTCAGGGGTTTGGGGGAGATCACCACGCCTGCGGCGTGCACGCCCGAGTTACGCACCAGCCCTTCGAGCTTGCGCGCGGTATCGATCAGCTCGCGTACCTGCATCTCGTTCTCGTAGGCCTGCTGCAGTGGCGGTGAATCGTCCAGTGCCTGGTCGAGCGTGATGTTCAGCGTGGCCGGCACCATTTTGGCAATGCGGTCGACATCGGTGTAAGGAATGTCCATGGCGCGGCCCACGTCCTTGATGGCGGCTTTGGCGGCCATGGTGCCGAAGGTGATGATCTGGGCCACGTTGTCGCGCCCGTACTTTTGCGTGACGTAGTTGATGACTTCGCCGCGCCGGTTCATGCAGAAGTCGATGTCGATATCCGGCAGCGACACGCGCTCCGGATTCAGGAAGCGCTCGAACAAGAGCTCGTTCTGCAGCGGGTCAATGTCGGTGATGTTCATGGCGTACGCCACCAGGGCGCCGGCTGCCGAGCCGCGGCCGGGACCGACCGGGATTTTGTTTTCCCGCGCGTAGCGGATGAAGTCCCACACGATCAGGAAGTATCCCGAGAATTTCATCTGCTGGATAATGGCGATTTCCTGCGACAAACGCTGCTCGTAATCGGCGCGCGACCTCTTGAGCCTGCCTGCCGCCTCCTGCCCGGTCAGCGCTTGCCAACGTCGCGCGAAGCCCTCTCGGGCTACGTGCTCGAAGTAGCTATCGAGCGTGTAGCCGGCCGGAACCTGGAATTCAGGAAACGGATCCTTGACCTTGTTGAGCTTGAAGTTACAGCGCTCGGCAATGGCCATAGTGCGCGCCAGAACATCCGGGCGGCTCGAGAATACACGCCCCATCTCATCGCTCGACTTCACAAAGAACTGGTTGCCGTGGAATTTCAAACGGTTCTCGTCGTGAATGGACTTGCCCGTCTGGACACACACCAGCACGTCCTGGGCATGGGCGTCGTCTTCACAAAGATAGTGGCTGTCATTGGTCGCCACCATGGGCAAGCCCAGCTCTTTTTCCATGCGAAAGAGATCGGCGTGGATGCGGTGCTCTTCCGGCAGGCCCTGGTCCTGGATTTCCAGGAAGAAATTCTCCTTGCCGAACAAATCGCGGTAAAAAGCCGCGGCATCCCGCGCCGCGTCGTACTTCCCTGCCAGCAGATTCTCGCAGACCTCGCCCGCCAGGCATCCGGAAAGGCCGATCAAACCCTGCGAATGCTCTGCCAGAAACTTCTTGCTGACGCGCGGCTTGTAATAGAACCCGTTGAGCGAAGCTTCTGAGGTTATCCTGATCAGGTTCTCATAACCCTGTTCGTTTTCGGCGAGGACCAGAAGATGGTTGTAGGTGTCGCCTTCGGGCGGCGCACGATGGTCGTCTTTCTTGCAGATGTACAGTTCGCAGCCGACGATGGGCTTGATTCCGGCCTTCTGCGCCGCATCCACGAAGTGCACGGCACCATAGATGTTGCCATGATCGGTCATGGCAACCGCCTTCTGGCCGATCTCTTTCACCCGTGAGATGAGCTTCTCAACGTCGCACGCGCCATCCAGCAGCGAATAGTCGGTATGCAGATGCAGATGGACGAAGTCAGACATAGGCAGGCTGCTGCTTCAATTATAACGAGCGGCCGAGCTGTGTAGGCATGTGGAAAACTCCGTCGTGCCATGTCTCCCGTCTCACCAGGACTCGCTTGACGTGGAGGGAGCCTTGGTGAGCTTACCGGACGATCTGCTTCTCGAGACTGGATAGCGGCGCATACAGTGCATCGACGATCCAAGCGGATGCAGAGAGCACGCCCGTGGCGGCTATGGACGATACGACAAGGCAGATCTTCTTGTTGCGGACCAGGACCTCTTTCGCGACCAGCATGACACCTGTACCCAGGAACAATATGGGAGAAAACCAACTGCGGTTTGAGAACAGAAACTGTGTCGCCAGCGGCAAGTTCACGTTCAGGCTGCTATACAGGTCGCCGAATGCCCTGGTTGCGAAGTTCAGGCGCAAATACGCCCACCCGAAATAGCAGCAGGAGAGCAAGGTGCATGCCCAGGAATAGATTCGCAGAAGCTTGTCGCGCACTTGTGAATCAATCGTCTTGTAAGACTGTGTAGGATTGTGCGCTTGCAGCCGTCCGCGCGCAAGGCCAACTTTATACTTTGTGAGGGGAGAAGGCGACGCGCAAACCGCGTTTACTTTTTCTTCTTCTGTTTTCCGGCAGCCGGTTTCTTCTTCGCCGGTTTTGGCGCCGGCTTGGGCTTCTGTGGTTTGGTCGTGGGCGCCGGCTTGACTGGTTTCGCAGGCGGTTTAGCAGACGGTGCTGGTTTCCCGGGTGCGGCCGGAGGTTTGGCGGATGGAGCCTGAGCTACCGCTGGTTTTCCGGGTACGCCTTTCGCGGAAGGCGCGACCGGGACTTGTTCCGGAACCGGCGTGACGGCAGTTGCTGCCGCCAATGCTTTCGGCTTGCGGCCACGTTTCTTCGGACCCTGGTCCACACCAGGTGCCGGAGCAGCTTCCTTCTTCCCAACGCGACCCCGCCGTGGCGGTGGCGGCGGCGGTGGAGGCTCTGGCGGCGAATACGGCGTCAGGAATTTGACAATCTCGGTGTGCGACCGCAGCCTGCCGTCCATGAGTAGGAGGAACGCCTCGTCCTGGATCTTTTTGTACTCCGGATGCTCGGGCGTGATACGCATCTCCGGCATCTCCGGGAACGGCAGCTTCTGGCGCAACTGCGGCCATTTGGTCAGGAAGTTCTTGAGCTTCTGATGCACCGCCGCCGGCCGCGAAGTGATGGCGGTGAACAATACAGTCTCCGGGCGGCTGTGCATCAGGAACTTCCACGTGGCCGAAGGCTGGGCGAGATCTTTGGCCATAAGCCTTTTGGCGAAATCCTTGGCATCGTCTTCCACGTTGCGCCAGCGCTCGACAAAACCCTTGTTGGGAATCTGCCGCTGCATGGCAGAAATGTCCTTGTCGCTCAACTTGCGGGTCAGAAAGTACATGACCACGGGACTCGAGTCCGGGTTCAGCCCCAGGTCCTGCAACTGCTGCTTGACCTTGAAGAGGTGGGCCAACGACGAAGCGTCCACCTTGGCCAGCGAAAGATGGGGCACCAGGATCTTCAGCCAATCCTCTTTGCTCAAGGCTTTCAGGGTCTCGATCGGATTCTCTTCATGCGCCAGTTGTTCGATTTCGTGGCCTACAGCGCGGTCCGAGATGTTCTCAATGTAGTTGTTCTCTTTGGCCGCGTTGTAACGTGCCTGAGTGCGTTCCTCCAGGGTCCAGTGAAAGCGCGTGGCCAGGCGAGTGGCGCGAATCAGTCGCGAAGGTTCTTCGTATAACGCATAGTTATGCAGGACGCGCAGGACTTTCCCTTCGATATCGGCGACGCCATTGAAAGGGTCGGTGAGCAAGCCGCGCGATCCTGGATTGAGGGAGAGCGCCATGGCGTTCACGGTGAAGTCGCGGCGGCGCATGTCATCGTAGATCGTGCCCGGCGTGATCTCCGCCGGCTTGCCCGGTTTCTCGTAGCGCTCGGAGCGCGTGCTGGTGACTTCCGCGCGGACGTTCCCGGGCAACAACAGCATGACCGTGCGCGTGGCTTCGTCCACGGCTTCGGTCACGGCGCCGGCTTTCTCGAAGTCTTTTTGCAGTTTGAGGGCGTTGCCTTGTACGGAAAAATCGAGATCGCGAATAATGAACCCGCTGACGATGTCGCGCACCGCACCGCCCGTCAAAAAAACATTCATCTCGTGGGTCCGCGCTACGTCCGTCACCAGCGCCAGAGCGCGCTGCTGGTCCGGCGAGAGCCGGGTTTCCATGAGGTAGATAAGGTCCGCCATCGTTTCAGCAACACACCACGGCCCGTCCGGCACCTGCCAGACCGGTCAACCGCTTTCTTGGATTCTCCGTAAGTTGCACTTTATACAAGACTTAGATGGTAACAGCGGGGCCTGCACAAACTCGAAACAATATCACAAAGGTTAACCCTTTGGCTACTCAGCCGCTGATGCCATCTTTGATGCCTGACGAAGCGTGCGAGAATCAAATTGAGTCATGCCGTCCACGCACAAGAAGGTGATTGTCCGCAAACGAGGGCGGGATTCCGTGAGCGGATACGTCTCTCCCACCAATTTTCTGGCTGAAGGCAAGCTGGAGATGCTGAACCCCGCCGGTAAGGTCATTACCATCGATCTCAAGGAGATCAAGAGCGTGGATTTTGTGCGCGATTTCAACGAAACCGCCGGCGCCGCGCGCAAAACTTTTACCACGCGCCCGCGCACCGAAGGCTTGTGGGTCCGCTTGAAGTTCACCGACAACGACATTCTGGAAGGCATGATGCCCAACGACCTGGTTCAGGTCAACCCCGAAGGCTACCTGATCACGCCGCCCGACACCCGGGGCAACGTGCAGCGGGTGTTTGTGCCGAAATCGGCGCTCGAAGAAATGTGCGTGCTGGGCGTGATTGGCCGTCCGGAAGCGCGGCGCAAACCGGCGGCGGATATCGGCCAGGAACCCCTGTTTACCGAGCAGTAAAGGTTTTTTCTGCTTCCTTTCTGCGGTTCGCTACAATCACAAGTTCGACCAGTTTCTCCTCCGGGACGAGGGCACGGAAACCCATGTTCCGGGAAAAGTGGGTCCCATGAAGCTTAAAGAGATTGCCGCCAGATTGGGCGCGAAGCTGGAGCCGCCCGACGCCGACGCGGAGATCACCAGCCTGGCGCCGATTGAATCCGCGGCGCCCGGCCAGATCACATTCGTCGCCGACTCAAAATACGCCGCCGCGGCCGGAACTACGCAGGCTTCGGCCGTCATCGTGGATGAAAAGTTCCTTGCCTCCGAGAGCCAGGGCGCCGTTCTGCGCACGCAAAATCCCAAGTTTGCTTATGCGCGCGCCGTCGAACTGTTGCACCGGCCGCCGCAGCGAAAACCCGGAGTTCACCCCACGGCGGTGATCGATCCCTCAGCCAAGATCGGTGCCGGCGCAGAGATCGGCGCGCACGTGGTCATCGAGAGCGGCGTGGAGATCGGCGAAAACTGCACTCTGCTGCCGGGTGTGGTGATCTATCGCGGCGTAAAGATCGGCAAGAATTTCTTCGCCCACGCCCACGTTTCCATTCGCGAAGACTGCGAGATCGGCGACAACGTGCTGCTGCATAACGGCGTGGTCATCGGCTCGGATGGTTTTGGGTTCGCCAAAGACGACCAGGGCAGCTGGTACAAGATCCCGCAAATCGGCAAAGCCGTTATCGAAGACAACGTAGAAATTCAGGCTAATTGCTGTATCGACCGAGCCAGCCTGGGCGAGACGCGGATCGGCCGCAACAGCAAACTCGACAACCTCACTCACGTGGCCCACAACTGCACGATCGGAGAAAACTCCATGCTGTGCGCGCAAGTGGGGCTGGCGGGGACAACGGGAGTGGGCAAGAACGTCATCTTGGCCGGACAGGTGGGCGTAGCCGGGCATTGCCAGATCGGCGACGGCGTGATCGTCACGGCCCAGAGCGGCACGCACGGCGACATTCCGCCGGGCGTGATGGTCAGTGGCTCGCCGGCATTCGATCATCGTCAGTGGCGGCGTAGCGTGGCCGTGTTTGCCAAATTGCCGGAGCTGGCCCGGGCGATTCGCGGCGCCGGAACGACGAAAGAAAAATAAACGAATCGAACCGGAACCTTGGACAAGCGCTCGACTCCTCAAGCGGGATGACTTCAGGTTCGACCGCTGTCCACCATATCGAATCGAAAAGGGCCGGGTGAAAATCGGGAGTCCATGAAGTCGTCAAGTCGTTGTCATGACTGAAAAACCAGATGCGAAAAGACCGATCCGGGTACTATTGCTCGACGATCGTCCGGACAATCTGATCTTGCGCTCCGCCATCCTTCGCAGCCACGGATATGAAACCGTGACTTCCGCCTCGGTGGAGGATGCGGAGACGCATCTCAACTCAATCGACATCGCTGTGCTCGATTACCATCTGGGCGCAGGCAAATTCGGAACCGAGGTGGCGCAATCGTTGCGTGATAAGCGTCCGGAAGTGCCCATCATCATTCTCTCGGCAACGCTGGAACGAAAATTTGGCGGCGTGGAAGACATGCACCTGCTCAAAGGCTACAGCTCGGTGGACGATCTCCTGGCCGCCTTGCAGTCGCTCGAAGCCAAGCGCCGCGGCAAACCGGTAGTGGTGGACGCCCGCAATTTTTTCTACTCGCGCATCGCTATGGCGATGGGAGACGATCTGGTGCTGGAAATACTGGACCGCGAGGGCAACTGGCAATACGTAAACGATTATTGCGCTCGGTTGTACGACAGGAAGCCGACGTGGTTCGTCGGCAAAAACCGTTTTGAGGAATTCCCTGAACTAGGCGGCGAATGGAAGGACATTGTCCGCACCGTGGCCGATACCCGGGAAACCTATGTGGACCGTAGTTTTCGCGGCTTACCCCATTTGCCCACCAAGAAACAGCGCTGGAACTGGAACATCCTGGTCTTCCCTTTGAAGTTGCACGACAACCGCAACGGCGTGGTGCTGAGCGCAAGGGTCATTGAAAAGAAATGAGTATTTCCGTCAGTTATCCTGAGATTTCAAATTTGAGATTTGAAATTTTAAATTTCAAGTCTGCCCACATGAGCCGTCTATCTGCGTTCTTCTGCGGGAATCTGCGGCCAGTCTTCTCTTTTGCAGTTTTGATCCTGCTCCTCGCCGCAACCGGCTGCCGTTCGCGGGTGATTCGAGTCAGCCTGATCAACACCAGCGACCAAGCGCTTTCAGCCATCATCGTGGATTATCCGACTGCGACCTTTGGCGTAAATACTCTGGCGCCCGGAAAGACTTTTCAGTACACCATCAAGCCGCTCGACAGTGGCGCGCTCAAGCTCCAATTTACTGACGCCAGCGGCAAGATTCACAACGCGACCGGTCCCGCCGTAAAGAAAGGCCAAGAAGGAACCATTGCCATCAGGATCAATCAGGATTCTGCGGCAGCAGCGTCCACCTTGCAGTAACAGCCGCTCCTTTCTGGTTCATTCAAGGTTTCTTCTTCCGCCTGACTTGCCCGGAGCGGAAGCGAGGGGCCCTAACCGCGGTAAGAATGTTGAACGGAATTTTCTGTAAACCACCGATCTCGTAGTGATAGGGTTCCCTCGCTACGCCCGGGATACGGGAAACTACCGCCGCTCTTCTGGAAGCGCGCTATTCATCACCTCACGCACCGCCTGCATCAGCTCGTCGCGCGATGAGAACTGCTTAGGGTCGATAGGTGGATGGAATATCAGGGTTGCCGTCCCAGGCCGCACAAACATCTTGCCCTTGGGCATCATCTCGTACGTTCCGAGAATGGTGACGGGCACGATGGGGAAACCCGTCTCCAGCGCCAGGTGAAACGGGCCTTTCTTGAAAGGCATCAGCCGGCCGTCGCGCGAGCGTGTGCCTTCGGGGAAGAGAGTCATGTTGATGTGATGGCGCATGACTTCGCCGGCGCGATGAATGCTCTGGATCGCAGCTTCGCGCTTTTCGCGCTCCACAGGGACAATTTCCGCCATGTTCAAGGCTTGGGCCAGGATCGGAATGCGCCAGATGACTTTCTTGGCCAGCACCGAAGTGCGTCGTGGAATCAGCGGCACCAGAATCGGCGGATCAAGATTCGACACGTGGTTGGACATGAAGATGTAGGTCCCTGAAGGATCAATCTTGTCCAACCCGACGATCTTGACGGACGCACCGGCGATGCGCGGCCCGGCATAGGCCAGCCCCATTCCCACCCAATACAGAAACCGGATGTCGCCGGTAATGAGCGTCCAGGGAAAAGCAACCAGCGCGGCCACGGGAATCACGGCCAGCCAAAACAGCAAGGCGAGCACGCTACGCACCAGGCCGACGGCAGAGCGCATCACGAGCGCCGTATTCCGCGCAACTCCTCCAGCCTGCGCGGAAGTTTTTCATAGATGCCGCCGAAGCCGCCGTTGGAAAGAATGGCCACCACGTCTCCGTTCTCAAGCTCCGGCGTTACTGCTGCGACGATGGCATCGGCATCAGCAAGCTCGCGGGCCTGGCTGCCGTTACGCTTGAGCGAGTTGACGACGCCTGAGACCGTCAAACGCTCGTTTTCGGGCACGGCTTCCGGCTTAAAGATGCTGGCGATCACGACCCGATCGGCCAGCGCCAGACTGTTCGCCAGTTCCTTCTGGAAGACTTTCCGGCGCAGAGTGTTCGATCGCGGTTCGAACAGCGCCCACAGCCGGGCTTTCGGATAGCGAATGCGTAGCGCCTTCAAGGTCGCGGCGATGGCGGTAGGATGGTGGGCAAAGTCGTCGATGATGGTTACGCCGCCGATCTCCGCTTTCACTTCCAGGCGGCGTTTTACGCTCTTGAAGCTTCGTAAGGCTTCGGCGATCACATCGGCTTCAATGCCGTAGTGCGCGGCCAGAGCGGCAGCCGATGTCGCATTCAAGACGTTGTACTCGCCTGCCATGGAGAATTCGAACTCGCCCCAGGCTTTGCCTTCGCGCAGCACCGCCCACTGGATCTTTTCGCCGGCAAACTTCAAGTTCACGGCCTGCCAGTACGAATCGGGTTTGAATCCGTATCGCTCCACGGGTGTGAAGGCTTTTCTCAGGCACTCGTCCACGTTGGCGTCGGCATCGTAGGCGATGATCTTGCCGCGCCGCGGCGCCAGGTTGACCAGGCGCTTGAACGCGGTCTTCACCGCATCGAGATCCTCATAAATGTCGGCGTGATCGAACTCGACCGACGTGAGAATCATGGTTTGCGGGAAATAGTGCAGGAACTTCGGTCCCTTGTCGAAGAACGCGGTATCGTATTCGTCGCCTTCCAGGATAAAGTGCTTGCCCTGGCGCAGCGCGAAGCTGCTGCCGAAGTTTTCCGCGATGCCTCCGACGAGGAACGACGGATCTTTGCCCGCCGCTTGAAAGATCCATGCCAGCATCGAGGTCGTCGTCGTCTTGCCGTGGGTTCCGGCTACCACGATGGGCTCCCGGGTACGCAGAAAGAGGTCGTAGAGCGTGTCCGGCAGAGAGCGAAAAGGTATGCGCTCATCGAGCACATGTTCCAGTTCCACGTTGCCGCGGGAAATAGCATTGCCCACCACCACCCAATCAGGCCGCGGTTTGAGATTGGCTTCAGAGTATGGCTGCGCAACGGGGATGGACATCGCCGCCAAAAAATCCGACATTGGCGGATATGCGGCTGCGTCCGACCCGGTCACTTTGAAGCCGCGTTGCTTGAGCAGCCCCGCCAGGGACGCCATAGCCGTCCCGCAGATGCCGATAAGATGTGCGTGTTGCTGGTCCACGATTCAGATTAACGAATATTTGTCGCCGCTTCCAATATCTTCAGTTCCACGCCCGAGGTGTCCGCAACCAGTTCCGCCTGCACGCCAAATGGCAGAGTAATGTTGCCGCCGGAAACGTGGCCGGATTTGAGCCCGTAAACAATCGGAACCCGGAAATCTCCGAGCACGCGCTGAATCACCTGCTGCAATGTGTAGTTCTGGCCACCGGGTTGAACGCAATCCAGCATTTCGCCGAAGATCAAGCCCCGCACGCCTTTCAGTTTGCCGGCAAGCCGCAGTTGCATCACCATGCGGTCGATCTGGTAAGGCTTCTCGCCGATATCTTCCATGAATAGAATCTTGCCTTCAGTCTGGATCTCGAAGGGCGTGCCTAATGACGCTGTCAGTAATGAAAGGCATCCGCCGTAGAGTCTTCCCATCCCGCTACCCGCCTGCAGCACTTCGACGCCGTCCGTGGGAACGCTCCACGCGGTTGCGCCGCCGAGGGCGTGCTCCCAACTCGAAACCTCGAACGTTCCGGCAGCGATATCTTTGGCAACCATAGGCCCATGAAATGTGACTAAGCCGGTGCGGTCGGTGATGGCGGTCAGAAGCGAAGTCAGGTCGCTCGCTCCAAGAAAGATCTTCGGATGCGCATGAAATTTTTCGAAGTCCAAGCGCTCCAGCAGATAGTTGCTCCCGTAGCCGCCACGCACCCCGATGAGCGCTTTCACGTCGTCGCGCAGGAGCAAATCTTGGAGTTCGCGCCCACGGCGTTCCGCCTTGCCGGCAAAATAAAGATCGCGTTCGAAAATGCCGTCGGAATAGACCGGCTCGTATCCCATCTGGCGCAGGCGATCGCATCCTGCCGTGAAGGCTTCGCGCTTGAAGTCGCTGGCCGGCGCGATGATGCCAACCTTGTCGCCCGGGCGCAGGGCCGGCGGCTTGACGGCCTGAGGGTTAATCAAGGAATTCACCATCGCAGATCAACGTTGCCGGCCCACGCAAAAAGACTTTGCTTCCGTCCCAACGCACCGCCTGCGTGCCGCCGGGAGCGTGCACCTGCACGGGGGAATTCACGCGGCCGGCGGCGATGGAGGCCACGGCGGACGCGCACGAACCCGTCCCTGACGATTGCGTCTCGCCGACGCCGCGCTCGTAGAAGCGGACGTCGATCTCGTTCCGGCTCTTGACGCGAACAAATTCCACGTTGATGCCGTGTTTGAAATCGTGGTGGCGTCCGATCTCCGCCGCTTCAGCCTGCCACGCCGGCGGAAATTCCTTCATAAAGACCACAAAATGCGGGTTCCCCATGGACACCGGCGTGCCATGCGTTTCGCCGAAAGCGACCTTGATGGAAAAATCGTCGCCCACCTGCGGTTCGCCCATATCCATTTCAAATTCGAAGCGAGTGCCATCCCGGGCCAGCAGTTCGCAATGCTTGATGCCGGCGCCGGTGCGGATGGCAAGCTTCCCGGCGCGGCCGTTCGCAACCAGGTAAGCGGCGACGCAACGCGTTCCGTTGCCGGAGATCTCCGCTTCTGAGCCGTCGGCGTTGATGAGCCGGGCGCGCATGTCGGCGTCCTGCGCCGGGAAGAGCCATTCCACGCCGTCGGCGCCGACGCCGTTGTGGCGGTCGCAGATGCGCTTGCTGAACCCATGCAAATCAGCCGGCGCTTCCGCGCCATCGATGATCAGGAAGTCATTGCCGCAGGCCGATGCCTTGGTGAACGGGACCTTCATTTAGTCAACTTCAGGGCCGGCGGTCGCCTTCACGCCGCGCAGATCGCTCGATTGGCGCAGGTTGTCCAGCAACTCCTGGTGCTCGCTGCGAGTGCCGCCGACGCTGAACTGGATCCGCTCCTTTCCATTAGCTTTGCTGAGGCGCATGCCGCTTAGCTCCTTGCCTTGATCTTCAAGGACTTTATTGATCTCTTCCACGATCTCTTGCGCGGACTTGTCGGTAATGATGGTGTAGTCCATCACCAGCGGCTTGAGATTGAAGCGGCGTTCCACCCAACCCAGGACGCGCAGAGCAAGAAAAATAAGAATGGTGGAGAAGACAGCCAGCATGTACAGCCCACCGCCACAGGCCATGCCGATCGACGCCACCACGAAGATGGTGGCTGCAGTTGTCAGTCCGGTCACGCCACCTTTGTCGCGCAAGATGGAGCCGGCGCCAATGAAACCGATGCCGGCGATGATCTGCGCGGCGATGCGCGTCGCGTCGTTGGGCCCGCCCAGTTGAAGGGATAAAACGGTAAACATGGCCGAGCCGAAGCACATGAACATGTTCGTGCGCAGGCCTGCCGGGCGGTGTTTCAGCTCGCGCTCCAGGCCGATGATGCCGCCGAGGAGCGCCGCCAGCACCAACCGCGCGATCATTTTCCAGAACAGCTCTCCCATCGCCGGTTCGAGCCAGTGCGGAATGAACACTGCAAATGCGTGTTCCATGGTCAGAAAACTGGCCCGATTGTAGCACCATCATTGCGGCGTCGAGTGGTAGAGGACGGCGCGAGGGCCTTGCGGAGTGCCAACTGTGGCAACCGCTCTCAGATGCTCAGGAAACAGTCGCACAGCGCGCGACACGTCGTCGCCGGTAATGGCGACAACATAATCGGCCGAGCGAGCGGGCTGGGTCAACGCAATCTCCCAGTAAACCGGATTGCTCTCGCGCAGCACGCGGCGAAATGGGATTCCCGCCATCTGCACCGCTCCGGGGTGTGCGCCGCAGTCCATCATCAACGTGAGGGTGGATGACGTGGGAAGTTTCTTCAGCTCCGCCGCCAGTTGACGGTCAAACTGCATCCGAACATTGCCGTTGGCCTCCGCTTCCCGTAGGCAGATAGGACTGCGCATCCAGACCGAGGCATAGCTCGCCATGACCAACACCGTGACAACAGGCAAAACAACTCGCGCGGAAACGAACTTGGTCAAAAAGTGGTACCCCAGGCCGACAAAGACTGCTACCGCCGGCAACAACTGCAATCCATAGCGAACGTTGTAGTAGCTGAAAGGCCACCAGTCCGGCAGATAAATGGGAACGCTGCCCCAGGCAATCGAAGCCATGTAAAACGGTAGCGGCGCCCACAGCAGAGTCCATGGCAGGAACGTGCGCGAGAAGTACAGCGCGCCCACCCACGCTATGAAAGCCGCGGTGAAGAGAAGATTCTCGGCGCGACCCTGCCCCAGGTTGAGCCGTGACACTTTGAGAACGTAGAGCGCGGCGGTGCGGGGTGATTTCTCCCCGGGATAGCTGGGCATGGTGGCCGTGCGGGAGCGCTCTTGAATGGCACGCGCCGAATACGGGCCGTTGGCGAACTCGAGCGCATTGCCGTAGGCAGCATGGTTGTAGGCCAGCCATAGACCAGGTACCAGCGCCGTCAGCAGAAGAAAATTGATCACACCGCGGCGCAAGACTGATGCCGCGTTTCTGTGCCGCCAAAAAAAGATTATCGCGGCGATGGCGGTCACTGCGGCCAGGAACCACGCGTCGTAGCGCACCAGCATGGCTGCGGCGAGCGCGAGGGCACACTTCTCCAGCGACCGCCGGGCGGCCGGCGGATCGTCGCTGGCCTGTCGAGCGAACTCGGAAAAGTACACAACGGTCCAGACGAAGCAAGCCAGGTAGAGCGCTTCCGTCATGGCCGTAGTCTGCATGTAAAGCAGGTTGGGATTGAGAGCATAGATCAGGGCCGCAATCCATGCTGCCACACGCGAAGCCGAGCCGCGCACCAGGCGGTAGACGCCCAATGTTCCCACGACGTATGCCAGCATCGACGGGACGGACGCCCCGATGCCGCTGCTCCACAGCCAGCCGTTCACGATGAAAGGAATCTGGAGCGCGTGTGGCAGCGGCAACCACACGGTCCCGAGCTGGAACAACCCAGGAGTACGCGAATCGAAGACGCGCCGCGCAATGTTGATGTGCGCCACGGCGTCGCCGTAGAGCAGGATGGCGTGGCGGTGGTAGTAAAACAGCAGGGCGGCAACGGAGGTGATACCGGTTAACAGACTCAGTGCAACATGGTCGTGGGACCTGCGGAAGCGGGGATCGCTTCTGTCGATCTCTGACTCAATGGCCGCCATGCTGGTTGCGTAGCTCATATTGCCGAACGGAATGGGTGGAGCAGGCCTTCAGGCCTGCGGCAAAGGAGTTGCGGAAGCCGGCTTTAGCCGCTGGGGTACCGTCCAGGTTGAAACAGCAGTCGGAGATGTACCTCAGCGGCTGAAGCCGCGCTCTTTTAAAAAGCTTGACCGCAGGCCTGAAGGCCTGCTCCACCCACTCGGCCTCGAACTTGATCTAGTCTCATCAGAACCCCTGGGAGCATCCAAACAAATCCAGCCCCACTTTTCTCCGTGTCTCCGTGTCTCCGTGGTAGGTGCTCACCCGGCTCACTCAATGTGCGTAAGCACGCGGAAAACTTTGTAGCGTTCTTCAATCTCTTCGCGTGTGAGTTTCTGCAGGCGTTCCGTGCCAAAGGCTTCCACCGCGAACGATCCCATCACGCCGCCATAGAACATCGCCCGCTTGAAGACATCGCGGTCGAGTTTGTTTTGGGAAGCGATGTAGCCCATGAACCCGCCGGCAAAACTGTCGCCGGCGCCTGTCGGATCGGCGACGACCTCAATCGGCAACGTGGGCGCGCGAAACGGATGGCGGCCGATGCCGAATGCGCCGTCCTGAAAAAAGACCGTCGCGCCGTATTCGCCGTGCTTGATCACCAGCGCCTGCGGCCCCATGGCCAGGACTTTCTGGGCAGCGCGGGCCAGACTGGGGTCCTGGGCCAGCATCTTGGCTTCGTTGTCATTGATGAGCAGAGCGTCGATGTTCCTCATCATCTGGGCCAGCTCGGCCCGCGAGCCGTTGATCCAGTAGTTCATGGTGTCGCCACCCACGAACTTCGCGTGCGGCAACTGGCGCCGCACGTTGAGTTGCAGCGCAGGATCGATGTTGGCCAAGAAAAGATAGCCGGTGTCTTTGAATTTTTCCGGGATCTGGGGATTGAAATTGGCAAAGACGCCCAGCTGGGTATCCAGCGTTTTGGCTTCATTCACGTTCTCGCCGTACTCGCCCGACCAGAAGAAGCTCTTGCCTTTCTCGCGCACGATGCCGCTGATATCGATGTTGTGATCGCGGAAGACTTCCTCTTCCTTTTCGGTGAAATCGTCGCCGACTACCGCCAACACGCGAACCTCAGTGAAGAAGCTTGCCGCCAGGGCGAAATACGTTGCGGCGCCGCCGAGGATTTTGTCCGTCTTGCCGTAGGGCGTCTTGACCGCGTCAAAAGCAACTGAGCCAACCACCAGCAGGGACACTAGGCTTTGGCCTCCTGGCCTTTGTTCAAGTATTTGTCGAGGAGAAGCGCAAGTTTTTGCCGCGTGGCCGCGGGGATCTTCGCGGGGTCGGTCAGGATGGCAAACTGCAGCGCCGAACCGCATTTGCATTTGCGCTCCCGCGGCATGAAGGCCACGGCCTTCTTAACGACTTTGGCGGCGTTGTCGGCGTTGGTGTGAAGAACCTTCACGATCTGCTCCACGGTGACGGAGTCATGTCCCGGGTGCCAGCAATCGTAGTCAGTCACCATGGCCATGGTGGCGTAGCAGATCTCGGCTTCACGCGCCAGCTTGGCTTCCTGAAGGTTGGTCATGCCGATCACGTCCGCTCCCCAACTGCGGTAAAGGTTGGACTCGGCCTTGGTGGAGAATTGCGGACCTTCCATGCAGACGTATGTCCCGCCGGACTTGCCCACCACGCCATTGTCCTTGCAGGACTGGCCGATCGCACCCGCGACTTCAGAACATATCGGGTCGCCGAAGCCCACATGGGCGACGATCCCATGGCCGAAGAACGTGGAGACGCGATGAAACGTGCGGTCGATGAACTGGTCGGGAATCACGAAGTCCGTGGGTTTGTGTTCTTCCTTGAGAGAGCCCACGGCGGAGACGGAGACGATGCGCTCCACGCCCAGCTGTTTCATCCCGTGAATGTTGGCGCGAAAGTTGAGCTCGCTGGGAAGAAGGAGGTGCCCCCGCCCGTGGCGGGCCAGAAACGCGACCTTGCGGCCTTCCAGCGTGCCTAGTACGAACGCGTCCGATGGTTCGCCGAACGGTGTCTGTAACGCGACTTCACGAACATCGCTCAGCCCCGGCATCGTGTACAGTCCGCTGCCACCGATGATGCCTATCTCTGCCTGCTGCAAAAAGGAATCTCCTTTAGGGGAAATGCCAAACTTGTGATTATAGCGAAGGCGGCATTCCTTTACCGGGATGCCAAACGTAGAGACGTGGCATGGCCACGTCTCAAAGCGTGCGCCATCGAGAGTGCGCTTAGCTCAATACCGTCTCAGTCGCCCAAAAATCTGAGACGCGGCAGTGCCGCGTCTCTACGCTAAGATCATCGAGATCCCCCCGAGGGCATTCCTTAGCGCCTATCCTAAAGCAATCCCAAGGCGCCAAACCGGCGGCGCAGTGAGCCTGCGTCAGTGAAGTGAATGCCATACATTCCCAGCCGTCGAGCTGCGTCGACGTTGCGCATTTGATCGTCGACGTAAACGGCGTCTGCGGGATCGACAGCAAACTTCTCAAACAGGATTTGAAAAAGCCGTGGATCGGGTTTCAGGAGTTTCGCCTCCCCCGACAACAGAATTCCTTGAAACCAACGCAAGAACTCGAAGCGCCGCTCCGCGAAGGGGAATGTCTCAGCCGACCAGTTGCTCAACGCGTACAAGCGGGTTTGGTTAGCTCGTAGTTCGGAGAGGATCTCCACCGAACCTTCAACCTCGCCGCCTAACATCTCCTCATAGCCGCTAATCCAGGCGTCAATCAGTTCCGCGTGGTGCGGATGGGCCGCTTTGAGAACGGCGGAGCCTTCGGCAAAGGTGCGTCCTGCATCCTGCTGTTCGTTCCAGGACTGTGTGCAGACGGTTGACAAGAAGTGCTCTACCGCCGCTTCATCACCGCGCAAGAGCCTGCGATACAAGTAGCGTGGGTTCCAATCGATGAGTACGCCGCCCAGGTCGAAGACGGCACTCGAGGGGATCTTTCCCCGCATGCGCTAGCGCGCGCCTCCGGTCGACACAGGCTGCGGGCTGTCCTGGGCCTGCTTTAGTCCGGCCTTGATCAGCTTGCCGGCGGACTCGGGATCGAAGCTTTCCACGACAACCACAGCGGTTCCGGTCTGCTGGATGAAGATGGGGCCGTCGCTGCTCAAATATTTTTCAAGCCCTGGTTGCGCGGGATCGGGCTCCGCGCGCTGCACACCGCTGTAGCGCTGCGGCAAGGCTGAAGCATAAACCTTGGCGAACTCACGGGCGGAAGCCTCGCTGGCCCACTTGGAGATGTAGTAGAGGCCGATATGCGCGCTGGAGTTGCGGTCGGCGGGCTTCGCGCCTCTGCGCCCGGCGGCATAATAGGCTCCCCCGCGCCAGTCGGGACTCAAGCGGTGGGCCAAGGCATCTTCACCGTACACCTTAAGCAGGATGAGGACATCGAATTCGCCAACGGCCCCGGCGTCAAATGACTCGTACTCTTTTTTCAGGAATCCCAGGTCCGGGAGCAGGAGAGGCGGCACGCGGCGACCGGCCAGATACTCCTTGGGCTCCAGAATCTCCCGCGTGGTCTTGGGCATGTTATCCAGGACGCCGGTGTAAGCCATCTTCTTGCCTCCCGTCACCAGCAATTCCTTAATGAATGTCATGCCCTCGCGGTAGGGAAAGATGAGTTCTTCCTGCAAGAGGAGAGGAGCGCGGTCGAAGATGGGACTATCGTTGTCCTTATCCATCCTGCCTTGCATGAGGTCGACAAACTTCGGCGAATCCTGAACGCTTCGCCCTGACGGCGCCAGAATGTAGTCCAAAAGAACGATCATGGCCTGACCTTCCATGACCGCGGTGCGGCACGTGGATTCTTCATCGTTGCGCACCAGGGCATCCAGATCGTCCAACCCCTTCTTTTCGATCGCCTCTTCCATTTTGCTGATCTTCTCCAGGTCGTAACTCTGGTCCTGAAGAGCGTGCGTGAGTTCGTGGGCCATGACCGGCTTCTGCATATCCAGATCAACCCAATCCAGAAGATTCATGGTCTTGGATTTCTCGTTGTAATAGCCGGCGACCTGCTCGGAGAGCAGCTTGATCAGGAAGTCGTGGAGTTCAAACTTACGCGGAAGAAGCCCGAATTTTTTCAACACCAGCTCCGAGCGCTCGAAGCGGATCCGGTCCACATCGTTCTCAAACTTCTCATTCAGATACTTCTCCACCTGGTCACGGCCGACGATCTGCTTTTTCACGCTGTGCTTAATGGGCAGCAGGGTGTCCTGGCTGGCGAAGTGCATGATCTCGTCCACGGACTGCAGCAGCTCTTTGGACTCCTCTGGCGTAAGCCGGTGCGGCGGCGTCTTGGGTTCATCAATCGGGATGGCCGGCTTGGCCCCTTGCGGTTGCGGCGCCACAGAGGGCGCGGGCAAGGGCGAAGCCGGAACCGGCGGCGGATCCTGGGCAGCAGCCAGGAAAGAGGACAGAAGGAAAGCAAGTATGAGGTATCGATTCATGGGAAGGTTTTGGATCTTCTGTTCTCCTAACTCTTTAACAATAAAACACGAGGGAAGTTGCCTGCGAGTGACCTTCGGTCTCTGGCTTTTGATTGGATGCGCCGGCGACGGAAAAGTAACCCGCGCTAATCACGCCAGCCCGCCAAAACCGGGCGGTCCGGGGACTCCGAAGCTACCGCCGCGCATGCACCGCCACCCGTCCCTGCTGGACCGTGGTCCAGGGCCATTGCCGGAAACGAAACATGTATTGCCCTGCGGCCAGGATGCGACGGTACAGAGGCTTCTTGTAAACCACGGTCAACTGCCGGAACCCACAGTGGCGCAGCATAGCCAGAACCGCGGCGGTATTGGGGCCAAACCAGTTGGTGGGATCCAAGGCCAGTTCCTTGCCGGGATAAAACGCCACCGCCGGGCGGCGTTTGAACTCGAAGTCGGTGGCCGTCTCCACGATCAGCAGCTCTTTGGTCACACTGGAAACTCTTTGCAACGCCAGCAGCGGATGCTCCATGTGATAGAGCACCCCGGCAAAAAGCACTACGTCCCACATGCCGACAGTCTCCGGCGAGATGGCAAGCGGCCCGATCTCCATGTCTTCGACCCGCGAGTTGAGCAGTTCGCGCGCAGTCAGAAAGCCGGCCTTCGATTTGCCCGGTACGTTGCCCTGCCAGACAAAGGAATCTGTAGCCAGGACGCGGCTGGCGCCACGGCGCTCCGCTTCGAAGGAGAAAAAGCCGTCCCACGCGCCGACGTCGAGAAAAGTCTTGCCTGTCAGGTCTTCGGGGAGATGAAATCCAGCCAGCTTTTGCTGGCTGTTGCAATCGCCCGGGGTGACGACGCCGTGGCCCAAGTCAATCTGATGGAACCAGCTGATGTTGGCGATCCGGTTCCGGATGAGCTCCGCTGTGACTTCAGGGTTCGACGTCGCTGTTGACATTATTGACATCATTGTAACCGGGCTGCTTTGGTTTTGGCGAAGACTGCATCGTCGTGGCAGCGGTACAGTCTGCATTGAGCAGCCACACTTTTGTGGCACAGCCGCCCCCGGCTGTGACTGTCTTGGATGAGAAAAGAACCACCGGCGAGGGCGTCGGTTCCACACGATTTATTCCCATGAACAAAGGCGGCCTCCGAAGAAGCCGCCCTGCTCATTTGCGAGCTAACTTGAGCCGTCTTGCGGGCGTGAGCGTAGCGGGAGCCCGCACGCGAAATCCCGATCCCGCACAGCGGGAGAGGGACCTCTCCTTACCTCAGCATAAGCTCGGCAACGCGGATGTACTCGATGACCGAATCGCTCCAACCATTGATGAGAGCCACTGTGCAGGCGTGAGCCAATCGGGAGCCTGCAGGCAAAACCCCAAACCCTGTGCTTGCGAAGGTGAGGGATCTCTCGGCTCACTCCAACATGGGCTCGGCCGCGCGGATGTACTCGATGACCGAATCGCTCCAGCCGTCGATGTGCGTCCATGCGCCGTACCCCACGCCGTTCTGGTAGCTGGCCACGTTGATCATGTAGCCCCGCGCCTTGGCGTTTGGCACAGGATCGTGCGACTGCTCGTCCGTAATGACGATCAGCCGGTCGTAGCTGTCGCCGTTCTCATTGATCCCGCTCAGCGCCTTGCCCAGGTAGGTGGAGCTGTGCGGCTGGCTGGAGTTGATGGCGTCGCGAAGAGCAAAGCCCTGCCGCGCCGGTACCCGCACCAGCTTGTCGGAGAAGCTGTAAATGCTCACCTTCTCCGCGATCTCACGCAGCAACACCGCCAGGCCATAGGCCGCGTCGTTGCGGCGCATCTCGGAACGACGCGAGAGCTGCGCGTCCATGGAGCCGGAGACATCCACCAGCAGCACGGTCTTGCCCGGCAGCTTCGGCTGGCCCTCGAGCGAACGGAACATTGCCTTCTCCAGCTCCGCTTCCCACTGCGGTGCGTAACGCGCAGCAGCGATAAAGCGGAACGGCAGCACCCGCTCGGTCTTCATGCGGTCCAGACCATCACGGATGGCCTGCTCGCCGACCTTGGCCTCCGCCATGTTGCGCAGGTTGCGCAGCAGGGCCAGAGCGCCAAGCTTGTTCTCAGCCAGGAGACGCTCCCAGGCCTCGCGCTTGTCGGCGCCCGAAGACAAAGCCACTTCCCAGGTATCGGGCGCGGCCAGTTCGTCTTCCACCAGCCGCTTCCACAGCTCGGCCTGCGCCTGGTCCACCGGCTTGGCGTGCGAGAGGAAGAGCACATCGCGCAGCTTCACCGGAGTCGCGCGGTTGTACTTGGCCAGCGCGTACTCATCAAACTTGGTAAAAGCCGCGGCCAGGCCCTTTTTCACCTGCGCGGAGAGCGGCTGCTTGCCCTCGCTCCAGTAGAGCGCCACGAACTCGGAGAGTTCGTCGGCGCGCTGGACCACGCGGTACAGAGTCTCAGCCACGAGCTGGCGGTGCGTCGCCAGGCGCGCCATCTCGCGCACCAGCAACAGCGGTGCGTGACGCAGCTTCATCTTCTCGCGGGCCTCGACCGCCAGCGCCGCCACCTTCTCCGCCGGCACCTTGGCCACCAGCTCGCGGATGCGGCCGGCGATAGCTACTCCGTCCTCGTAAAACTGGTCTTCCCACAGCATGCAGGCCAAAACCGAACGCCGCAACTGCAGCTCCGGAGAGATGTGGCGCGCCGGCGCGCCCTCGTGGGTGCGCGGCCCCTTCAGCCAGGGAACATTGCCGAACAAAGTGTTGATACGGGCCATGGTTGTTGGTCCTTTCTTTTGCTTATGTGGCACAGAGCCTGCCCTGAGCGAAGTCGAAGGGCACTCTTGCCCGTGCGGTTTCAACGCAGAGACGCGGCATGCCGCGTCTCTACGGAAATGTTGTTGTCGTCGGGGAACAGGCGACGAAAGCTTTACTGCCGCACACGCGTGGATACGCGATCACGTGCAACGGCCGTCGAAGTAGCCTCCATCTTCGCCACCGACGAAATGCTTTTGCCGGGGAACCAGCGACCGGGTAAGGTGCTCTATCCGCTGAGCTACGCCGGCACATTCATCCGGCGGCAGGATTCGAACTTGAGCCGCTTTACGGGCGTCTAAGCCCGCAGGCGAAATCCTGAGCGCGTAGCGCGAAGGACCTCAAATCACGAGCTGTCCGGGATGTTGATGTCGGCGGCAGGATTCGAACCTGCGACCTCCCGCTTAAAAGGCGAAGTAACCCAAATCTTCACCACCGGCAAAAATATGTTCCTGTTTGCAGAGACGCGGCAATGCCGCGTCTCTACGGGCAAATTCTCGTCGTATTAAGCACCAACGTTGGAACCTAATCTTGACCCGGGGAACTATCGATCCGAGCGTAAAGGTCCGGCGTTCTTGTCCTTGAAACTACGGCACTCGAGATACCGGCAGGACTTGCACCTACACTTCCGGACGGGTGAGTAGCTCTGATCTCCACCACCGTTTCAAAATTTGTCCCAACGCAAACTGCCAAGGAGAAGGGTTCGAACAAGCCTTCTCCATCCCGTAAAAAACTACCAACTAAAGGCGCCGGGGAAGATGCGGCCACGGTTTGGCCTCTTGCGAGGCCCTTTCGTTCTAAGCGAAGTAACCGAAACCTTTCACCACCGGCAATGTTTCCCAGTCGGGGAACCAGCGACAGGAGCGCATATCGGGACGCACTTTCTTCCGCTGCCTGGTGTTTCGGGGCTACGCCCCCGCCGCGAAAGGATCTTCGGAGCCCGGCAGAGCTCCAACTCTGCACGCGTTGTGGTTGGCGGAAGTATCTCCCGTCTTCCACCACCGACTGGAAACTCTTGGTCAGGGAACCAGTGACTGCGGGTGGTGGATTTGAACCACCACGGCTGCCTTTCGACAGCCGCTTCACCTGACGAAGTATCCGCAATCTTCGCCACTGACCGAAATTTCAAACCTCGCAGAGCCTTCCCTGCGTGTATTCGCCCTAAGCTTGGGCGGCACACGGGCTTCAGCCTCTGCGGGTATCAGGGCACGAGTTCACTCGTGCCGGTAAAGGCATAATCACTCAGGCTTTAGCCGCTGAGGGTTTCGCCGTTTATCGCGTTTTAAGCTTGTGCGTAGGACTGAAGCGCCTGAGGTTAGCTAAGGGAATAGTTGAACGCCCACAGGCTATCAGAACCAGACAATGGTTCCGTCAGCCTTCGCACCGAGTTTTGGATTGTGCATTTCATTTAACGGGCGTTCTCCTACGCAGTTACATCGTACCAAACTATAGACGGACTAGGAATGCGAAAGTTACGGAAATGTAGAAAATATTTTGCGAAATGGAAAATTCTTGCCGCGAAGTGCAGAACTTTCTCAATGGCAAGCAGACTGGTTGAAGGACTTCCTGAAACTTCTTCCAAGGCGAAAGGGATCCCTGGCTACGCTCGGGACACAGACTTAGCAATCCACTCCGCCGCCTCCCTGGTCCCCAAACTCCCGCCAATGTCCGACGTCGTCTTCTTCTGGCGCACAGCTTCGAGCACAGCGTGATTGATCCAGTCGGCTTCCCTTGCCAGTCCCAGGTGCTCGAGCATCATGGCGGCGGTCAGGATCGCGCCGATAGGGTTCGCGATGTTCTTTCCCGCGAACGGCGGAGCCGAGCCGTGCACCGGCTCGAACATTGACGTCTTGCCAGGATGAATGTTGCCGCTAGCCGCCATGCCCAGTCCGCCCTGGAGCGCAGCGGCCAGGTCGGTGATGATGTCGCCGAACATGTTGTTGGTCACGATCACGTCAAACTGCTTGGGATCGCGCACCATGTGCATGCATAGCGCGTCTACGTACATATGCGATGACTGAATATCGGCATACTCCGCCGCCACCAGCTTGAACACCCGCTGCCATAGACCGCCGGCGTAGGTCATGACGTTCGATTTGTCCGACATCAGCACCTTTTTGCGGCCCTGCGTGCGCGCCAGTTCGAAAGCAAAACGAATCACGCGCTCCACGCCTTTGCGGGTGTTGAAGTCCTCCTGGGTCGCGACCTCGTCGGCGGTTCCCTGCTTGAAGACTCCGCCGGCGTCCACGTAAGGACCTTCGGTGTTCTCGCGCACCACGACGAAATCCACGTCCTGGGGCTTCACGCCTTTCAGGGGGCAGAGCGATTCGTCCAGCAGTTTTACAGGACGTACATTGGCGTAGAGGTCCATCTTGAAGCGCATGCCCAGCAAGATCTCTTTGGCATGGATGTTCGAAGGTACGCGGGGATCGCCCAGTGCGCCGAGGAAGATGGCGTCGAACTCGCGGGCCAACATGGCGAAGCCGTCGGCAGGGATCGTGGTTCCGTCCTTTAAGTAACGGTCCGCCGACCAGTCGAAGCTGGTGAACTCAACCGCTGCGCCCGCGGCCTGGACAACGGAGATCGCAGCGGGAATAACTTCTTTGCCGATGCCGTCGCCGGGGATGACAGCTATGCGCTTTGCCATGGCTCCTGAAATATAACATCCACCACGGAGACACAGAGAAACCCAGCAGCTAGCAATTGGCAGTTAGCAATTAGCCCAGCTAAAGCCGGGGCGCACAATGTCGTCGAGAGCTGGCTTTAGCAGTGCTATTTGCTAACTGCTAATTGCCGACTACTCGCGTCTGTATTGCGCACCTACGCCTTAGTCGCCGCAGCAGCCTGCACGGACGTACAAAAAGCGCAGCGGCGCGCGGCAATCGGAATCGAGCTCAGACACTCCGGGCAATTCTTGCTGGCAGGGTCGGGCGGCGTGGCATCACGCGCTGCCAGCGCTTTCCACGCGTTCATGGGAGCAACCATGAAGAAATAGACCGCCGTTGCAACCATCAGGAAAGAAATCAGAGCGTTCAGGAAGACGCCATAAGTAATCACCGCGCCGTTGACCGTGACGTGGAACGCAGAGAAATCCGGCTTTCCGCCGATGGCGGCAATCAAGGGCGTGATGATGTTGGTAACCAGCGCTGTGACCACCCCGCCAAAAGCGGCGCCGATGACCACAGCCACGGCCAGGTCGATTACGTTGCCACGCATGATGAACTGACGGAAACCTTTCAACATATTGCCTCCTACCAGAGCATTGATGATACCTAAGGCGGCGTTCATAGCGCGCGACATGCCCTTCAAGACGTCAGGACTTCACAGCCTCTAGCTGATATGGATCCCTCTCCCGCTCCGCGGGATCGGGATTTCAGAAGAAGAACCTTCTCCGTGTCTCCGTGCCTCCGTGGTAGGTTTTTGTTGTCATTTATAATCAAACGTTTTACACAGACGAGCACCCGTGTCCTTTGAAGACAGCACATATCAACTGCGGCAGCAGAAGCTGCGCGAGATCGAGGCCCTGGGCCAGCAGGCCTACCCGTACGGCTATCGCGCTACTCACACGATCCCGCAGATTCTCGCCGGGTACACCGACAAGACCGCGGAGCAGCTGGAAAACCCGCGCGCGAACGTGAAAGTGGCCGGACGCATCATCTCTCTGCGCCTGCAAGGCAAAGCCGGCTTCGCTCATTTGCAGCAAGGCGGCCAAAAGCTGCAGATTTACGTGAAGCTGGATTTCGTCGGCGAGAAGGGTTTCGCGCTCTACAAACTGCTCGATTTGGGCGATCACATCGGCGTGGGCGGGTATCTGTTCCGAACTCGGACTGGCGAACTCACCATCCACGCCGAAGAGATTACTTTTCTCGCCAAAGATTTTCTGCCGCTGCCGGAGAAGTGGCATGGGCTGAGCGACGTGGAACTGCGTTATCGCCAGCGCTACGTGGACCTGATCATGAATCAGGACGTCCGCGAGGTCTTCGTCAAGCGCGGCAAGCTGGTGCAATCGATCCGGCGATTCCTGGATGAGCGGGGTTACGTTGAAGTCGAGACGCCCATGCTGCAGGCAATTCCGGGCGGAGCGGCGGCGCGTCCCTTCATCACCCACCACAACACGCTGGACATGGATCTCTACCTTCGCATCGCGCCGGAGTTGTACCTGAAGCGGCTGGTGGTGGGCGGCCTGGATCGCGTGTATGAGATCAACCGCAACTTCCGCAACGAAGGTATTGGCTTCAAATGGAACCCTGAGTTCACGATGCTCGAGTTCTACCAGGCCTACGCCGATTATCACGACCTGATGACGCTGACGGAAGAGATGCTGGCCCAGGCGGCACGCGACGTGAACGGTACCACAAAGACAACGTTCAACGGCCAGGAGATTGATTTCGCTAACTGGCAGCGGCTCTCCATGCGCGAAGCCATCATCAAGTACTGGCCGGAGACCGCGGCGCCCAGGCCACAGATGCCCGACTTCGCAAGCAACGCGTCAGTGGAAGCGCTGGTGAAGCGCTTCAACGCTCATCACGCGCATATGGCTTACGATCCCAAGGAACCGGCGGGCAAGACTATTGCCGCGCTGTTTGAAGCTGTGGCCGAAGAGCATTTGATCCAGCCGACCATTCTGTACGACTTCCCGCTGGCCATCTCACCCTTATCGAAAAATAAGCGTGACGAGCCGGAACAATGGGTCGAACGCTTCGAAGTTTTTGCCGGAGGCATGGAGATCGGCAACGCCTTCAGCGAACTCAACGATCCCGAGGAGCAGCGCCGCCGATTCGAGCAACAGCTCAAAGAACGCGAACGCGGCGATCAAGAAGCCCACGTGATGGACGAAGACTACATCCGCGCCCTTTCCTTCGGCCTGCCGCCGACGGGCGGCGAAGGCATTGGCATTGACCGCCTGACCATGCTGCTGACGGATTCCAAGTCGATTCGAGACGTGATCCTGTTTCCGTTGTTGAGACCGCAGGCGGCGCAGGAGACCATAGAAGATGAAAAATCGGAGCGTAAGTAGCTTCAGATTTTAAATTTCAAATTTGAAATTTTAAATTTAAGATCTCCATGTCTTTTGACTTTGACTCTTCCACCCGCCGCCGGCTCGGTTACAAGCTCATCGACCGCATTGACGAATACTTTTCCAGCTTGCCTGACCGGCCGGTGCAACTTCCCGCCGAGCAGCGAACCTTTGACGATCTCAAGGACGCCCTGCCCGAGCTCGGCGAAGACGCCGGCAAAGTGCTCGACGATGTTTGCGGCGAGATAGTAGCCAAAGGATTTCACGTTCCCAGCGCCAACTACTTTGGCCTGATGAACTGTACGCCGGCTTACATGGCAGTGCTGGCCGAAGCTCTGGTGGCGGCGTTGAATCCGCAGCTGGCTACGCTGGCGCGCTCGCAGCTCGCCTCGAAGATCGAGCGTGAAACCGTCCGCTGGATCGGCGAACGAGTGGGTTGGAACACAGCCTTCGACGGCACCTTCACGAGCGGCGGCAACGAAGCCAATTTCAGCGCCCTGGCCATGGCCCTGGCCGCTCACTTTCCCCGGGCCATCGAAGAGGGCGTGGCCGCGATCGGAGCCGCGCCGGTTTTGTACACGTCCTCTGAAGCTCACCATTCGCTCGACAAGTCCGCTGGCTTGCTCGGCTTGGGACGCAAAGCCCTGCGCCGCATTCCGGTGAACGATCTGGTGCAACTCGATCCAGCAAAGCTCGAAGCGCAAATCACGCAGGACATATCTGCGGGGGTGGTTCCCTTCTGCGTTGTCGCCACCGCCGGCACTACCAACTCCGGTGCGATTGACGATTTGCCGGCTCTGGCCGAGATCTGCGCGCGGCACAAGCTGTGGCTGCATCTGGACGGCGCTTACGGCGCGGCGGCTATCTTCTCCGACCAGCATCGCGACCTGGTGCGCGGTATCGAGCGGGCGGACTCCATCACCATCGATCCCCACAAATGGCTGGCCATGCCGTTTGCCGCCGGCGTGGTGCTCACGCGGCATCCCCAGACGTTGGAGCAGGCATTCCGAGTGAGCACGCCGTACATGCCTAAAACGTCCCCCGGTGAGGCGCACCGGCTCGACAATTTCCAAGTCAGCACGCAATGGTCGCGGCGCATGAACTCATTGAAGCTTTGGCTCACGCTGCGCGTGCACGGGCGCCGTGCTTACGAAGAGCTCATCGACCGCCAGCTCAAACTGGCTGCGTTCTTTGCCGATTGGGTCCGGTCTTCCGAACACTTTGAACTGGCTGCGCCGCACCCGCTGCCCATTGTCAACCTGCGCGTGAAGCTTCCCGGCGCCAGAGAAGACCAGATCCGTGCCGCTAACGAAGCCGTGGTCGAAGCAGTCACACGCGACGGCCGCCGCTGGATTTCGAGCACCGTAGTCAACAGCCGGTCGGTGATTCGTATGATGGTGATCAGCTACCTGACCGGCCATCGGCAAATTGAAGATCTGATCATCGCGCTCCAAGAAGCAGCAGCCAGGCAGAGAAAAGCGGCGCCGGCATAAGCGAAGACAGTTAGTTACTTTGGCTACTGACCGGACGCGATTCTTTCCCTGACTCTCTTCCCTGCTACCATGCCTCCAAAGGGGAGCAACACTTTATGCGTCGTCCGTTTCTGGCGGGTTTGTTACTGGTACTTGGGACTCTGGCGCCGGCACAAACCGGCCCAGCCGGCAAATGGATCAGACACGATTCTGAAGCCGGGGGCTTTAAAGTGCTCTTCCCTGCTGCTCCTCGTGAGACCGCCGACACCAAACCCCGTCCCGAGGGAAATGTGGTCTCGCACATGTTGTCGGCCTCCACCGGGGAGTTCTTCTGCGGCGTCGGCTACACCGACTATCCGGTTGACCTTAACGTCGAGCGACAACTGGTTCTAGACCGCGACAACCTCGCGAAGGCAATGAATGCTACGGTTTCCGAGACGCACCGTACCACGTTCGCCCGCGATGCCGGTGACCGGATCCCGGCACTCAACTTTATGGCGACCAATGATCGTGGCACTATCAAAGGACTGGTGTTGCTTGTGAAGCGCCGCGTCTACATCGTCGTCACGTTCAATCGCAAGGGCAGCGATCACACGGCGGACATCGAACGATTCTTCGGATCATTCAAGTTGACCAGCAAGAAATCCTGAGGCGATGCGTCCGACTTCCAGTTGCCGAATTCCGATCCGGCAAATTCTCACCACTGCTAAACTAGCTCCATGGCCACCGATATCTCCCCCGCGGCCGCATATTTGGACGAAGCCTTCCGTTCGTTTCGCGGCTATAAGCGAATGGCCGACGGAGCTCTGGCTCAACTGAACGATCAGGATTTTTTCTACCTGCCCGATCCAGAATCGAACAGCGTAGCGGTTGTGGTAAAACACATCGCGGGCAATCTGCGTTCGCGCTGGACAGATTTCCTGACCACCGACGGCGAGAAGCCGGACCGCAACCGGGATCAGGAATTCGTCCTCACCGCCGATGACACGCGGGAGGAGCTGATGCGCCGATGGGATCAAAGCTGGGAAACCGTGTTCGCTACGATCAAGAGCCTCAAGCCCGAGGATGTATCCCGCACTGTGACCATCCGGGGCGATGCGCATACGGTCTTGCAGGCGCTCAACCGCAGTCTGACCCATATCGCATATCACGTGGGGCAGATCCTCTATGTCGGCAAGCACCGTCGCGGCACTGAGTGGATGACCTTGAGCATTCCCAAGGGAAAGTCGACGGAATTCAACGCCCTGAAGCCGGAGCAGCGCAAATCCCGGGCGCCCACGCGGGGCTGATGGGGTAAGGCTTTGCCGGCGCTGGATTTAAGTTTGCGACGCCCTCGTAGCACATCTGAAAATCGTCGGCTTGGACCGTGCGTGGCTGAAAGCACAATCCAGCGCTAAACCGAAAACAACGCGGCCAAGATCTCGAGCTTAGTTCTCGTCGTCGCGATCATCGGTGGCCTCGTTTTTCTGCGGTTGCCCCTCCTGTGGCCGAGGTTTGGTAGCTGGCTTTTGCAACTTTTGTTTGTGGACGCCGGTCTCGCCAGGAATGCCGAAGTGCCCTTCCAACTCCCCAAGCTTTGCCATGTCGATCAGCCCCACGATGTTGACCACCGTCAATTCCGTTGGCTCGGCCACGAGAATAGCCAGACCCGTGAACACATTCCCTTCCTTCATCACGAAAATCTCGTTGTGTTCACGTGATTTCCTGCTGCTGCTTTCCACGATCCGCTGCCAGCCCGGAGCGGCGAGTTGCGCGCGAATGGCATCCACATCCTCTTGCGAATACTGCCCAGGGCTGTCGAACTCGAAGCTCTTGACGTAGATTCCCTTCAGATCCTTGACGGCATCCCTCAGCTTCGCGGCATCCGGGTCGTCAGTCTGCTGCAGAAGCGTGAGTGCCAGCTGGAGCATGGCGCCGTCGAGCGTGATGTCATTCACGTCGGAAGCTTTACTGCTGAGCTTTTCCAGGTTCTTCAGCTCCAGCTTAGCTTTCTGCGCCCATGCAGGAAGCACCAGGCAGATCGCGATCACGATCACGACGCTGCGCAAAGTCTTGCTTGTAGAGTTGATTCTCATAGCCGTTGTCTCCGAATCTTGGAATCGTTCGTCTCCGACTGTTTCACGCGCTTGAAGACATGGGTAAGTTTCTGGTTAGCAATTTTGAGAGCGAAGATCGTCTGTCGCGCCGCTTCCTGCTGTCTCTCGATCTCCGCGTGCTGTCTTGCAATTTCGTTTTGCCGGTACTGCTCATAGCCGATGGCGCCGGCGACGATGAGCAGTACTGCCACAGCAGACGAAATGGCCGGATGCAGGCGCAGTGGCTGAAGCCACGCGAACCGGCTGCGCGAAGGTTTCGTTGTGCTCGGGCCCTCTTTGCGTTGCGCTACGCCCGCCATCACGCGTTCGGTGAACCCCGTTCCTGGATCTTTTCGCTTCAGCGCGCCGCGCAGATCATCCTCAGAAAAGTGCATAGCGAACCTCTCTCAGTTTGCGCGTCAACTTCTTTCGCAGTTCCTCGAGCGTCCGGTGCAGGGTGCTCTTCACCGTGTTCACCGGAATCTTCATCAAGCTGGCGATCTCGGCCGGCCCCAGGTCTTCCTGGTATCTCAGGATCACCATCATGCGTTGCTTCTCTTCGAGCGTCTCCAGGCTCTCCATCAGGCGGCCGATCAGGAGCTCGTCTGCCGGATTGTGGGCCGCTGCCGGCTCGGGTGAATCTTCCAAGGGCGTTTCACTCCGCCGCTTTTTTCTTCGTCCGTAATCGATGCAACGGTTCACCGTCACGCGTCGCAGCCAGTAGGTGAGGTGGTCAGCCGACTGGATCCCTTTGATCCGCTGATACAACTGCAGGAAGACTTCCTGCGCCAGGTCTTCGGCCAGCGACGGGTCGGCGAGATAGTGCAGCGCGATGCTGAACACCATGGCCTGGTACTCCCGAACGATCTCGGCAAAGTAACTACTCTCACCCTGGACGCACCGCTCCAGGGCCGACCGCAGACGGAGTTGCCGTTGGTCATCCAAACTGCCTACTCAATATCTAATACGCGGGACTGGGTGAATCGGGTGCAAATTTCTTTTCAAGCCGAAGCTGCTGCCCGCGCGTTCCGTCCGGGCCTGATCGGGTAAGCTCTTCTGCGGCTTGACGCCGGCCTTCGAAACGGGGTTATATCTAGTGCCACGCATTTTCCACCTGACCGGGGCAATACCGGCCCGGGTCGGGGGCCCCTTGGAGCTGGCGAGCCGACTTTGGCCCAAGAAGTGAAACTCGCGCGCAAGCTGTCCTTGCTGGACTCCATTCTGCTCTTGGCGGGCGGGATTATCGGGTCCGGCATCTTTCTCACCGCACAAAAGATCGCTGTCAACACACGCACGCCGCTGTTGTTTTTGTCGGTCTGGGGCATCGGGATGGTGATCACCCTGCTGGCCTGTTTCGCTTTCGCGGAGCTCGGGGCGATGTTTCCCGATGCTGGTGGGCAATACGTCTTCCTGCGCGAAGCCTACGGCGAGTTCGTAGCTTTCCTTTACGGCTGGATGATCTTTACGGTGAGTAACGGCGGGACCATCGCCGCCCTGGCCGCTGGATTCTCTCTGTACATAGGCACGACGCTGGGGGCAAACCACGTCGCGTTCGTGCTGGGCCAATTTACCATCCACGGCCACACTGTTTCGCTCACTCTGACGAACGGCCATCTCGTGGCGGTTGCCGCTATCGCCCTTCTAACTGTCGCCAACGTTTTCGGCGTGCGTGTCGGAGCCATCCTGCAAAACGTCGCTACCTGGATTAAGTTCGCGGCCATCGCCGGGTTCGTTATCCTGGGCATCGCGTTGGGTAAAGGATCGTGGTCGCACTACGCTACGTCGCTTCCCCCGGCCGCGGAGTCGCCTTCCCTGCTGGCGGGGATGGGCGTGGCGCTGATCGCGGTTTTCTGGGCGCTTGATGGATGGGTGTATATCACCTGGGTCGCGGGCGAAGTCAAAGATCCCGGGCGCAATCTTCCCCGCTCCCTGGTCTCGGGACTCTTGCTCGTAGGCTTCCTCTATCTGGCCATCAATGCCGTGTATGTTTACGCGCTACCCATGACGGGGATTGCCGCCACGGAAACCGTAGCCCAGTCGGCAGGCATCGCCATGTTTTCCCCGGCTGTGGGACGCTGGCTGTCGTTGATGATCGCTATTTCGTGCTTCGGCGCCATGGCCGCATGCATTCTGAGCGGTGCGCGGGTGTATTACGCCATGGCGGAAGATGGAGTTTTCTTTCACGCTCTGGCCCGCGTGCATCCCCGCTGGCGCACTCCGGTGTGGAGCTTACTGATTCAGGGCACGTGGTCTTCGGTTCTGGTTCTCGTGCTCGACTACGCCGATCTCTTCACCTATGTGATGTTCATGATGGTGCTGAGCTATGTCCTGACGGTGATGGCTCTTTTCGTCCTGCGGCGAAAGATGCCGGACGCCCCGCGCCCCTACCGCTGTACCGGATATCCCTGGCTGCCTGCGCTCTATGTGGCCTTCGGTCTGGTTTGGGCCCTCAATGCGCTATGGGCGGAACGTAAAGATGCCCTGATCGGGATCGGCATCGTGCTCCTGGGCGCGCCATTTTACTGGTATTGGCGCAGCAGGAAGAAAGGCACGACTGCGGCTAAGAGTTCTTCGGCGGCTTGAGGCAAGAACGATTTCGATATTCCGACATCCTGAGCGAAAGCGCCGGAGGCGCGGAATCGAGGCCCACCTGATAGACTTCGGACAAAGCAGGGTACGTCCATGGATTTTCACAACTTCGAACTCGAGCGCTTCCAGTCACAATTCGAGCGCACAGTGGATTACAACCTGGCCGATAGCTCGGTCGAATGCGCCGGCGTTCGCGATCTGCTTGGCGACGAAGCCGCGCCGCTGCTTGCACTGCCGCTTTACTATCCCGAAGTCAACGGAACCGGGTTGCTGCGCGAGCGCATCGCCGGGCTCTATCCAGACGCCAAAGCCAGCAACGTTCTGGTCACCGTAGGCGCAGCCCAGGCCAATTGGATGGTCGCCGCTACACTGCTCGGCCCCGGCGATGGAGTGATCACGATTTCCCCCGGCTACCGGCAGATTTGGGGCCTCGCCACCAACATCGGCTGTACCGTAAAGGAAGTTCGTCTTCACCCTGACGACAACTGGCGCCTGGACCTCGATGAACTCGAAGATCAGCTTCAATCTCTCGCGTCAGCCCGCACCAAGATGGTTGCCGTAGTGAACCCCAACAATCCGACGGGCAGCATTTTGTCGGCCTCGGAGATGGAGCGTATCGTGAACATCTGCGAGAAACACGGCGCGTGGCTGCACGCCGACGAGGTCTACCGCGGCACGGAGTTTGAGGGACCGCCCACGCCGAGTTTTTGGGGAACATACGACAAGCTGGTGTGCGTCAACAGCCTCTCCAAGGCCTACGGTCTTGCCGGTCTGCGGATCGGCTGGGCAGTTGCGTCGCCCGAAATCGTGGAGTCGTTGTGGCGCCGGCACGAATACGCGGTGATCGCTGCGGCCGGACCGAGCATGCTCCTCGCGGAGATCGCTCTGGAACCGCGCAAGAGGCAGGCGCTCCTCGACCGGCAGAAACGGCTCTCGCGGGAAGGCCACGCCCTCCTTCAGGCTTGGGTGCATAAACAGCAAGGAGCGTTTTCCGTACAGCCGCCCGCGGCTACTTCCATCGCATTCGTGCGCTGCCACTTGCCACTCGACTCGGTGGCGCTGGCCCATCATATTCGCACCCGAGCCTCGGTGCTGGTCGCGCCGGGCGCGTATTTGGGAACGGAAAACCACCTGCGAATCACGGTTGGCTACAATGCGGAGAAAGTGCAGACCGCGCTGGGGAGAATTGCCGGCGCGGTGGCGGAACTGGCCGAACTTCCGAAGTCTCGAGCGAAGCGAGAGCTTCCTATAGCCTCGAGTCAGTAGATGAGTTGTCAGCCATACCACATGAACTTTTTGCGACTCTAGGGCCCCCTCGTCTCGCTCGGGGTTTCACAAATGACACAAGAAAGATCACTGCTCGTTGAACGACACGACAAAGTCCTGACCATCATCGTGAACCGCCCGCAGGCGCGGAATGCGGTTGACTCGGCAACAGCGAAGGCTCTCGCCGGAGCTTTTGAGTCGTTTGAGCGCGACGCCGATCTGCATGTCGCCGTGCTTACCGGGGCCCAAGGCACGTTTTGCGCCGGGGCCGATCTTCGCGAAGTAGCTGAAGGCGGTCGCCCGCAAGTGGTGCAGACCGGCCCCGGCCCGATGGGACCAACCTGGATGGTGCTTAGCAAACCCGTGATCGCTGCCATCGAGGGGTATGCCGTGGCTGGCGGACTGGAACTCGCTCTGTTTTGCGACCTGCGTGTGGCGGCGCGTGACGCCGTCTTCGGAATCTTCAATCGGCGATGGGGCGTTCCTCTGATTGATCTCGGGACCGTACGCTTGCCCCGGCTCATTGGACAAGGACGCGCGCTGGACCTCATCCTTACGGGACGATCCGTCGCGGCGGAGGAGGCGCTGGCCATCGGTTTGGTGAACCGGCTGACGGAAAAAGGCAAAGCTCTGGAGACCGCCCAAGAGTTAGCGCGCACAATCGCCGGGTTTCCCCAAGCCGGCTTGCGCAACGATCGCATGTCAACCTACGAGCAGTGGTCGCTCGATTGGGAACAGGCTCGAGACAACGAGTTGCGACGTGGCCTGGAGACGATTAGGTCGGGCGAGGCGGTAACTGGAGCCGCACGCTTCGCATCGGGGGCGGGGCGTCATGGGAATTTCAGTTGATGGTGATGACAACATCTCGCCACGGAAGCACGGAGACACAGAGAATCGGGTAGGTCTCTTCAGACTGCGCGATGGTGCGATGGTCGGATGATCCGATCAGCCGGTTACTACTTCGCAGGCTTAGGAGTCTCTTTGGGTGGCGTTCTTCTGGTTCCAGTGAAAGTTCCGCTGGCCAGGCCTCCGTAATCGACAGTGCCCTCCATCTTGTTACCGGTGGTGTCCAATTTTCCGGCGTAGTGGATGGCGGCGCCGGAAGATTCAAAGTCGATCACCACTTCATTGCCCTTGACGGTACCGTGAACGGTGGCTTCGCCCAGCGCGCCGGAATACGTTCCGGTCAGCTTCTCGCCGTCTTGCTTCAGAACGAACGTAGGCGAACCGCCCTGGCTGCCCAGATCAACCTTCATGTCCCACGTCCCGGTAACATCGGCAGCGAACAGTGACGCCGTCAGCAGAACTGTGGTAGCAAGAATCATCGGCGCTCGTCTCATGCCGCGGAAAATATCACTCATTGCGGGGCAATAGCAAGTAATTGGAAAACCGCAGGAACTTGCCCGCCGCCCGGTAGATTCGCCCTCGATGGTTGGCTAGATCCCCCTCAAAATAAAGGTACTTGCGTTGCGCTCCAAGGGATATGGCCCATCGGCATCAACTACTCAGGAAATCCAGTGTTACCTTGAACAGCGCCACCCCCAAATCATTTAGGACGGTGCTCCCTATGCGTACCGCAAGATTTCTGTACCTTTTGACGCTGTTCGTTCTCATCGCGATGACGTCTGTTCCGGCGACTGCCCAAGTTTCTGTAGGTATTTCCGTACGAATCGGCCCGCCGGCGCTGCCGGTGTATGTGCAGCCGGTTTGTCCCGGGCCTGGATACATCTGGACGCCAGGCTACTGGGCATACGGTCCCGATGGCTATTACTGGGTCCCGGGAACCTGGGTGCAACCGCCGGTTGTCGGCGTCCTCTGGACTCCCGGTTACTGGGGCTGGAATAACGGTTATTACTTGTGGCACGAGGGCTACTGGGGACCGCATGTCGGATTCTATGGCGGCATCAATTACGGCTTCGGCTACACCGGCGTGGGATTCCGTGGCGGCTACTGGAGCGGCAGAGAGTTCTTTTACAACCGCGCAGTGACCAACGTGAACATCGTCAATGTACACAACGTCTATCACACTACAGTGATCAACAATGTCACTCGTGTGAGCTACAACGGCGGAGCCGGTGGAATCAGGGCCCATGAGACCATCGAAGAGCGTAATGCATTCCACGAGCGCCACTGGGAGCCCACGCACGAGCAGTTTCATCATCAGGACATGGCTCGTTCGGATCGATCGATGCTGCACTCTTCCAACCACGGCCATCCGACCGTGGGGGCGAGCGCTCGGCCCGGCGAGTTTCGACCGCATGAGGCCTCTGGCCACGTGAACGCGAACGGCAACGCGGCGACCAACGGGAACTACAAACCGTTCTCCAGGGGCAACGATCGAAACATGTCGGATCACAACGTTCATGTGGCCAATAATTCGCAGACAGTGCACGAGGACATACGCATGCGCCGGAACGATGCGGGTTCGATCTCGAATAACAATGGGCATAACCACGGCGGCGGCAACGCCCAGATGCGCAATGTCAGCTCCGGTCAGTCCAGCGCCCACGAAAGCAAGGGACACGGGCACGGTGACAACGGCGGCGATCATGGCGACAAAGATAAGCACGACCGTCGCTGATTCGTTCAATCTTGCAAGTGAAAAACCGGCAGGCTTAAGAGCCTGCCGGTTTGGTTTTTGGTGGTTAGAGCATCAGGCTAGACTCTTGAAGGATTGCTGTCCGAGCCAACATGGATTAGGATGCGGCCACCCATTCCCAGGCCGGAGGGGAACAGTGAACAACGCCATGTGTGTCTTGAATTCGCGCAAGAGAAGCGTGAGACCATTTCGTGCGGAATTCGTCGCCATGATCATTTTCGCCTTCGCGACACCGGCGCACGCCGCCCCTTGCGCGAATCTGGCGAACCTGAAACTGCCGAACACGACGATTACTTCCGCGCAGGACGTTGCTGCCGGACCTTTTATCCCGCCCGGCGGCGGTCCCGCCTCTGGACTTGCCACGCCGGCGTTCTGCCGTGTGACGATGGAGATCAAGCCCGCTAAGGACTCTGACATCAAGGTGGAGGTCTGGCTGCCGCTGATGGGATGGAACGGGAAGTATCTCAGCCAGGGCAACGGCGGTTTCGCCGGCTCTATCAGCTATCCAAGCCTAGCGGGCGCGGTGAAGGCCGGCTACGCTGCGGCGTCCACCGACACCGGCCATGCCGCCGGTCCGACGAATGCGGCTTGGGCTCTGGGACATCCGGATCGCATCGTTGACTTCGGCTATCGCGCCATCCATGAGATGACGATCAAAGCCAAGGCTGTCATCAAGGCGTTTTACGGCGACGACGCCAAGCGCTCGTACTTCTCCAGTTGCTCCAACGGAGGCCGCCAGGCACTCATGGAAGCCCAGCGCTTCCCCGACGATTACGACGGCATCATCGCCGGCGCGCCCGCCAACTTCTTTACCCACCTGCTGACTGCCGGAGCCTGGGACTTGCAAGCCACGCAGAGTGATCCCGCCAGTTACATCCCGCCAGCCAAAATTCCGGCGCTGAGCGCCGCCGTGCTCAAAGCCTGTGACACGCTGGACGGCGTGGCTGATGGATTGATCAACGATCCTCGGGGCTGTCACTTCGATCCCGCAAGCCTCTTGTGCAAGGAAGGCGACGCCAACAGTTGCCTGACCGCCTCGCAGGTCGCTGCACTCAAAAAACTTTACGCCGGCCCGGCCAATTCCAAAGGCGAGAAGATCTTTCCCGGCCGCGCAGTGGGTGGCGAGGAGGGGCCAGGCGGCTGGGCCACTTGGATCACAGGCTCTGCCCCGGGCACAAGCCTCACCTTTCAATTCACCACCAACTTCTTCCCCAACATGGTCTTTGACGATCCCAAGTGGGACTTCAAGACCTTCAACTTCGATAGCGGCGTGAAAACCGCGGACGAAAAACAAGCCCGCGATCTCAACGCCACCGATCCCAACTTGAAGGCCTTCGAGAAACGTGGCGGCAAGCTGATCATCTATCATGGCTGGGACGATCCCGCCATCTCGGCCTACAACACCATCGACTACTACAACAGCGTCGTAGCCGCAATGGGCGCGAAGGAGACCAATTCCTTCGTCCGTCTCTTCATGGCGCCGGGCATGCAGCATTGCTTCGGCGGGCCCGGGCCGAATTCCTTCGGACAGCTTGGGCCAGGCACCGCGCTGCCCGATGCTCAACACAGCATATTCGTTGCGATGGAGGATTGGGTGGAGAAAGGCACGGCGCCGGAACGGGTCGTCGCAACCAAGTACGTCAACGGCATGAACCCCACGCAAGGCGTAAAGATGACGCGCCCTCTTTGCGCGTTTCCCAAGGTCGCCCAATACAAAGGCTCGGGCGACACCAACGACGAAGCCAACTTCGTCTGTGCGGAGAAGAAACCATAGAATTCCCCGCAGTTCGCTAACCGTTTTAACGCCGTGATCGCCCAGAGAGGATACGTTTTGCCAAGGTGCGCAACTGGTCCAGCGGCGTCTTCTCGACCGCTAGTCCTTGTCCGCGCATCTTGGTTAGGGCGTCTTCCAATCGCTTGCGAGCGACTGGTCCCATAGCAACGAATCGAAAGGCTTGGGCTTTGCTGGTCGTCATCTGCAGAAACTCGATTGCCGCCGAGAAGGTGCCCGAGACGGTATCCATCCGGACGTCACCGAGTGTGCCCGAGGCAATTCGTTTGTCCAAGCGAATTGCACCACCTGTAAGGGACAAAAGGTGAAGAGTGCCTCGGAGCTTCTCTGTGTCGGTGGAAACGACAACTTGCTCCTTGTTCGGTACAGAGAACCGGGGTGAACGAACGCGTTTCTGGTTTGCCATCCCTTGCAGCTCCGTTGAAGCAACATTCTCCCATGCCGCCGACACTCTGCAACGGTTACTAAAGTTAGACCGCGGAAGGCGGATGCATTCGTGCGGGAGAAACCCAAGGTTCGCCCGAGGACGCTTGCTCGCGTCATCCGTTGCGGACTACGATACCGGGTTACGTGAAGGTTATGGAAGAAGATGAGAACTCTAGGCCATTCTGAAGACGTTGATGAAATTATGCGCCGATTGCATGCGCTCCGCGCTTCCAGTGAACGGCGGTGGGGCAGAATGTCCGTTCAACAAATGGTCTGCCACTTGAGCGACGGATTCCTGCTGTATATGGGAGAGAAAAGTGCTCGTCCGGTGCCGACTCCCGCGCCGCGGAAATTGCTGAAATGGTTTGCCCTTTGGGTCCCAATCCCTTGGCCCCACGGCTTTAAGACCTTCCCGGAACTCGATCAAGAACTGGGAGGTACTCCGCCCGCCGAATTTGAAAAAGATGTCGACAAATTGCAGGCATTGGTCAAACGCTTCACCAGCAGCCGCAAGGATTTCAAGTGGCCGGAGACGCATCCCCACCTTGGCCGCATGACGGAAACGGATTGGCAGCGTCTGGGATATCTCCACACGGACCACCACCTTCGGCAGTTCGGCTGCTGAACTCGAAAGTACGCGCAACAAGATGAGCAGGCAGGCGAAAGCCTGAGCACGCAGCGCGAGCCCTAAAGTTTACAGGTAGAACGCAGCGAAATAGTCCTGCCCTGCGCCGGGGATCTTGATGATCTCCGATTTGCGAAATGGCGCCGCCAAGAGTTCAATATCGCGGCGCGAGTAGAAGCGTACCGGGCAGTTCTTTAGGAAGTAGCGTACTTTTCTGATCGGCGTGCGATACCAGTTCACGCTGGGGAAGCTGGCCACGATGGAGTGCTTGGCGATTTCCTTCATGTGCGCCAGGTCGTCAGCTGGTTTCGCTGAGTAGTCGAAGAAGCCCATTGCCACAACAACATCGAAGCGCTCAGAGGAGCCGAAAGCGGCAAAGTCCTGCTGGACGAACTCGGCGGCCGGCGCGGTCTGGCGGGCAATGTCAAGCATGGCGGGGCTTACGTCGATACCCTGAATGCGCTTGATGCCGAGCTGAGCAATTGCGGCCTCGTACCGCCCAGGGCCGCAGCCAACATCAAGAATGCTTTCCGGCAGGTAGCGGCCTACGTGCTCAAGGGTCAAGCGAAAGCGTTCGTAAATGTCGCGGCGGAAGGTTCGATTGATCCAGCGGGGCGCTCGACTTTCGTTGGCGTAGAGAGCGTCAAAGTCGGACGCGGCGCGGGTGAAGTAATCGGCGGTACGGCTAGACATGGGCCTCCTTGGCTTTGAGGTTCAGAAGTTCGGCGGCTGGAGCAAACTGGAATCTCTTGCAGAGCTCCCGGATGCGTTCATTCAGTTGCCCGCAGCGGAAGTAATGCCGGAAGCGGCGATGGGCTGAAAGCCCCTGAATCTCCGGGCGGCTCGGACCTATCTCCCACGGGTGAATGTAGAACATCGTCGCTGGCTTCATGGCAGCGTGAGTGAGCCACGATGGGTAAAGCCTGAAGTATCCGCCGCCGGCGACGGGTAAGCGTTTGCCCAGCACCGTGAACGTTGCCAGCGGCCATTCGATGAGGCCGTTCGCCAGACTGTGGATATGAGGCGCTGCGTCCATACCGTAAACATCATGGCCATAGATCGGGTACATGCTGGAATCGTAACGGAAACCGGCGTCGACAAGCTCGTCGATGGCCCAAGGGTTCTGTTTGGTGATTGAAAAGTCGGGAGCACGAAAACCGACGACTCCTTGCCCGCAGGCATCTTCGAGGTAGGTTTTGGCGCGGCGCAGATCGTCGCGGAAAGCCTGGCGCGTCTGGCCATAGATGCGCTTGTGTTCGAAACTGTGACACGCGATTTCGTGGCCTTGATGGGAGATGGCCCCGACCAGGCCAGGCAGATCGCGGGCGATACGACCGAGGATGAAGAAAGTCGCCTTGACCTTCAGGCTGTCCAGCAGCTCGAGGACGGCGTCTGTGTTCCGCCAGACCTCATCATTCTGCACTGACATCTCCAAGTGCTCGGCGGGAACGTGAAAGCTCTCGGCGCAGGATTCGGCAAAGGCTTCGACATCAACAGAAAAGCAGTCCTGCATTTCGCTCCCTACGGGCACGTCGGCACCCGCACGCTAAGGGCTGGATTATAGCATTGGGTGATTCCAGCCTTTGGCGTACGGGAGCAGCCAAAATGAGAGAAAAGCCTGAGTGCGAGCAAGACGCGAGGGGTCAAAATGCTTGTTAGGCGATGGGCTGTTGGCTGCGGGTGACGTAACGGGTTGGCCTTCTTGGTGAGCGCGGCTGGATTCAAACTTGAGGCGTTGAGAAGGCGTGAGCGATCCCGCAAAAGCGGGTGAGCGGTAGCCTTCTGCCGAAATCCCGAGCATTTTTCGCGAGGGACCTCTACAGGAAGGATTTCGGGGGAAGACTGGTGAGCGCGGCTGGATTCGAACCAGCGACCCACGCCTTAAAAGGGCGTTGCTCTACCAGCTGAGCTACGCGCCCACACACTTTCATCATACCATCGAGTTCTCTGGCGACGAGAAAGCGACGCTCTGGCGATTTCCGCAAAAAAGCAGAGCAATGAGATCCCGGCGATGACGGCGATTCCGTTGCGATTCCGGCGATTCTGGCTAGGTCATGTAGCGCAGGTAGCCCAACCCGACGCGCATGTGGTGCTGGATGTGATCGGGTACGGAGAGCGCGATGGCCAGCCCTACCAGTCCGTGTCCGATTCCTAGCGGGAGAACGCTGCGATAGCGCCGGAACAACTCACTCAACAGCCATCCGCCTAGAAACGTCACCGGCGCCAGCACAGGGTTGGGCAAATGGGCCACGCCGAACAGCAACGCGGTCAGCAGCCCGGCCAGAATTCCGTTGCGCGTGACCTGTTCGAAGCGGGCAAAGAAGAACGTTTGCTGGATGTACTGCTGGATGATGGCCCAGATAATGTATCCGCTCGCGTGGCGCAGCGGTTCTCGTGCGCCGAACAATCCGTGCAGCGTTCCCGCCGCCGCGGCCAACAGCATCAAAAGCACGGCGATGAACAGCCCGCTCGCAATCATCAGGGCCGAAGCCTTGAGTGACGGCAGCCGGAATCGTGGAAACCCTTGCCGCCACAGTGCGAACACGGTGCAAGCCACAAGCCACGCCGCAGAAATCCAGAACAGGCGGGTCTGCAGCGGACGCGGCGTCCACACCGTAACCATAATCAGGAGGAAGCCAACGCATGCTTCCAGCAAGGAAGCCCACTCGCGCTTCCCCAACGAGGCCCCTCGGTTGTTACGCTCCTGGGACGGGAAACCTTCAGTCATTACCAGAGACAATTCCGACACGACGATGCAAGACCCGCGACCTAAAAAATACTTCCACGCTCTACGATGCAAGGAGCAGCTCGGAGTTTCCCCCTGGCAAGAAAAATTTCAATGGCTTTGCCAATCGACTCCGGGCACCTTCAGCTTCAACCCTGCATTCAACTTTTGCTTCTAACATGCTACCCTACACCCCAGGCAACTGGGCTGCGGAGGTACGCCATGCCGCTGGGCACGCTGGACATCATGAAACTCGAAGGACAACCCCTCACCTACCAGATCATGTTCGAGCAGAACCCCGGAGGCACGTTCGTGGCCCGGGTGGATTCCGCCGGGCTAGTCACCTTCCTCCATGAGGAGATGCGCGTCGAGCTGCCGGTGGCGGAATCGGCCGCGCAAAATGCCGGCAAAGACGGCCGCGTCCGAGTCCAGGGAGTCTTTCTCGAAGAAAACAACCTGCATGCGGTGATGGACTATCTGGAAGAAGACATCTGAAATCGCCGTCATCGCGCGGAATCGCCGTCATCGCCGTGATCGGGAATCGCTGGATCGGAAGCCATCTGGCGATCGGATCATCGGCCATCACGACTGCGGTTGATTTTCCGATTACGGCGATCACGTTGCGATTACGCGCGATTCCGGCGATCCCTGGATCACCCGATCTTTTTCTTCAGGTCTTCCGCGATCTGTTTACCGTGAAACCGGCCGTTTTCGATGAAGATCTCGCCGGTGCGGACGCCGGCTACGATCACTCCCGCGACGTAGATGCCCGGGACGTTACTTTCAAACGTTTGCGGATCGCACACCGGACGCATTTCCGGATGGGTCAGCTCAATGCCCAGCCCCGTTAGAAATTCGTAATCCGGATGGTATCCGGTCAGGGCGAACACAAAGTCGTTCTTCAGCTCTTTCTTGCCCTGCGGCGTCAGAATGCGCACTGCCTCAGGCAGAATCTCCTCCACTGTGCTATGGAAGTACGCGCTGACTTCGCCGGCGAGAATCCTATTCTCGATGTCAGGCTTGATCCAGTACTTTACATTCTTGTGGATCCCGGGCCCGCGGTGCACCAGTGTCACGCGCGCGCCGCGGCGCCACAGTTCCAGCGCGGCAATCGCCGCAGAGTTCTTGCCGCCGATCACCAGCACATCGGAATCGAAGTAAGGATGCGGTTCGGTGTAGTAGTGCATCACCTTGCGGAGCTCTTCGCCGGGCACGCCCAAATAGTTGGCACGGTCGTAATATCCGGTGGCGGCCACGATCTTGCGCGCCTGGTATTCGTGCTGGTGGTCGTGGCGGTCGCGGGTCGTGACCCGGAAAGCGCCATCGTAGCCGGTCACAGCCAGCACCTGCTGGTATTGGCGAACATCGAGCCGGTAATGCTGGGCCACGTTGCGATAATACTCGAGCGCTTCCTGGCGGTTGGGCTTCTGGTTCGCTGTGGTAAAAGGCAAGTCGCCGATCTCGAGCAACTCGGGCGTAGTGAAGAACACCATGTTGGCAGGGTAGTGGAACAGCGAATTCACCAGACAGCCTTTATCCACCACCACGGCGGTCAATCCCGCGCGCTGAGCTTCAATCGCGCACGCCATGCCGGTGGGCCCGGCGCCGATCACCAGGACGTCAAAATGTTCGGTCTTCTTCGGCATCGAAGTTTTTATTGTACAGACGAAACCAACGACAATCGGGTGATCGGGTCATCGGGGGATCGGGTGATCGGAAAAAACAAGCAAACGCTGTTCAGATGGCCGGATGATCCGATGCCCCGATCCCGCTCCGCGGGATTACCGATGGTTTCTGGCGCTCGAAAAAAACCTGTTTCCTCACCAGGATTTCTTTGCTAGGCTCCGCCTATGCTCAAAAAGACCCTCGTTGCCACGCTTTTGCTGGCCATGTTCGGAGGTGTGCAGTATGGCCGGGCTCAAACGACGGCCAAGCCCGACGATCGTCCTCTTTACTACACGCACCCGATCACGGACGATGATCTGATCGGCCGCAGCTTGCGCGAGCTCTCCTTGATGCGCAACACCATCTATGCCCGGGCCGGCAACAAGTTCCGCAAGAAGTGGCTGAACGATTATTTCTCCGCCCAGCCCTGGTACCACCCGTTGGACAAGATGGATGAAAGCAAGATCACGGCCCTGGACCGCAAGAACGCGGAGACCATCGCCAAGTACGACGCTGACATTCCGCGCGACGAGCTGCTGGAAATGCAGCGACGCTCTCTCGGTTCGAACACACCCGAGGACAGGATCGAGCTGCATCTGGTTTCCATGCGCATGGGAAAATGGGCGGGTTCGCCCAACGACGATCGCACCCCCCTTGAAGACCCCACACTGCTCGACAAGCAAATTACCGTGGATTCGCTCAAAGATTTCTCGCGGCGCGACCTCCGTCTGCTGCGCAACCTGATTTACGCCCGGCGGGGACGGCCGTTCAACTCAGCTTTGCTGCAGGACTATTTCCAATCTGTGGATTGGTACAAAGCCGATCCGAAATACACCGACGCTCGCTTGACGGCGCTCGATAGACGCAACATCAATGTGATCCTGAGCGTGGAAAATTCCCTCGGAGGCCCGCTGACCGACTGGGAACACAAGAGGGAAGATGGCTGGTTCGCCAACGCTTGATAGGACGACACGCGCCCGGTCGGGCGCAACCGATCGCCGACATCGCTCGTCATCGCGCGACATCGCCGCCATCTGAAAGACCCCGATGACGTGCGATCACGCGCGATCACGGCGATCTCTTAGAACTTGGCCACGCTTCCCTTTCTGTGCAGCTTGCTGCTGCCTATCGCCTCCAGCAAGTCAAAAATGCCGTCAGCGTCCTGGCTCGGCCTCGCCGGTTGAAGGTTGAGACCGGCCTGGATGGGGACAACTTCTGCGCTGACGACTTTGTCACCGGTCACGCGCACCCGGAGCAGAAGAGCGTCTTGCTCCTTAGTGCAATCGCAGGCAAACGCGACATTGCCCAGGCCCCAGGCGATCACCGCGTGCTCGCGGCGTTCCACCGGGCCCAGAGCGTGCGTTCCGTGCGCGACGATGATCTGTGCTCCGGCCTGATATGCGATCTCGACCGCGCGTTTCAGCTCCGGCCGGGGAAGGTAGGAAGGCGGTCCCGTGACGTGAAAGGTCACGATCAGCACGTTTACCGGGCGAACTAAGCCTGCAACTATGGCCAGGCGCTTCGCCGTTGCCAACTCTTGCGCCAGGTTCACCGGGACGCCGTGGGTCAGGTCGTACGCAGCTACTGCGATTACGAGTCCATTGACCTGTTCGATGACCGCTCCTCCCGGTTTGCCTGCGGGGAAGATGCCGTGCGCGAGCAATTGTTGGGCAGTGCGCTGCGCGCCGAGTGGGCCGGCGTCGGCGGAGTGGTTGTTGGCAATCCCGGCTACCTTGACGTTGAGCGCGGAGATCTCTTTGAGCGCCGAGGGTGCATTCCACAGCCGCAGGCCATGCGCTTTCAATTGCCTGTGTCCTGCCACCGGACCTTCCAGATTGACAATCCCTGCCGCGCCCTGCACTATGCCGGAGATGCTATCCAACTGTCCCCGCCCGCCATCACCCAGATTGACGTCTCCGCCCAGCCACAGCTCCGCGGTCTTCTCTTCGGCCTGGAGATGGAGGCTACTCAGGTTGGTGGCGCCGGCGCTTATCAGCATCATCACCGCCGCCAGCCACGCGGCTCTACGCGCCCAGCAGGCGAACACGCCCGGGCCGGGCGAGCAGCACTTGCCCGGCGGCTTCCGCATCCGCGATAGGTTCATCAATTTCGACCAGGAACGCATTCAGCTCACTGTTGCCTACCGGCGCGCGCATCAGGATGCGAACGCCGATGACGTGATCATCCGGCCGCGCATGATCATTTTGCACTGGACCGGGATCTCTTCGTTGGAATCTACCTGGAACTACTTTAACCGGACTCGCGCGGAAGCGGCGCGCGCCGAGCTGGCGGCCGCCGGCGAAGTCAATGTCTCGGCGCAGTTTCTGGTCGATCGCGACGGTGAGATCTACCGGCTGATGCCGGAAACCTGGATGGCGCGCCACTGCATCGGGCTGAATCACGTGGCGATCGGAATCGAAAACGTAGGCGACGGCGAAAAGCTTCCCTTGACCGCCGCGCAAGTGCAAGCTGATGCAGCGCTCGTGCGGTACCTGGCCGGCAAGTATCCCATCACCCACCTTATCGGCCACATGGAATACCGGCGAATGGAGGGCACGCCGTTTTTCCTGGAACTCGATCCGAAGTACCGCAACACCAAGCCCGATCCTGGAGCCGACTTCATGGACAAGGTGCGGGCGTTAGTCGCGGATTTGAAGCTGCAAGGGCCGCACTAGAGAAAATTTAGTAATTGGGTAATTTGGTAATTGCGCAATTGGAAGCCCAAATGCCGAGCGGTTTTGGCAATTACCCAATTACCAAATTACTCAATTACCAAATCCCGTCACTTCTTCCCTGCCATCTCCTCGTACAACTCAGGCAGCCGTTGCGCGTCTTCGATGGATGCAGCGAAGCGAGCGCGCTCGTAATGCTGGGTGAAGACCACCACGTCATTGCGAACTTGAAGATCGGCAATCGAAGACGCGAACTCCTCGGGTGTTTGCGCCGGAGTCTTGCGGATGCCGCGTCGGGCGAGCCGTTTGAGCATACGCAAATACCAGAAGCTGGCGGCGGACTTGGGGGCACGCTTCGGATTGCGGCGCAGACGCGCCTGGCGCACCGTCCTCAACGCCTTGGGGACGAACGGCAGGGCCAGCAGCAACCCCAGCACGACGCAAGCCAGGGCCATCTCGCCAGGAGACATTCGTTGCATGCGGCGCTGCTCGGTCGCCATGCGGCCCACCAGCCGGCGGTATCTCCGCCACAGCCAGGCGCGGGAGGTTGATTGCACGTTGTAGGCGGTGCTGGTGATCTCGCTGCCCAAGCGCACCTGATGTGAGAAGTCGTAGTTGATGATCCACTCACGCCACATTTCCCGGGCGGCATCCAGGTAGAGTCCCAGGCGCGCCCATCCCGTGGGAGAGGTCACCGCTGTGCCGGCCGGCGTTGGGTCGAACGCCACCCAGCCGAATTCCGGAAAATAAGCTTCCACCCAGGAGTGGGCATCGCGCTCGCGCACGATGTAACTGCCGGTAACATCGTTGTATTCCCCGCCGCGGAAGCCGTTAACCACCCGCGCGGGAATGCCCAGAGTTCGCAGCATGACGGTCATGGACGAAGCAAAATACTCGCAGTGGCCTTTCTTGCGATCGAAGAGAAAGGAAGCCAGAGGATCGGGCTCACGCGCTCCGGGAAGCTCCAGAGTGTAACCGTAGTTGGTCTTCAAAAAGGACTCGATGGCGACGGCTCGCGCGTAGTTGGATTCCGCCTGGCCGGCAACCTGGCGCGCCAGGTCCACCACGCGGTGGTCCAATTTCGGCAGTTGCAGATAAAGATTGGCGACTCTCGGCGGGTAATTGCGCGAATTCGAACCACGGACAAAAACCGAAGGATTGCGAGCATCGGCTTCCGCGATGTAAACCTCGATGCTGGCTGGTGCCTCCCGTCCTCGATTGCGTCCCGGCGTATTGAACACCGCACCGTCGGCGGTGGTTTGAATCAAAGGATAGTCGCCATTCAACCGCAAGGGCACCGGGGCCAAAAAGAAAACGTTGAGCCCGACCGGCTCCATCACCACGCGATAACTAAAGGTCGGCAGGCGCGCCGGCGCCACGGCGCCGGAATAAAAAGCCGATCCCGTGGCACGGGCCAAGTCGAGTGGCGCCCCGCCCATGGTGTGGTACTCGGCGAATTGTCCGGGGTTCCACCAGCGCTGTCCGTCGAAATTGGCCAGGGCAATGCCGCGCCACTTCACGTCGTCAGGAAGTTTCCCTCCCAAGACTTGGACGTGCATGACCACGGCGCTCGACTGCTGGATCTGGCCAATGCCGCCCAGGCGCACGTCTGAACTGAACCCGGTGGCTAAGCCGCTCTGAGCGCTCAGGTTGCTCAAATAGCCCGTCGTGTTCACGCGCGGCAGAATGAAAAAAAGCACGGCCGAGCCGGCCAGCGTACACACGCCCAATGTGGCGGCCATTGCCGCCAAGGAGCGGTGAAACGTTTTCTCTTGACGAGAGGGGACGGGCGCAGCCTGTGTCTCACGGAGCGACCGGCGCATCTCCAGGCTAATGAAGGTCGCCATGGCGGCCAGAATGAAGAACGCAAAGGTCGCCAGGTACGTGGTATCCACGGTCAGCACGGCTGCGGCCAGCACCATTAGAAAAGGGATCACCGCCAGGTACAGCAGATCGCGGTCACGATGCACCGAGAAAATTTTTACTACCAGGATGAAGAGCACCAGATGCACAGTCGAGGAGACGAAACTCTGGGATAGGTAAAAATAGTCGGCGGCATAAAAGGCGAAATACGCGATCGTCAGGTAGGTAGTCAATCGTTCAGGGAGAATGAAGGCCCGGCGTGTCACCAGCGCGTAACCGCGAACCACGAGAGCCGGGACCACAAGGAGCAAGGACGGCAGGTCCAGCTTATTGGTGCCCATGAGCACGGCGAACCCGCTGACCAGGAGCAGGTACAACGACCACTGAAAGAAACGCTCCGCGCTCGAATCGAGCGGCTTTTTCGGCGAGATGGCGTCACTGGCGCTCACGTTGTTATTTTCTCTGAAGTTTTTCTGTGAGGAAAGGTGTTTCGCCAAGTTGAGGGAAACGAAAGTGTTAGAATGACTTCTGCCGGGTCCCGCGCGACGCAATCCCGCCAACCCCGCCAGGTCCGGAAGGAAGCAACGGTAACGGGCTAGTGCGTGTGCAGCGGGGTGCCCGGTATTTTTTCTTATCCCGAGCGTAGCGAGGGACCCCTCCCGCCTCGAAGACGCAACAGCGCCTGTGACACGCCGGCGAACTCATGCGGCGTTACGCAAGGTTGTTTCCTAGTACAATAATCCGTTTGCATCTAACCTACCGGAGCTCACTCTTTTGGCGAACCTTGTACGGGCGAAAATCTCGGCTCTCGGAACTTACGTGCCACCGCGTCTGCTGACCAACGCCGACTTGGAAAAAATGGTCGAGACTTCGAACCAGTGGATCATCGAGCGCACCGGCATCCGGCAGCGGCACATCGTCGATCCTGGGACCGGGACATCGAACCTGGCGGTCGAGGCGGTAAAGTGCGCGCTGACCGAGCGCGGGATTCCCGCGACTGACGTGGAAGCTATCTTTCTGGCCACGGTCACGCCCGACATGGCTTTCCCGGCCACGGCCTGCCTGGTGCAGGATCGCATTGGAGCAAAGGGCTCTTGGGGTTACGACATTTCCGCAGCGTGCTCGGGATTCGTTTACGCGCTGCAGACCGGCGTGAAGTTCGTGGAGTCTGGCGCGCACAAGAAGGTTCTGGTGATTGGCGCCGACGTCATGAGTTCGATCATCGACTACACCGACCGCGCCACCAGCGTCATCTTCGGCGACGGCGCGGGCGCAGTGCTGATCGAGCCGGCCACAGATAGCAATTACTTCATTGATTTTCTCCATGAGATCGACGGATCCGGCGCCTGCTCGCTGAACATGCCCGGCGGGGGCAGCCTGCATCCCGCTTCGCACGAGACTGTAGACAAAAAGATGCACTACGTCCACCAGGACGGCCAGGCTGTCTTCAAATACGCGGTGCGCAAGATGGCCGAAGCGTCGGTCAGCCTGCTGGAACGCAACGGCCTCAAAGGCTCCGACGTCGCGCTGTTCGTCCCACATCAGGCCAATCGCAGAATCATCATGGCTGCTGCTGACCGCCTGGGACTGAAGGAAGACCGCGTCATTATCAACATCGACGAGTACGGCAATACCACGGCCGGCACCATTCCCTTAGCGCTGCAAACCGCTCGCGAACAGGGCCGCCTGAAGAAGGGCGACCTGGTTTTGATCGCTGCTGTAGGCGCGGGATTCACCACGGGAGCAGCGTTGTTCAGATGGGCGTGCTGAAGGAAGTAATTAGCACATGATTCGGAACCATCACCGTTCCTTTTTGTTTATCACGTGAGCACAGCAATGCGCGGACTTAAATCGCTCATTGCTGCTTACGAATGCTTATTTGCTAATTGCCAGTTGCTAGATGCTTAGGTCCGAAAGATCGCCAATGACCAGCATTGCTTCTCAATCTCTTCTGCAACATCTTTCCCTAACCCAGCGTATCGCGGCGCGGCTGAAAGAGCTTGAGATGGAATCCCAGGCACGCTGCATTTCTTCAGTCCCAGGGGTTAATCTCTCCTCCAACGACTATCTTGGCCTCTCGCAACACCCTCGCCTGAAGGAAGCGCTGCGCGAAGGAATCGAAACCGCGGGAAGAATGGGATCTACCGGTTCGCGATTGCTCAGCGGGCATCATGCGATTTGGGACGAAGTGGAAGAAGAGTTTGCCGCTTTTGCCGGAACGGAAGCCGCGTTGTGCTTTAGCTCCGGTTTTGCAGCCAACACCGGTCTGCTCGCTGCGCTGTTGGGGCCGGAGGACGTTGTCTTCTCTGACGCTCTGAACCATGCCAGCATCATCGACGGCATACGCCTGGGACGCGCCCGAAAGATCATCTACCCGCATGGCGACTTGAACCGTCTGGAAGATGAACTGCGCCGGCAGACGAACATCGCCGGAGCCAAGGTTATCGTCACCGAAAGTCTCTTCAGCATGGATGGCGACTGCGCGCCTCTGTGCGAGCTGTTTGCTTTGGCCCGCCGCTATACTGCTGAAATTATCGTAGACGAAGCGCACGCCACGGGGACACACGGCCCCAACGGGCGCGGCCTCGTAGCCGAGCTGGGACTCCAGGAACAGGTCTTAGCGATCGTGCACACCGGCGGCAAAGCGCTGGCCAGCATGGGCGGGTTTGTCTGCGGCAGCCGCCTCCTGAGACAGTTCCTCATCAACCGTGCGCGTAGTTTCATTTTCAGCACCGCACTTCCGCCGTACATGGGTTATCAGTTGCGCGCTGCGCTGCGGCTGGCTGCTGGGATGGACCAGGAACGCCAGCACCTGGCGTCGCTCTCCACCCTTTTGCGCGAACGGCTGCACGCCCTGGCGCTGTGCCCGGGCACGAAAGGGTCGCACATCATCCCCCTGATCGTTGGAAGCAACGCCGAAGCGTTGCGGTGGGCGGAGGCAGTTGCCGAGCAGGGCTTCGCCGCGCGCGCGATCCGGCCGCCCAGCGTCCCGCGCGGCACGGCACGGCTGCGCTTGTCGCTGACCGCCGCCCTCACGCGCGAAGATATCAAGGGCTTCACGCGGGCCGTGACAGCGGTTGCCGCACTAAAAACTCCTACGCAAATATGAGCCAGCGCTTTTTCATAACCGGCACCGATACCAACGTGGGCAAGACCGTGCTCTCGGCCTTGCTGTGCGCGGCTCTCAACGCCAGGTACTGGAAGCCTATCCAGACCGGCGCGCGCGAGGGGACAGACCGCCGCCAAGTGATGGAGTGGGCGGGTTTGAAAGATGGTGATGCGCTCCCCGAGGTCTATCTGTTTGACGATCCAGTTTCACCTCACCTTGCCGCGCTCCGCGCGGGGAAGGAGATTTCGCTGGCTCGAATAACGCTGCCCGACATCCCTTCCTCAGCGCCTCTCATCGTGGAAGGCGCCGGAGGCATCCTCGCGCCGATCAACATCTCCGAATTCATGACTGGCCTGATGCAGCGGCTGGCGCTTCCTGTCGTGCTGGCCGCGCGGAGCACGCTGGGCACCATCAATCACACGCTCTTGTCGCTTCAGGGCTTGCGAGCCGCCGGCCTCACGGTGCACGGTGTAGTCATCATTGGCCCTCGCGACGTCGATAACGAACTGGCGATTGAACAGTACGGACGGACGCGCGTGATCGGACGCATTCCGCCGCTATCCAGGATCGACCGGGACACTCTGAGGGAAGTCTTTACTGATTCTTTTAGCCGGGAAGCTTTCACGTGAGCACAGGCGCGTCTCTGAAAATCTGGCATCCTTTCACCGTTGCCGGCGCCGATCCTGAGCCCTTGCGCATCACGCGCGCCAAGGGAGCGAGTCTTTTTGCCGAAAACGGTCGCGAGATCATCGATGCCATCTCTTCCTGGTGGGTGAACCTTCACGGCCACTGCCATCCCCATATCCTGGGTGCCATTGCGGAACAAGCCGCAGGGCTGGACCATGTTCTTCTTGCCGGCTTCTCCCACAACAAAGTCGAAGAACTGACCGCTAAGTTGCGCTGCGTGCTCCCGGCGCCTCTGACCAGAATTTTTTATTCCGACGATGGTTCCACCGCGGTGGAAGTCGCGCTGAAACTGGCGGCGCAGTATTGGCACAACGAGGGGCATCCCGAGAAACATGGCATTGTCGCGCTGGAGCATGCGTATCACGGCGACACGGTCGGGGCCATGTCGGCCGGCGCACCATCGGTCTTCACCAGCGCGTTCTCTTCCATGTTATTTCCGGTGCATCGAACCCATTCCGCTTACTGCCTGCGCTGCCCAGTGGGAAAGCGACGGTCCGGATGCGCCATCGATTGCGTGCAGTCGCTGGCGCGCCTGCTGGAAGAAAAGGACCACGAGATCGCCGCTGTGATTGTGGAACCGCTGCTGCAAGGCGCAGGCGGCATGATCGTGCATCCTGTGGAGTTCCTCCAAAAGATTCGCGCCCTGTGCTCGGAACACGGAGTGCTGCTGATCGCCGACGAGGTACTCACCGGCTTTGGCCGCTGCGGAACCATGTTTGCCTGCGATTTGGCCGGCATTGTTCCCGACCTGATGTGTCTCTCCAAGGGGATCACGGGCGGCGTCCTTCCGCTGGGAGCCACTCTTTGCACCGAGGAAATTCACGCGCAGTTTTCTGCGCCGGGCCGCAGTTTCTTTCACGGCCACTCTTACACCGGCAATGCCCTGGCCTGCGCCGCAGCCGTGGCCAGCCTGGAGATTTTCGAGACCGAAGATGTTTTTGCCCGAATCAGGGCCATTGCCGCCCAGCACGCACGGCGCCTGGGTCGAATGGCAAACGGTCTCCGTGTTGCCGAAACGCGCCAGATCGGCGCAGTCGCCGCTCTGGAGCTGATCGCCGACGATCCCGGATATCTTTCCAGCCTCAAGCCGCGTCTGTATCGCTTTTTCTTGGAGCGCGGCGTCCTGCTGCGGCCGCTGGGCCACGTGCTGTACGTGCTGCCGCCTTATGTGATCACGGAGCCGCAACTGGACTATGTTTACGACGTGATTGAAGAGGCAGTTGCCACTTTATAAAAAAAGGGCCTGCGTGAGCAGGCCCTTGCCAGCAAGAGCGATCATCCGGCTAAGGCAGGTTCTGCAGCGGATCGGTCTTACCCACTCCGGCCCACTGCATCACGAGAGCCTTCACGGTGGATGAAGGATCGAGATGGTATGTGTAAGGAGGAACAAAGCTTCCGTTGGATGTGGTCGGTTGGTTTCCCGTACAGTTGATAAACTCGTTGTCATTGACGTCCCAGAAGCCCACCTGGGAGCTGTCTAGGCTGGTGATGGGATCGGTCGAATTCTCGAAGACGTTACCCTCCACGCGCAGCACCGCGCCCATGCGCGAGTTCACGCCGCTGATGAACACGCCCAGGAAGTAGGTGTCGTACACGTGCCCGTGGCCGAAGCGATAACTAGGCACCCGCGAAGCAATGTTGTTGTAGAAGTTGTGATGGAAGGTCACGGACCGGTCAAAGTTGTCGCTGTCGGAAGAGCCGATCAGATTCGACTTCCAGTGATCGTGGAAAAAATTCCACGAGAGCGTGACGTTGGAAGAGTCGTGGGTGATGTCCACCAGGCCGTCATACAAATCTTTGTTGGTCTGGGTCTGCGGGGGCTCATTGAACAACTCGCAATGGTCGACCCACACGTCGTGCGTGCCGTCCAGGTGGATCAGATCCCCGTCGTGGTTGCTGGCGAGCACGTGGGAGATTTTGAGGTTGCGAATGATAATGTTGCTGGAGTCGCGTAGATCTACTTCAATCGCAAACAGCTCCCCAGTCGATCCCAGGCCAACGATGGTCTTGTTCGAAGCCACGCGCACGATGTCCGTCCCGGTGGTTCCGGTGATCTTGCCCGAGATCTGGATGATCATCGGACTCGTATTCGCCGCCGCGGTCTGAAGATCAGCAAGCGTCGAGACCGTGACTACCTGTCCGCCTTTGCCGCCGGTGGTAACACCCGCGGCAAATCCGAAGAGATGGAAGTCAGGAGCGTTCGGATTTGGAGTAGGAGTCGGAGTTGGACTCGGAGTTGGAGTTGGAGTTGGGGTAGGCGTCGGAGTTGGGGTAGGCGTCGGAGTTGGCGTGGGAGTTGGTGTAGGAGTCGGCGTGGGCGTTGGCGTTGGCGTCGGAGTTCCCGCTGATGGGGCGATCGACGCTAGCGAATGCGCCAATCGATTCGCGCCGGAATGGGTCCAACTGAGCGTGGTTGTTCCAGTACTGGATGGCGCCTTGGTGCTGCTGGCGCCCGTCATACTGCTGGCAGCAATGCCCCAGCGCATCGTCTGTCCGCTGCCCGCGGTGAACGTGCCTGAGTTGCCGCTGCCCACTACGTCAACGACCCAGGCCCCCGCGGTCAATGTAGCGATGTTGGTGGAGATGGAGTCCGCACCGCTGGTATCGACATGCGTAGCCACGTTCTCCGGGCCGGTCTGCCGCGCGCCGAAGAGCGACACCGCTCCCGCCGACGCCCCCTGGATCGAGCCTTGGAACGTTACCTTGACCGTGTAAGTTCCGGCCGCCGGCAGATTCGAATTCAGGACGTAGAAGAGTTGTGTCTGAATGATGCCCGTGCCGCCACCGAAAATCTTGGAGTTGGGCACGGCCGTCGCGTTGACGCCGTTGAAGGTCACGCTGGTGATATTGGCGTTGGGTGAGGAGCTGTTCTCGCAAGCTACGCCGATGATCACGATGCGGTCAGCGCCGCTGCCCAGCGTATGGGACCAGGAGATGGAAGAGATGGAAGCGGTGGAAGCCGTTCGGCTCGCCGCATTGAACGAAATCGCTGCCCAGGCCGTGGACGTCACACTGCCCAGCACAACCGCTAACCCGACCGCTAGTGCGCGCAGCGGGAAAAATCGAATCACCGACCGTTTGCCAGTATCTGACATGTTTGTCTCCTAAGAGTGGGGTGCGTTGAAGAAGGCCGTGCGCGTTTAGGGCGTACGGCGTTCGAGACACAGAGAGGTCTTAGCTCGTTGCTGCCCTGATGCGGGCGCACGAGGCGTTCTAAGAGCTAGTTGTTCCTTAACGGCACGTGCTGTTGGCCATCGACGTGCACCCGGCCTACGTTAGGAGGCGCTACGTGAAAAAATTCGCGTGCAGCATAGCAAAGAAAACTTGCAGCGAGATCTCAATAGTATTTAAAGAAAGCGTTGAGCACGGTTAAAGGCAGTTGTGCCCCAGGACATTTAGGAATTCTGAAGATGAGATTTAATTCGAGTGAAGGTTGTTTGCAGGGAGCCGCAGTCACTTCTTTCCGACGGCCAGAATATGCGGGCTGGCGCCCAGAATCGTGGGCTCACGTTCAACTTTGCGGATCGCTTCCAACAGGCGCCGCCGCAGAGCCTGGTCTGTCCACAGGTTGTCGAAGTCCTTCGCCAGCCATCCTGGACCCTCGATGGCAAAGAGACTCTCCACATGGAAGCCGGCTTCCAGCAGCTCGCGTGAAAGCTCGCCAGGACGATGGAAGTAGGCAGTGGTGAAGTATTGCGGATTGCCAGTCGGGTTGCGATGCTGGCCGTCGGTCAGATCGCGGTCGAGAATCGGGGCAAACAGCGGATCCTCAAAGAATCCGTGTCGCAGCGAGTCGAGGAGAGAAGCAAAACGGCTGATGGCGGCGGCAAACAACAACCCGCCCGGCGAAAGGACTCGGAGCGCTTCCTTGAGACTCGTGATTCGGTCTTGACGCTCGGTGAGGTGATAAAGAGGGCCGAGAAGGAGAACGGCATCCATGGAGCCATCCGGTTCTTCCAGGTGGCGCGCGTCTCCCACCCTCATTTCGGCGATCTGGTGTTGCTGGCCCGCAGATCGGCTGCGTGCCTGTTGAATGTGTTCGGGAACAAGGTCCAGCAAATGCACTTCGTAGCCCAGTGACGCCAGCCACGCGGAATAAATCCCCGAACCTCCGCCGACATCCAGGATCTTTGCCGGCGCCGGCTTAAGCGCTCGTAAGATCAACTCCTGCGTGCGCGC